>JALYZG010000063.1 GCA_030948965.1 Candidatus Dormiibacterota bacterium | reverse complement strand
CCTTCCCCACAGCCTGACCCTCCTGCCGAGAGAAAGAAAGCTCACTAATCGACGAGCTGATGACTCTGGGTCGGGCGGTAGCGCTGGTACGCCGCGATCCAATCCGAGGCGATATCGTGCCGGGCCTGATCGAGAGGCAATCCGTTGAGGCAGACGCGCCCGTACAGGTAGAACTCGAGGTCGTCCTTCCGCTGGGCGCCCCAATAGCCGGCGTTGGGCTGCGGCCACAGGTTCTTCGGATCGCTGGGGCTTCCTCCCAGGCCGAGCGGAATCAGGTGGTCCTCCTGGTAGGCCGACAATTTCCCGGGCCGGTTGTACTCCCGCATCTGCTCCTTCTTCAGCTTGTCCGTGTACGCCTGCGGCGGCCGCACGGTCTTCGTGTAGCCGCCGACGCATACGGTGGTGCGGATCGTGTCCTGGGTCACCACGGGGTCGATCACCCCAGGGGTGAGGGCCGGGTCGGGCAGGTCTTCGCGGAGCACCGCGTTGGCTGGCGCGGCCGTGGGGTGGGCGGCCGTCCACTCCTCGTAGCCGATGCCGGCCAGGACGATGACGATTAGCACGCAGGAGCCGATCGCGGCCAACTTCCACATGCGCCAAGTCTGCCTCGCGGCAGCGTCGACCGCGGGCGATCCGGTGACATCGCCGGCGCTGTTAGCCTGTTTGACATGACGCGGGTTGCGAAGCTCTTGACAGAAGCCGTCGGCACGTTCCTCTTCCTCTCTGTTATCGCCCTCTCGGGACCCATCGGGCCCCTGGCACCGCTCGCCATCGGGGCCGTCCTGATGGTCGTGGTGTACATGGGCGGCCACATCTCCGGCGGACACTACAATCCGGCCGTCTCTCTCGGCCTGTTCCTGCGCGGCAAGATCGGCGCCCAGGACATGGGGCTGTACTGGGTCGCGCAGCTGGTCGGGGCGGCTCTGGCGTTCATCTTCGGCTACCTCGTCAGCGGGCACACCCCGGGCATCCACCCGGGCCCGAAGGTGTTCGCGGCTTCAGCCCTGGCCGTGGAGATCGCCTATACGACCTTGCTCGTCCTCGTGGTCCTCAACGTCGCGGCCACCAAAGAGACGCAGGGCAACTCCTTCTACGGCCTGGCCATCGGCTTCGCCATCGTGATCGCCGCGTTCGCGGGCGGACCCATCTCCGGCGGAGCCTTCAACCCGGCTGTGGGCCTCGGGGCGACGTTCGGGAGTGCGATCTTCGCCAGTGGCTCCTGGGGCGATGTGTGGCTCTACATCGTGGGACCGCTGATCGGGGCAGCGATCGCCGCCGGCATCCACTACGTCCAGGTGGCGGGTCTGGCCGCCGCGACCGAAGCAGCACAGGGCGAGCCGTCGCCCGGCGCCCCGGCCCCAACACCCGACTAGCTGCCATCGGCGCCAAGTACGTCGGCGCCGTGGATCAAGGGCACGACCGGCACCCGGTTCATCTGTTCAGCCACGACGGCAGGTGGTGGCGAGGGACTATCAGGAGCACGCGCAGGTCTATCCCCGGCCGGGTTGGGTCGAGCACGACGCCATGGAAGTCTGGGCCAAGACCCAGGCCGTGACCGACGGAGCTCTGCGGAAGGGCGGCGTCGCCGCCTCCGACCTCGCGGCGATCGGCGTCACCAACCAGCGCGAGACGGCCGTCGTCTGGGAGAAGGCGACCGGCAAACCGATACACAACGCGATCGTCTGGCAGGACACGCGGACGCGAGATTCCTGCCAGCAACTCATCGACGACGGCTTCGCGCAGACGATCAGAGAGCGCACCGGGCTTCAGGCCGCGACCTACTTCTCGGGCCCGAAGGTGAAGTGGATCCTCGACCACGTCGGGGGCGCTCGGCGCCGGGCGGAGAAGGGCGAGCTGCTGTTCGGCACCATGGACTCGTGGGTCATCTGGTGGCTCACGGGCGGACCCGACAGGGGCGCTCACGTCACCGATTACACGAACGCCTCCCGGACCCGACGCTGCCGAGACCGAGGCCATCGCCCAGTCGGTCGCCGATACCGGTGGCGCCTACTTCGTGCCCGCGTTTTCCGGCCTGTTCGCGCCCTACTGGGATACGTACGCGCGGGGCGCGATCGTGGGCCTGACGCAGTATGTGGACCGCCGCCACCTGGTTCGGGCCACGCTCGAGTCGGTCGGCTACCAGACCCTCGACGTGGCCGAGGCCATGGAGCAGGACTCCGGGGTCAAGGTCACCACCCTCAAGGTCGATGGCGGCATGGCCCTGAACGACTTCCTCATGCAGCTCCAGGCCGACATCCTGGGCACCCCGGTCGTGCGGCCGACGGTCAGCGAGGCGACGGCGCTCGGTGCCGCGTACGCTGCCGGGTTGGCCACCGGCTTCTGGTCGAGCCTGGAGGAGCTGCGCCGCAACTGGCGCGTGGACCGGACCTGGCAGCCGCGATCGACGCCTGAGCAGCGGGCCGCGGGCCGGGCAGGTTGGAAGAAGGCCGTCGAGCGCACGCGCGCATGGGAGGAGCGATCTTGAGTCCGGTCCCTGATCGCAGCCCTCGCCCTTGGCTGAAGCCGCGTTCTTAACGTCTGCAGCGGCCGTTCGCTCCTTTCTCTGTCAGACCTCGGCAGCTATGGGGATCAATTCCCGGCCCAGGATGCGCAGCGGCTCGATCGTGCCCACGTCCTTGACCGAGCCGATCACCGTCTCGATGCCCATGCCCTTCAGCCAGCGCAGACGGCCAAGCGTCGGGCCGACGTTGCCGGCGTCAAAGCGGAACATGGCGGTCTTCTCGATGGAGTCGTAGTCACGGCCCTCGGCCTCACAGTGCCGGCGCAGGACCTCGAGCTTGTGCGGGATCTCAGGGGTCGGAAAGAGGTTGCAGGCCTGCGCGTAACGGGCCACGAGGCGCAGGGTCTTGCGTTCGCCCATGCCCCCGATCAGGATCGGCGGATGGGGCCGGCTGAGAGCGGCGGGCGAGTTGAGCGGTCGCTCCAGCTTGTAGTGGGCGCCGTTTTAGGGCTCCTCAGAGTCGGACCACATGCGGAGGCAGATCTGGAGGGTCTCTTCCAGGCGTTCGAAGCGCTCGGCCAGCGGCGGGAACTCGAGGCCCAGGCCGTGCGCCTCGTCCTCGTTCCAGGCCGCCCCGATGCCCAGCCCGGCCCGACCGCCGCTGAGCACGTCGAGCGTGGTCACGATCTTGGCCAGCAGGCCGGGCGGCCGGTAGACGGCGCCGGTGACCAGGGTCAGCAGCTTGGCCCGGCTCGTCTGGGCGGCGATGAAGCCAAGGGCGGTATAACCTTCCAGCATCTCGCGCTCGGGCGCCCCCACCGATCGGATCTGGAAGAGGTGGTCCATGACCCCGATGGAGTCGAACCCGACCTCGTCGGCCGTGCTCGCGATTTCCTTCAGGGTCGGGCCGAGCTGTTCCGGGCCACCGGGCCACGTGAAGTCAGGGATCTGGAGTCCGATTTTCATTGTGCTGTCATCCAGTCCTTCATGCTTCCACACCCGGGCGGTGGAGCGTTTTTAAGGCGGCTCTAAGATGCTCATGATTTATGATGGTCATAGCCATCTACTATAGCGAGCTGCGTGGAAATGTCAAGTCCGCAGTCCGTCGCGCGCCGCCGGCGAGTGCCTCTATCGCCTCGGGCCCGAGGGGCGGTATCGTCACGGCGATGGCCCAGGACCCCGCGCCGGCGCCCGGCCTCGTGCGGTGGTGGGAGGGGCTGAGCACGGGCGTCCAAGCCGCGATCGCATTCCCCGCCTTGTTCGTCCTGTTCGGGGTGCTGAACCTCGGCCTCTTCAACCAGCCGCTCTGGCGCTCGATTCTCTACGGCGTGATCGAGGGCGGGGTGTTCGGCGGGCTGCTGCTATGGGCCACCGCGACCGAACGCGGGAAGCGCCAAGGCCGCGGCAGGGTACCGCCGAAATGACGGCAATGAGCCGGCGCGCAGATCGCACGTAGGCAGACGATGGTCACTGTCGCAGTCGAGATGAAGGACATCTCACTGCTCGGCGCACTCCGGCGCCCTGGTGTGCGCGGCAGTTTTCTGGGTCTCTTCCTCGGCCAGGCAGCGTCGACCAGCGCCCTGACCACCAGCGTCTCGCTCGGCAGCATCCTGGCCACGCAGATCGCGGGCACCGCCTCCGTCTCGGGCCTGCCGGCGACCATCAACATGGTGGCGGCGTCGCTGTCCGCCTTTGCCGCCGGCATGGCCATGGGCCGCTACGGCCGGCGCGCGGGCATGCTCACCGGTTACCTCGTCGGGGCCGTGGGAGCAGCTATCGGCTGCCTCTTCGCGCTCAGCCACAACCTCCCCGGCTTCCTGGTCGGCAGCGCGATGGTGGGGATGGCCCAAGCCGTGGTCCTGCAGGGCCGTTACGCGGCCGCGGACCTGGTTCCGGCAGCGGCTCGGGGCCGGGCCGTGGGAGTGCTGCTGTTCGGGTCGGTCATCGGAGCCGCGCTGGCCGCCCTATTGACCAGGCCGCTGCAGGGCGTGTCGGCGCTGGTCGGCCGGCCCGCGCTCGAGTTGGGCTGGGGCCAGTCGGCGATTCTTCTGCTGCTCGGAGCGATCGCCATCGGAGCGTTGTTCCGGCAGCCGGGCCGGGCGGTCATGGCCGCGGGCGAGCGCCTGCGCTTCCGTGACTACCTGGCGGTGGCCGGCCGGCCGGCGATCCGCCTCGGAGTGGTCAACCTTGTCGTCGGCCAGGCCGTGATGGTCATGCTCATGAACCTCTTCCCGATTCACGCGCTCCATTACGGGCAGACGCTGCCGACCATCTCGACCATCATCAGCGCCCACGTGGCAGGCATGTTCGCACTTGCCTGGCTGAGTGGCGGCCTGGTGGACAAGTTCGGCTCGACCACGATCAGCCTGGCCGGCGGGGCGCTCCTGATGGTCGGCGCCCTCGTTTCGTCGGAATCCACCGGGGCCGTCGGGCTGGGCGTGGGCTTGTTCCTGATCGGGTTGGGCTGGAACTTCTGCTTCGTGTCCGGGTCGGCTCTGCTGGCCAAGAACCTCGACGCGGACATCCGCGCTCGGTTCCAGGGCACCACAGACGTGCTGGTCTGGCTCTGCGCCGGCAGCGCCACGCTCGGGGGTGGCCTGATCGTGGGCGTTTACCAATATCCGGCCGTAGGCCTCCTCGGCGGCGTGGCGGCGGCTGCGCTGCTGCTCCTGACCGGAGGCACCTGGGTCCACCTGCGAGGCGCCGCGCGGTCTGAGGCGGCCTCGACTTAACACCGTCGTTCATCGGATCGTCGCCGGATCTTCGCCGCCGCCGCCTAGTCTTCACAGGCGTGACAGCTCAGCCCTGGATCGATTCGGCTCTCGACAAGAGCCTCGATCTCGATGAGGATTTCGAGGAGTCGGGTCTACGCCTCCCGGCTCTGGACATGGGGCCCCGCGGGGTCGAC
>JALYZG010000043.1 GCA_030948965.1 Candidatus Dormiibacterota bacterium | reverse complement strand
GTCGTAGAGGTTCAAATTGAGGGCTTCCTCTTCGGGAGGACGCATCGGGTAACCAGGCTTCCAGGCCTGCCAGACAGCGGCCGGGTCCGCTCGAATGGTGGTGTCAGACTCGACAGACAGCATTCGTCCGGCATTCTATTTAGTCTGGCAGCTGGGGGAAGTCTTTCGGGTAGTACTACCACCACCCGCCTACCCGCCCCGAGCGCGGTACCGAGTTCCCCGTGCCGGCCTCAGCGACCCGTACTGGGCAGCCGCGGCACCTCGGTGACGGCCATGACGACGTCGGCGGCGACCACGTCGGCCATGTCCTCCGCGCCTAAGCGCGCCATCGCCTCCAGGTCGTTCTCGGCCTGGTGGGCGCCTGCCAGCCAGCGACTGGTCATCTCGATGCTGTGCGTGGCCAGCTCGGCACGGCACCACAGACCGGCCGGGGGCCTGCGGCGCGAAACCGTATGCGGTACTGGGCAGCCCTGCCCTGAGCTCGTCTCAGCTCCGCGGACAGCCCGGACCTGAATGGTTGACCGTCCCCTTACTGACCGACGTGGGTCGCGAAGTCGAACGCTTTCTGGTGATCGATCCCATTGTCGAAGTGGACCATCACGACCACCCCGCCGCCGGTTTTCCAGATTACCCACTCGACGAGTGCGCCCCCCGACGTGCGGCCGACCACGTAGTCTGAGCCGCCCACACTCTCGACGGCCACGGGGCCCAAGCCCTGCCCGGACTTGATCGTTGGGCCGTTTTGGTCGATGGCGTCAACCGTGAGGGGGGCCGGAGAGTTGTCGATCGTCTCTTGGATCTCGGCCGTGGTGCCAGCGTACGTGTAGATCAGGGATACCGAGTCGGGCTGTGACTTCGAGCCTGGCTTGGCGCCGGCTTCCACCCGGCTCGCGGGCTGGAAGTACACCGCCTTGAGCTGGGCACCGGGCCCTCGGACCGTCAGTACGTGGGTGCCAAAGCTCTGTTCTGCCGAGGCCAGAGTGGTCGGTTGAGCTCCCTGTTTGGCCGCCGGGGCGGCCGGCTTGCCCACCTCCTGGCCCCGCCGGGCTGCCTTGTCGACCGGAGCGTCAAGCCGCGCGGGAGGCTGCAGGAGATGCAGGCGGGCCGGGAAGTTCTGCACGTTGACCGCAGACACCACCACAGTGCCGGCTAGCGTCGCCGCCGCCGCCATCCCGACCACCCAGATCGCGCGCCGCGAGCGCGGACGGCGACCAGTCGCCAGCGTCGCCACACGGCCGCTCAGGTCGGCCTCCGCCGGGATGCCCGCAATGACGTAGTCCTTCACCAACCGTCTCGTAGCCTGGTCGTTCATCTCAAGCTCCTTCAGCCGGACGCGCCTGCCAGGCGTGTTCCGATTCATCAGCAAGGCGGTGCCGCAGGCGCTCACGGGCCCGGTGCAGCCTGCTCTTGACGGTGCCTACGGGGCAGTGGAGGACGTCGGCCATCGTTATCTCGTCCATGTCCAGGTAGTAATGGAGGATGAGCACGGCGCGTTCGAGGGCGGGCAGCTCCCCGATCTGCTGCGCAGGGAGATCCGGAGCTCGTGCGCCTCAAGGCCGCCGGCGGCCGGATCGACGGCTGGCAGCTCCGCCGCCTGCCAACGCCTCGATTTGCGGCGATAGTCGATCGCGGCGTTGACCAGCAGCCGGTAGTACCAGGGCTCGAATGGTCGCCCCGCGTCGTACGAGCCGATCCGGTCGTAGACCTTGAGGAAAGACTCTGAGACCAAATCCTCGGCCGCCGCGCGATCACCGAGGATGCCATAGGCGGTGCGCAGCGCTTTCAGCTGGTGAAGGCGGACCAGGTCCGTGAGCCCGGCGATGTCGCCTCGCTGGAGCGCCGCCACCGCATCGCTCTCCGACCTCACAAGAGACTTACGTCCCGGCAGTGGAAATGGTTCGCGCGGGTCACCCCATCACCAAGGTGTTGATGACGCCGAGGGAGCGACCGGCGGGCGTGCCGCAATTCGCGGATGGCGTTGGCTCTTCGTAAGCACTGCCTTTTGTCGTAGAGGGCGAAGGCCGTCGATCTCACGTCGTCGGCCTCCCCCGCCGCTCGGCGCGGCGCCCGGAACGGCCCCTCCGGTTGGGCGGCAATGGCCTGCCCACAGGACAGCCGTGGGCGTCGCCGCCTTCGCCCCTCGGCCTCCAGCGCCGGCCACAGCCCAGGCACCGCCGCAGTCCCCGCCCCAGCCGGACGTATTAGCGGGCGCGGCAGTCGGGGCAGCGGAGGAGCTGCACGTCAGTCATCAGGCCGCCCTCCACTGACCCAGCGCCCGCTGAGCGATCTCGACGCCGGCCGCAGCGCAGGCCCGTGTCGCGCCATCCAGCTCGCGAAGGGCGACGGCGTAGCTAAGCTCGGCCGCGTGGATCGAATCCATGGCTCGGTCCAGGTCGCGACCTGCCCGCAGCGCCGCGCGGTAGCGCTCGCCGAACTCGTGCAGCAGCTCCTGGCGCTCGGTCACGACGCATCCGAGTAGCGGCGGCCCAATTCGGCTCGGACCAACGCCCGAAAGCGGTCCTCCGGACGCCCCGGCTCCCAAGCCAGCGGGTGCCCGGTCCTTGTGAGCCAGCGGTCGATGTCGACAGCAGCGTGGCGGAAGCGATCCAGCTCCAGCTCGCCGTGAGCCTCGACCGGATCCGCCGCCTTCATTACCAGCTCCGGCAGCGGCTCGGCCACAGCTCCGTCCGGGCGCCCGTCAGCGGCCACCGCTCTGCTCCAGCCATGCGCCCGGGTCGGTGACAGGCAACCCACCGCTCCACGCCGTCACCGTCGGCAGGCCGACCAGCCATACGACCAGGAGCACGAGGGCCAGCACGGTGGCGCCCTCCACGGCCCGCCCCGCCAGCGATGCCTGCACGACCGCCGGCAGCCAGCGCGGACGAACCCGCCGGCGGCGGAACGGCCACAGCAGCGCCATCGGGCTCGGGTTGGCGAGGTCGGCGGCCAGGTGCGAGAGCCAGGCCGCCAGCACGACGCCGACCGCCGCCAGCGTCCCCGCCGGCACGAGGGCATGGATTCCCAGGCCGACCCCTCCCGCCACCACCGCAGCGGCCGCGAGACTGTGCGTCGGCCCTCGATGGGGAATGCCCAGGCGCAGATCCCAGTCAGGCAGCCGAGCGATGAGGGCGCCGGCAACGGCGCAAAGGATGGCTGGCT
>JALYZG010000014.1 GCA_030948965.1 Candidatus Dormiibacterota bacterium | reverse complement strand
GTTCCGAGAGGAGGCTAGTCCATTCCGGTCGCCGGAGCAAGGTCATCAAGTCCGGGGCTACGTCATGAAGGCAGGACGGTCCCTCCCAGAGCTCGCGGCGGAGATCCGGCGGCAGGCGGAGAGCAAGCGCGACTTCCTTGCCGACACCCGCGAGTTGACGCTGCTCAACGGTTCAGAGCCGCATGTTAACGGCCAGCCGGAGTTCGGCAGCCGAGCCTGGCCCACCCAGCTCGCCGAGCACCTGAGCATCCCACGCACCTACTACGAGTGGCTGCGGCGCGATCACCCGACGCTGCTGGACGAGAACGTCAATCGGCTATTCCGCGGAGAGCCGGCGACGCGCCTTGTGCGGACATTGGACGGGCAGCCGCTGGCGTTCTTGTCCAACCGCTACCGGCACCTTGACCACGAGGAGTTGGCGGAGGCCATCGCCGGCGGGGTCGCGAGCCCTCTACGTGGGCGAGGCGCCGGTCCGGCCCGGAGCGCCGCGAGCGACCGAGGGACCCCACCTACGTGGAGGCGGCTGGGCCCGGCTGGTGGACGGTCCGGGCCTTACCCGCGCCCTCGCCTCGGCCGGCAGGTGTTTCATGATCGCCTTCGACATCGATTGGGAGCTGATGGAGGAAGTGCCGCCTGACGCCACCGAGTAGGCCGTTGCCGGCGGGTCGTGGCCTGGTTCAAGCGGGCTGAGGGGCGGTATTGACGATGACTGCCCGGCCACCGCGACCACTGGGCCGAGGCGGTGGGCCTGTCGAACCGGCCGTGCGGCGCGGGCTTCTGTGCGCGAGGGTCACGCGGAGCTTGAACCGAGTCGTCGCGAGGCTTCGTATTGCGAGCTGACTACTGCCAGATCGGCACTTACAGAAATGCGACGAGGTCTCATGACAATCCGGGTAAAGCGTCTCCATCACATCAGCAGGCTCGGCATTCTGGGCTTGGGGCTGGCCACTGCCGACCCCACACGTTGCGATCTCGGCAGTGCCGGTCGACGGAGGGTTGACTGCCCATGCATGGCCAAGCTGGGCTCGGCGCCGTGATCCACGACGCTGTCCTGTGGATTGCGCTGATCGTGGTCGTTGCCTGGGTCGTCCACGCGATCGCCGCGGCGGCCGACGACCTTCACGGCGAACGGTCGGCTCCGGTGCGCCTCGGGCGACGGTCTCAGGGGAAAGGCAGTCATGACGCGGCGCGATCCGAAGCACACGTGGCCCGACTCACACGTTGGGTGTAGTTGCGGACGGTGGAGGCCGCTGGGGCACAGCGGTCAGCGCAGACAGGCACTCGTGTTCTATGCGGCCCAGGCCTCCTTAACACCGTGCCAATGAGTAGAGGAGTGCGTCTGCCGCGACCTCCTCGGTTGGGGCTGCAAAGCGGGCGCGCCAGACGGGTGATCACAAACGGCGTGAGCTGTCCCGGCGGTCCGGACGCGCCCACCTCACTGGCGTCGCTATCCGCCAGCCACACCGCCGCGGGGAGCTGCCGCCGCTGGGCTCAGATCAGCGGTTGAGCCGCGACAGGGCTCGCAGCTCTTCCCGGAATGGGATGGTCGGGTCGGCGGTGACCAGGTTGAGGACCACGTGGTCGGCGCCCGCTGCGCGCATCGTGGCCACCCCACGGCCCACCGCGTCGACGTCTCCCCACACGACGATGGCGTCGAAGAGCCGGTCCGAGCCAGGCGGCTCCAGCTCGGCTGCCGGCCACCCGAGCCGGAGCAGATTGTTGCGGTAATTGGCGGTCCGCAGGTAGAGGCTCATGTGGCGGTCGCCGATCTGGCGCGCAGTCGCTCGATCGCGGGCGAGGACGACCGGTAGGTCGGCCGCGACGAAGGGCTCGTCGCCCATTGCCTCCCGAATCGCGCGCACGTGCTCGGTGCTCGTGAAGTAGGGATAGACGCCAGCTGTCCGCTCCGCCGCCAGCCCCACCATCATGGGCCCGAGGGCGGCGAGCACGATTGGCGGCAGCTCGACCTCCGGCCCCCGCCAGGCCGCGGCGGCGAGCCGTTCGAGGTACTGGCGCATCGAGGAGACCGGCCTGGCATACGGGTGGCCGCGGCTGCCGACCATCGGCGCATGGCTGACTCCGAGACCGAGAATGAAGCGGTCCGGCCAGCCGTCCTGCAGTGCACGGGCGCCGTTGGCCATGGCGGTCGGGTCGCGCACCCAGATGTTGGCGATGCCGCTTGCGACCACCAGCCGCCGCCCAGCGGCCAGGAGCAGCGCGCCGAACGCGAAGGCCTCCCGCCCGATCGCCTCGCCGTACCAGAGGGTGCCGAAGCCGAGCTCCTCCAACTCCCCGACCACCTCGCGAATGACGGCCGCCGGCTGGGCGGCGAGCGAGCCGGCGAAGATGCCGGTGGCGCCGGGCTGAACCCGGCCCAACCGCGTCGATCCCATCCGCTCAGTGTGGCCGACTCGAGGGCCGGTTTCAGACTGCGCCCGTGCCGTCGCATCCAATAAGCTGCTCGAAGCCCATGACCCACCCGCTGCGGATCGGGATCAAGCTCTCGCAAGACGCGCCGATCGAGACCTACCGGGCGATATGGCGGACCGCCGAGGATGGCGGCTTCGACCACTGTTGGGCGATGGACCACCTGGCCAGCATCGGGCCGATCGGCGACGAACGCCCCATCTTTGACGGCTGGGAGTTGCTGGCCGGGATGGCAGTCG
>JALYZG010000295.1 GCA_030948965.1 Candidatus Dormiibacterota bacterium | reverse complement strand
ACTTCCTCGCCCATCCTGGCGTCTGCCTCGCGGCCCGTCTGGAAGAGGTGCAGGGCCTGGGCGTAGATCACCTTCAGGATGTCGAGCTGCATCTGCAGGTCCGCGATCTCGCGCGCGTCCCCGTCCGCCTCCACCATGGCGTCGATCTGGGCTTCGAGCTGCTCGATCTCCTGCTGGTACTCGTCCACGAGGCGAGTCTAGAACGGCGGTGAGCCCAGGCCGGGGAGGGTCGTCGGCGAGCGCCCATCAGCGTGCAGGATCGCGGTTGTACAGCGCCTTCGCCCAGATGTACCCGCCCAAGGTGATGCCGGCGCACCAGGCGACAGTGAGCACACCGCTGTGGCCGATCGGGGTGCCCATCAGCAGCCCCCGCAGCGTCTCGATCATGGGTGTGAAGGGCTGGTATTCGGCGAACCAGCGCACGCCGGCCGGCATCGAGCCGGTGGGGACGAAGCCGCTGCCGAGGAATGGCAGCAGCATCAGGAACATGGGCAGGTTGCTGGCGGTCTCGACGCTTTTGGAGACCAGGCCGAGCGCGACCGACAACCAGATGACCGCGAAGCTGAACATCGCGACGACCCCGATGGCGGCGATCCAGGCGAGCGGGCCGGCCGTGGGCCGGAAGCCGACGAGCAGTGCGACACCGATGACGATGGCGGTGCTGAGCAGGCTTTGGATCATGCTGCCGAGGACGTGGCCGGTCAGCACCGAGGCGCGGGCGATGGCCATGGTCCGGAAGCGGGCGATGATGCCTTCGGTCATGTCCATCGCGACCGAGATCGCCGTGCCCTGGGCGGCGGCGGCCACGGTCAGCAGGATGATTCCAGGGGCGACGTAGTTGACGTAGGCGCTGCGGCCGCCGGACACGACGCCGAGCCCGGCCCCGAGTGTGCTGCCGAAGACGTAGACGAACAGCAGCAGGAAGATCACGGGCATGCCGATGATCAGCAGTGTCAGGGACGGGTAGCGGCGCATATGTCGGAGGTTGCGGCGCAGCATCGTGGCCGAATCGGTGACGGTGGAGGCGAAAGTGCTCATTGCTGGCTGTCCTTCTGTGAGGTGGGGTGACCGGTAAAGGCGAAGAAGACGTCGTCGAGGTCGGGGGTGTGGATCGACAATCTGTCGACCTCGATCGAGGCACTGTCGAGCCGGTCGAGCAGGGCCCTCAGAGACCGGACATTGCCGTCGCTGGGCACCTGCAGGCTGAGTGTCTCGTCGTCGCGCGACATCGCATCGATGAGGTGGCCGGCCGAGTCCAGCGCTTGTGGGTCGGCGAACGTCAGGCGGATGTGTCCGCCTGGGATACGACCCTTGAGCTCCTCGGCGGTGCCTTCGGCGACGAGCTTGCCGTGGTCGAGGACCGCGATCCGGTCGGCGAGCTGGTCGGCCTCGTCGAGGTGCTGCGTGGTGAGAAAGATCGTGACTCCGTCGGCGACGAGGCCGCGGATGATCTGCCACATGGTGCGGCGGCTGCGCGGGTCGAGCCCGCTGGTCGGCTCGTCGAGGAAGATCAGGCGGGGGTTGCCGACCAGGGTCATCGCGAGGTCGAGGCGACGCCGCATTCCTCCCGAGTAGGTCACCACCGGCTTTTTCGCCGCCTCGACCAGGTCGAGCTTGTCGAGCAGCGCGGCAGCGCGCCGCCGGCCTTCGCGGTGGCCGAGGTGGTGCAGGTCCGCCATCAAGAGCAGGTTCTCCTCGCCGGTGAGGAAGTTGTCCACCGCCGAGAACTGGCCGGTGACACCTATCGCGGCGCGCACCGCGTCGGGATCTTTCGCCAGGCGGTGGCCGGCGACGTGCATCTCGCCCCGATCGGCTCTGATCAGGGTGGACAGGATCTGCACCATGGTGGTCTTGCCGGCGCCGTTGGGACCGAGCAGCGAGAAGATCGTGCCTTCGGCGACGGTGAGGTCGATGTCGTCGAGCACAACCTTGTCGCCGAACGACTTCCGCAGTCCTGTGGCCGAAATCGCCGGCCGGGTAGGGGTGGCTGTTGTCATCACGTCTCCTTGCAAAGAGTCCATTTCAGAGATTCAGGAACGGCGGACCACGATGTCGCCGTAGCTGGTGCGGGCGCCCACCTCCACGGTCTCGTCGGAGGGCTCGGGGCTGTCGGCGGCGTCCATGTGGTTGTGGACCGCGCCGAACTCCGTGTGCACGTCGAGGCGGGCGGCGGTGCCGGCGCGGATGCCGATCTCGATCTCACCGCAGCCGGACTTGAGCGAGGCGGAGCCACGCGCGACCTCGCCGATTCGGACGTCCCCGTTGGCCGTACTGGCGGTGACACCGGCGTTGGCCAGGTCGACGGAGATGTCGCCGTTGGCCGCGTTCACCCGGAGGTCGCCGCTGATCTGGCCGACCCAGGTATCGCCGTTGGAGTTCTTGATCACCGCGGCGCCGTCGATGTCGCGCACGCGCACCCGGCCGGACCCGGTGCTGACCTCGGCGCGGCCTGCCACACGGTCCACGACGATGGCGCCGGCCCCGGTGTTCAGGTCGAGCGGGCCCGTGTGGTCGAGCTGGACGTCGCCGGTCGCGGTCTTGACCCGACACTCGCCGAGGCGACCCACGCCGCGGAACGCCGCTATCGAGGAGTCTCCCTGCACCTGCGAACCCGTCGGCAGCTCGATCGTCAGGTCGATCGACGCGCCCTTGCTGAACAGGCCCAGACCGCGCTGCCTTGGCGCCTTGACCAGCAGTCTGCCGGCCGTGTACTCGATTCGCGTCTGATCCGCGGCCCGCACGTCCGGCTCGTGGGCCCCATCGCTCGGGCGCACCTCCACAACAGTGCTGTCGCGGTCGCTCGCGGTGATCCGGACGTTGCCGATCGAAAACTCAATCGAGACCGAGATCGGCTCCGGCGTGTCAAAGGTCGGCATGGTGGTTTCTCCTGATGGGGCGCTCAGCGCACCCAGCCTGTGAAGCGCTGCCCGCTCCGCGGGGCGCGCGGTTCCGAGCGGCGGCTGCGTTCGTCGGACTCCAGCGCAGCCGCGGCCGCCCGGACGAGCCAGGCGTTGACTGAGAGCCCGGCCTGCCCGGCGGCGGCCTCGACCCGGCCCTTGAGGTGCTCGGCCAGGCGGAGGTTGATCCGCGCCATCGCCGCCTCCTCGCCGTCTGGCGGAGCCAGCGGCCGGACGCCGGCCGTGGACGTGTCGCGCTCCTCGAACGAGTGCTCGGTGGGCGGCCGCGTCACGAGGAAACTGGGCTCACGCCCACGAAGGCGGAGATCCACTGAGCCCGGTGCGAGGTCGCGGGTGATCTCGGCTGCCGCCGTCGAGAGCGCGTCCAGCAGGGTGAGCCGGACCGCCGACTCCAGCGGCGCGGTGAGGCGCTCGGCCAGGGCACGTGAGTCTTCGCCCCCGGCCTCGGCGGCCACCGCCAGCTCCTGGCGGAGAGCTTCCACGTACGGCGTGAGATCCATGGTGCCACTATAGCACCATTGTGGTGCCACTACAAGGCAAGTTGGCTCTTGCTGGTGATTTCGTGATGCCAAATCTTGCGGCCGGTGAGGCGGTTGGCTGTCCAGCGCCGCACAATTGCCCCCGTGGCGACCTTCGGGCTGGTCCACGGAGCCTGGCACGGAGCCTGGTGCTGGGAAGCCGTGGTGCCGGCGCTCCAGGCCCGCGGCCACTCCGCGATCGCGATGGATCTGCCCTCAGACCGGCGCGACGCGACCTTTGGCGACTATGCCGCGGCGGTCGTCGACGCGCTCTCACCCTCGGCGGACGTGGTCCTGGTCGGGCACTCGCTGGCCGGGATGGTGATCCCACTGGTCGCCCTCCAGCGACCGGTCCGCGTGCTCGTCTTCCTATGCGCGCTGATACCGGAGCGGCAGGGCGACCCGCCCGGCCCGGGGCCGCCGGAGCATGTCGAGGGCACCTTTGACGGCCTGGTTCATCACGCGGACGGCTCTCACTCCTGGCCGTCGTTGGAGGCCGCGACGCGAATCCTCTACCAGGACTGCTCCCGGGAGTTGGCGGCCTCTGCGTACGCCAGGCTGCGGCGGCAGCAGACGGCGCTCTGGGACGGCTTGCAGCCCATGGCTCGCTGGCCGGACGTCCCGCTCGCCTCCATCCACTGCCAGGACGACCGCGCCGTCAACCCCGCCTGGTCGTCTTGGGTGGGCCGCCACCGCCTCGGCCTCGAAAGCGCCGAGTTGCCGGGTGGCCACTCGCCGATGCTCTCCCGGCCCGCACTCCTCGCCGAGACGTTCGCCGCCATCGCCGATCGTGCCTGGCAGCCCGCCGGGTCAGAGGGCGCCGATCGATGCTGATGGAGGTCACGTGCCGTTGCGGCTGGAGCACTCGGGGCTCCGAAGCAGAGGTCATCTCCGGCATCCAGGTGCATGCGAAGGCGGACCACAACCTGATCCTGACGCCGGCCGACGTGCGCGCGGTCTGGCGGGTCGTGGGTGAGAGCCCGCACCCGGCCGAGACGGGCGAGTGAGCGAACGGCGCGCCCGCCGCGGCGGGCGGGTCGAGCGGCACCTGGTCCCTATCATCGAGCGCCTCGGCCCTCCGATCTCGAGGGTGCCCTGGTCCCCCGACCTCGTGGCGCAGAGCCTGGAGATATTTCCGGTGGGGCTCGGTGATGGCCAGCTCTTCTGGCTGCGACCGGTGCACGCGCCGTCACTCCGAGTCGGGGTGGCCAAGACAGAGGATCCCAGCCAGACCGTGCTTGACGTGATGGCGTGGTACTCGCTTGCGGCCCTGGTGGTGCACTCGACCTCCTGGCGCTACGAGGAGGGCCGGATCGTCCTGACCTATGTCGTCGTCGTCGAGCCCCCGCCACACCTCTCTCCAGACTCTGTCGAAAAGGTCCCCGTCGAGCGGGCCGACCTGGCCCGCGGGGCTTCGACGGCACCCCCCACGGCGATCACGGTTGAGGCCGTGCTCGAGCACGCGTTGCGGCACCTCGCCTGGCTCAGCCGCGACGACCCCGCGATCCGGGCCGCACTGGCGGGCTGGACGGGCGCCCTGGAGGCCTACCGCCCGGAGCCGTTTCGGGCGCTCAGCTGATCTCTCAGCGCACCAGCGAGTGCGTGGCGACCAGGCCGGCGATGAGGATGGCGATGATGTTGATGACCTTGATCATGGGGTTGATCGCGGGGCCGGCCGTGTCCTTGAAGGGGTCGCCGACCGTGTCGCCCGTGACTGACGCCTTGTGGGCTTCGGAGCCTTTGCCGCCCAGGTTGCCTTCTTCGATGAACTTCTTGGCGTTGTCCCAGGCGGCGCCTCCGCTGGTCATGTAGAGGGCTAGGAACAGGCCTGTCACGATCGCCCCGACGAGCATCCCGCCGAGCGCCTTCGGACCCAGCACCAGGCCCACCAGGATCGGGGCCACGACCGGGATCAATCCGGGCAGCACCATCTCCCGCTGCGCCGCCGCGGTGACGATGCGGACCGCCGGGCCGTACTCGGGCTTGGCCGTGCCCTCCATGATGCCCGGGATCTCGGCAAACTGGCGCCGCACCTCCTTCACCACCAGGCTGCCGGCGCGGCCGACCGCGAGGATGGCCAGCGAGGCGAAGAGGAACGGCAGGATGCCGCCCAGGAACAGGCCCACGATGACCTGGGGGTCGGAGAGATCGAACGTCAGGTGGCGGCCGTTCTTGGCCAGCTCCTGGGTGTAGGAGGCGAACAGGACCAGCGCCGCCAGGGCCGCTGAGCCGATGGCGTAGCCCTTGGTCACGGCCTTGGTCGTGTTGCCCACCGCGTCCAGGGGGTCCGTGATGTTGCGCACCTCTTCGGGCAGGTCGGCCATCTCCGCGATGCCGCCCGCGTTGTCGGTGATCGGGCCGTACGCGTCGATGGCAACCACGATCCCGGTCATCGAGAGCAGGGCCACCGCGGCGATGGCGACCCCGTAGAGACCGGCCAAACCGTAACTGAGGAGGATCCCGATGCCGATGCACAGCACCGGCAGACCGGTGGCCAGCATGCCGACCGCATTCCCGGCGATGATGTTCGTCGCGTGCCCGGTCACCGACTGGTTGGCGATCAGGTGCACCGGCCAGTAGCGCGTCTCGGTGAAGAACTCGGTGATGGCCACGATCAGGATCGTGATCACGATGCCGACCACTCCCGCCCAAAACAGGTTGTGCGGGTCGGTCACCCCGGGCGCCGACTTGAGCAGGCCCTGGCCGACGAAGTACTGCGTGAGCAGGTAGAAGCCGACTAGGGCGATCGCCGCCGCCACGAACAGGCCCACGTAGAGGCCGCCCATGATCCAGCCCGGGAAGTAGACCCGCACGGCCAGGGCGCCGACTATCGAACCCACGATCGAGATGGCGCCCAGCAGCAGCGGGTAGACGACCCAGGCCACGTCGTGGAAGAGCAGCGAGCCGAGGAGCATGGCCGCGACCATGGTCACCGCGTATGTCTCGAACAGGTCGGCGGCCATGCCCGCGCAGTCGCCCACGTTGTCGCCCACGTTGTCCGCGATCACGGCCGGATTGCGCGGGTCGTCCTCGGGGATGCCGGCCTCGACCTTGCCCACGAGGTCGGCGCCGACGTCGGCCGCCTTCGTGTAGATGCCGCCACCCAGGCGGGCGAACACCGATACGAGGGAGGCGCCGAAGCTGAGGCCGACCAGGGCATTCAGGTCGTGAGTCACGAAGTAGGCGAGGGCCACGCCCAGCAGGCCCAGGCCGACCACCATGAAGCCTGTCACCGCGCCGCCCCGGAAGGCGGTGGACATGGCTTTGTTGAGGCCGCCGCGGGCGGCTTCGGCCGTTCGCAGGTTGGCGCGCACGGAGACGTTCATGCCCACGTAGCCGGCGCCGGCGGACAGGGCCGCACCCACCAGGTAGAGGATCGCCGGGGTCCAGCCGAGGGTGAGGCCGATGACGATCGCCACCACCACGCCGATCACTCCGATCACGAGGTATTGGCGGTTGAGGTAGGCGGCCGCGCCCTCCTGGATGGCGGCCGCGATCTCGATCATGCGCGCGTTGCCCGGTGGCTGGCGCAGGACGTAAGCCGCCAGGAGGCCCGCGAACACGACAGCGACCGCCCCGCCGGCGATCGCCCAGACGACACTCGAGTCCATCTAACTCACCCTCTTGCTCATCCGCCGTAATCCGATTCGACCCTTAGATCGCCGCCTCGCGCGCGCCTACGCTTATGGGATTGGCTTCACCGGGGGGCTCTGCAGCACTCGGTCGAAGGCGTCGACCTCAATGCCGGAGACCACGTAAACCCGGTTGTCGCCGCCCTTGTGGGCGTAGTAGCCGGAGCCGTCGAAGTTCTGGTTGCCGACCGTCAGGGTATACGACGCGCCGGCCGCAACGCGGCACGAGACCGTCAAGCGCGGCCGCGCGAAGCCGGTGTCGGCCTCCGCCGGCGGCGAAGGCAGGGTGTTCAAGACCCGGACCGAATCGATGGCGCTGATCAGGTTGTCCACCCGATCCTGGGCGGCAGGGGCCGCCGCAGGGCTGACTATCTGCCACTCGCTGCGGTTGTCGGCCCGCTCCATGGCGGTGGCTCCGTTCGGCCCCGTCACCGTCACGGCCACGGTTTCGACCGGGCTGCACGGGATGAGGGCCACCGACGGCGGCGGCGCCTGGCGGCGGCCGCTGACGACGATATAGAGGACCAGCGCCGCGAGCACGACGAGCAGGGCGAGGCCGCCCTTCCAGCTGACCAAGCCGGCGCTCGACCTATGTGGCGGCGGACGCCGCGCGGCGGCGCAGCAGCACCGCGGCCCCCAGGAGGAGGATCAGGCCGGGCACCAGCACCAGCGCGATGATCGCCTGCACCGTCAGCTCGGACTGGGTCAGAGTCACCTGCTGGGCCTGCGCCGGTTTGGCGCTGATCGCGATCACGGCCTCCTGCTGCGAGAGCCAGTCGAACGTCCCCAGCATCAGGTCCTGGTTGCTGACCCCGCCGGTCGTCAGGGCCAGGTTCTCCCCCACATCCGCGGTGCCGATGAGCACGATGCGGGTGGAGCGGCCCTGCCCGGCCGCCGTCTCGAAGCTCTCCATGATCGTGAACGGGCCGCCCGCGTCCGACCCCTGGCGGCCCAGGTCGGTCGACGAGCGCGGCTGCCGGATGAGGTACGAGGAAGGAGTAGACGTCCCCACCTCGACGGCCGTGACGTTGCCGCCGACCGAGCTCTCGATGCTGGTGGGATGAGGGAAGAGGCCGGTGCTGCCGTTGAGAGTGCGAGTGATGGGCGAGGTCGCCCACGAGTAGACGGCCAACGTGGTGGGGTCGTTCTGGGCGTAGTGGTTGGGATCGCCTTCGACCACCAGGCCAGAGGAGAAGGCGAGGCCGTAGGCCCCGAGCGGGGCGTTCACCGACTGCGTGACGGCGGCGTTCAGCCAGGGCCCATAGGCCAAGAGCAGTTTGCCGCCGCCGGCCAGATAGTCGGCCAGGGCCTTCTGCCCCATCGGGCTGAGGGCGCTCTGGGGCCCGATCACGGCCACGACCGCGCAGGCGCTCGGGATCTGCGCCGTCTGCGAGAGCAGGATGTCGCGGGTCGCGTAGTTGCGCTGGCTGAGCAGCTCGTGGACGGCGGAGTAGCCCACCTGCTGGTCCTGGCTCTGGAGGCTGCGCTCGCCGTCACCCTGGGCCCAGCAGACCTGAGGCGTGCGGCTCGACTCGAGCCGGATCAGCGCGCCCGTAATGTCACTCTCGGTCTGCGAGGCCAGGGTCAGGATGACGGGCGGCCGGCCCTGGTACTCGAGCACGAGGTCGCCGGAGATGTCCACGCCGAACCGCTTGGCTTCGACCACGTTCTGATCCGGGTCCAGGTAGCGCACCTTGAGGTTCGGGCTCTTCTCTTGATAGAGGCTGAGCAGCGCCTGCGCGCTCTCCCGATAAGTCTTGTCCTGGGGCCGGAAGAAGCCGGTGACGAGCAGGGTCGAGCTCAGTCGCTGCGTCGCCTGCACGGATTCCGGCGAGAGCGAGAAGAGGCCGGCCCGGGTCAGGTCGACCTCGGCCGGGCTGGCCGCCAGCGCCACGTTGGCGAGGGCCACTATTCCGACCACGACCGCCGTGACCAGGACGCTGAGGGTGCCGAACCGGGCCTGGCGGCGCGAGACCAGCGCCAGCAGGGCCGTGTGGTCGATGACGGCGGCGGCCAGGACCAGGGCCAACCCCAGCACCACGGTCACCTGGACCGAGTGGTCCCACTCCCGGAGGGCCAGCGCGATGCCCCCGGCGACGAATAGGCTGAGGACGCCGAGCGCCAGGCATGCCGGCGCCAGCCAGCGCTGCCACATCGGACGCCTCACCGCCAGCGCCTCGATTCCAGGACCCGGGTGGCCAGGAACAGGGGCACCACGACCAGCGAGAGAAAGTACACGGCGTCCGCCAGCGGCAGGCGCCCCGAATCGAACGCGAGCGCGTGGCCGCTGACCGCGAGGTAGTTGAGCCCGTCGCGGAGCGTCTGCGGCATGGGCAGGTCGGTCAAGAAGCCCAGGCCCTGGAAGAGCAGGAGCAGGGCGAAGACCGCGATTACGGCGGCGATGATCTGGTTGGAGGTGACGCTGGAAGCGAGCAGGCCGATGGCCGTGGCGGCGGCGCCGTACAGGAGCAGGCCGGCGTAACCGGCCCAGATCGAGCCGTAGTCGACGGCCGGGATCTCGAAGACGCGACCGAACCAGTGGGCCTCGGTGCGCAGCGGCTCGGCGACGCTGACCAGGATCACGTACACGAGGGTGAAAGCGATGCTGGCGGCGAACGCGACGAGCGCACCCAGCCACTTTCCCGCCACCACCTCCCAGTCGCGAACCGGGGCCGTGAGCAGGACCTCCAGCGTGCCGGTACGGCGCTCCTCGGCCAGCAGGCGCATCGTGAAGAGCGGCGCAAAGATCACGAGCAGGAAGCGGACCACCGGGAAGACGTTGGTGCCGAGGCTGAAGGCCTGGCCTGCCGCGAGCGGCTGGATGTAGCCGAACAGTCCGGCCACGATGGCGAGGAGGGCGGCCGACACGTAGAAGATCGGCGACACGAACAGGCTGCCGAGCTCCCGGCGGGCCAGCCACCACACGTTCGGCAGGCCCGTGGCCCAAAGGCGCTCGTGGCGGCCGGCCGGGGCATCGCGTCCGCCGGCCTCCAGATCCTCCCGCCCCATGGCTTCCGAATCGGCATCGCCGACCTCGGCAGCCGCCGGCAGCAACGCCTCGATCGGGGTGGCGTCGGCCTCGGAGACATCGTGCCCGGCGGGGGCACTGACGTCAGTCCCCGGCGACTCGATGTCCCGTACAGCCGTCCGGCCGCCGCCCGCCGGCGGGGGCACGCCGCCCGGCCGCTGTCCGTGCGCGCGGGCAGCTGGCTTGCGGCCGGGCTTGCGGCGTCCGGCCATCAGTTCTTCCGGTTCTCGCGGGTGAGGCGGAGGAAGACGTCCTCCAGGCTGAACGTGCGCGCCCGCAGCTCGCGCAGCCCGAGGCCGCGGCCGACCACGGCTCGTGCCACCACGTCCTGCAGATCCGAGCCCGTGCCCTCGACGGTCACCCGCCACTCCCCGTCCTCGGTCGGCTCCACCTCGAGACGTTGCACCGAGCGCAGGCCGGCCAGGGCGGCCCGGATCTCCGACTCGGAGCCGCGCACCGTCGCCTCCACCTGGTGGCCGCGGCGGCCGCTCATCTGCTTCGAGAGGGCGGCCGGGCTGTCGTCGGCGACGAGACGGCCCTCATCGATGATCACGACCCGCTGGCAGGCGGCCTGGACCTCGCTCAGCACGTGGCTGGAGAGGATCACCGTGTGCCGGCTACCCAACCCCTTGATCAGGTCGCGGCTCTCTCGGGTCTGGCGCGGGTCGAGGCCCGCCGTGGGCTCATCCAGGATGAGTACATCCGGTTCGTGCACCGTAGCCTGGGCCAACCCGACGCGCTGGCGCAGACCCTTGGAGAGCCGGCCGATCACCTCACGGCGGCGCTCCTCCAAGCCGCAGGACTCGATCGCCGCGTCGATCCGGACGCGGCGCCGGGCCGGCGCCACGCCCCGCAGCCTGCACATCAGCTCGAGGTAGCCGTCCACGCGCATGTCCAGGTAAAGCGGGTTCAGCTCGGGTAGGTAGCCGACGTGGCGCCGGACCTCACGCGAGTGCTCGAACACGTCATACCCAGCCACGGTCGCGGTGCCCTCCGTGGACCCGATATAGCCGGTGAGGATGCGCATCGTGGTCGACTTGCCCGCGCCGTTGGGACCGAGAAAGCCAAGCACCTGCCCTCTGGGGACGGAGAAGGTGAGATCGACGACCGCGGGACGCTCGTCGTAGTACTTGGTCAGGCCCTGTACCTGGATCAAGAGACAGCGGCCCAGTGTACCGGTGGCCACCGGCGTTGCCGGTGGTTCCGAGTTCAGGGGCCTCTAGCG
>JALYZG010000292.1 GCA_030948965.1 Candidatus Dormiibacterota bacterium | reverse complement strand
GATGGGTCCGCCGGCTCCCGCCGACCGCCGGACAGCGCCGCAGCGGCGGGGGGATGCGCTGGTGGAGCTATCTCGTCGCCAGCTGGACTCAGGCGGGTTGCCGGAGGTGGGCGGCGAAAAACCGCACCTGACGCTGGTCGCTGAACTGCGCACCCTGCGCGGTGAGCCTGGCGCGCCACCCGCCGAGCTCGATTGGCGCCAGTTGCTGCCGGGCGAGCACGCCCGCCGTCTCGCTTGCGACTCCCAGGTCACGCCAGTGGTCGTGGGCCCCGAAGGGGCGCCACTGTCTGTGGGCCGCGCGACCCGGGTGGTGGCGCCGGCACTAAGACGGGCGCTGGCTCTGCGAGACCGTGGCTGCCGCTGGCCGGGCTGTGACCGGCCTCCCGACTGGACCGATGCCCACCACGTGGTCCACTGGGCCAAGGGTGGCGCGACTGAGCTGGCCAACCTCTGCCTCCTCTGTCGACCCCACCACCGGCTCGCCCACGAGAAAGGCTGGCGCCTGGAATGGCAGGGCGGTGAGCTGGTCGTCAGGCCACCATAAGAGCCTTTGAGCCCGTGCGTGAGGCCACATGCCCCTGTCAGATCAGAGCCGAGATGAGATCCGCCGCCCGTGCTGCCGTTCCTGACTCGACCGGCACGTAGTCGGTCGGCTCAGCCAGTGCCGCCTCCAGGGCGGTCGCGAGTCGGTCGGGCGTGGCGTCGTCGAAGTCCATGCAGCGGCCGGCCCGATAGCGCTCGAGGCGGTGGCGCACGTGGATGCACTGTTCGAAGTGGTCGCGGAGCGGAAAGTACAGAAACGGCCGGCGCGCCGCCGCGAGCTCCATGGTCGTGGTCAGGCCGCCCTGCGTGACAGCGATGTCGCAGGCGGCGAGGTGCAAATCGAGATCCGGTACGAAGGTCAGGACCTCGGCCCCCGCCACCTCGGGCAGGCCGCCCGGATCGAGGCGCGGGCCCGCGACCGCAAGCAGGCGCAGCCCGGGGATGCGGCGCCGCGCCCCCGGATAGGCTTCGATCACCCGCGCCAGCAGCGCGTGGCCCACGCCAGAGCCGCCGACCGTGGCCACGCAGACCACTTCGCCGGGAAGGTATCCGAGCTCTCGCCGCAGCGCCTCGCGGTCGCCGAGATGTTGCGGCTCGTGTCCCAGCACGTAGCCACCCGTGAAGTCGTAATGACGCTCCGTCCAGTCGCGGATCCGAGGCAGGCCGGGACCAAACGTGTCGGGCACGATGTCCTCGGGCCGGCCGATGAAGATCGCGCGGTCACGCACTCGGGGGAAGCGCGCCACGTGCTCCAGCATCTCGGCGTTGTAGTCGGCGGTCAGGAACGCGTCCCGTTCGCCGCGCTCCGGGATCGGCAGCCAGCCGACGAAGTCGGTCAGCCAGACGTAGGCGGCGCTCTTCAGCTCGGGGTTCTCGTGCAGGAAGTAGTCCACTTCCCACGCCTCGTCGCCGATCCAGAGGTCGTACTCGGTGGCGCGGACAGCCTCCAGGAAGACCATGAAGTTCGCCACCAGGATCTCGTCCATCCGGCGCCACGCCTCGAACACGTGCAGGCGGTGGGAGGTGGACTCGGTCTCGATGTGGCGAGATTCACTGGCCAGGTGCCGGCTGCCGGGATGGACGGTCTCGCCCGCGGCCGCGAGCAGCCGCGTCACCGGATCCTGCGCCAGCCAGTCGATCTCCAGGCCGGGCACCTGCCGGCGCAGCTCGCGGGCGATCGCGATGTCGCGTCGGGCGTGGCCGAGGCCGATCGGCGAGGAGACGAAGAGCGCGCGTCGGGGGCGGGTGAGAGCGCGTCGCCGCGATTGCCGGGTGGGAAGCGGAAGCAGAAAGTCGGCCAGAGCCAGGTTGACGGTCACCGGATCCCGCGCCTGCGCGCTGTGGCCGGAGCCGGCCAGCGTCAGTAGGCGGCCGCCGGTCACCTCGGCCAGGACGGCGCTGCGGCGCAGAGGGCTGATCTCGTCGGCGTCGCCGTGGATGGCGAGCACCGGGCAGCGCACGCGCCGCGCCAGCTCCAAGCTCTCGGCCTCGTCCAGGCCCGGACCAAGCTGGGTTGCGATCAGCACCTCGAGGGTCGTCTCCAGGCCCCAGCCGATGCAGTCCTCGATCTGCTTGGTCGAGTGCGGCTCGGGCAACATGCGGCCGAAGAAGAATTCGAGGAAGCCGCGTAGGTCCTGTCGCCAGTAGTTGGCGTTGTACTTCTGCCAGCCGTCGTAAACGGGCCGCGGGTCGGTGAAACTGCCCATCGCCGCCATTCGCTCGGGATTGCCGGGCGCGAGCGGCGCGGAGGGGCCGATGAAGACGGCAGCCTCAACGCGCTCCGGGTGTTCCGCCGCCAGGAGCAGCGCCGTGCGCGCGCCGGACGAAAGCGAGACCAGGGCTGCCCGCTCAGTCCCGCTCGTGTCCATCACGGCCAGGGCGTCGGCCGCCAGGGCGCGGTCGCCGTGCGCCTCGGGATCGGTGGGGCGGTCGGAGCGCCCGCTGCCCCGCGCGTCCATCGTCAGCACCCGGCAGTGGCGCGCGAGGTAGGCGACCTGAGATTTCCAGAATCGCGATTGCACGATCGACCAGGTGGGCAGGAGGAATACCGTCCGCTCGCCCTCGCCGAACAGCTCCCAGTAGCTGCGCCCACCGTCGCGGAGGGAGAAGCCGTGGTGGTCTGGTTCGCGGGCTCGCATCAGTGACTCTCCCCGTCAGCGCGAATTGTGCGGCACAGAGGGGAGGCGGAAGATGTGCATGCCGGCGAATGCACGATTCGATGGCTCGCGAGGGGGGGACGTTCGCCGGCGAATGCACGTTTCGATGGCCCCGCCGGGTCCTCGGGAGCGCGCGCGGGAGGCGACCGACGCGGCCGATCGCCTCCGTGTCGGGGGGAACTGGCTACGGGCGGATCTCGTAGACCGCGTTGAACGGCGTCTCCGCGACCCGCCGAAAGCGAGTGAACCCGGCCGCGGTGGCCACGTCACGGATGGGGGCCTCGCCGGCCTGCGCGCCCAGCGCCAGGCCCACGTCCTGGGCCAGCGAGCTCGGGGTGCAGAGCATGGTGGAAAAGGCGTAGTAGGCGCGGCCGACCGGGTTGAGATTCTGCTCGACACGATCGCCCGCGATCGGCTCGACCACCATCCAGGTGCCGTCCGGCGCCAGCGCCTGGCGCACGTGCCTGGCGGCGCCCACCGGGTCGCCCATGTCGTGCAGGCAGTCGAACATGGTCACGAGGTCGTAGCCGGTGCCCGGGAAGGCGGCGGCCGGCGCCGCCTCGTAGCCGACCCGGTCGGCCAGGCCCTCAGCCTTGGTCTCCTCGCGGGCTAGATCGATGGATCCTTGGTGGTAGTCGAAGCCAGTGACGCGCGAGGCGGGGTACGCCGCAGCCATCAGCCGCGTCGACGCTCCCAGCCCGCAGCCGACGTCGGCGATCGAGCCACCCACCCTCAGCTTCTCCTCGACACCGTCGAGCGCGGGCAGCCAGGAGGAGACCAGGTTGGCGTTGTACCCAGGGCGGAAGAACCGCTCGCAGCCGGTGTGGACGCCGGAGTCGTGCTCGTGCCAGCCGACCCCGGAGCCGCTCTTGAACGCGGATTCGATGCTGGGTTCCGACTTGAGCGTGGCGGTGGCCAGCTCGAAGGCGCCGCAGACGAACGCCGGGCTTTCCTCGTTGGCGAGCGCCAGGGCCTGCTCGGGCGGGAGGACGTACTTGCCGGAGTCGGGCTCGTACTCCACGAAGCCACCCGCCGCCTGGGCGTTGAGCCACTCGCGCACGTAGCGCTCGCTGGTCCCTGTGCGCTCCGCCAGCTCGGCGGGGGTGGTGGGTCCGGCGCCGGCCAGCGCCTTGTACAGGCCGAGCCGGTCGCCGATCACGATCAAGCCCGCGTTGACCGTGGCGCCCAGCTCTCCGACCACTTGGCCCATGAAAGCGTTGAGCTTGTCCTCATTGATCGCGGGTGCGTCGATTGCCATGTCCGATCCTCCTTGGTTTTGAGATTCGGTCAAGCTAGGCTCTTTTCCCGGGCGGTCGC
>JALYZG010000289.1 GCA_030948965.1 Candidatus Dormiibacterota bacterium | reverse complement strand
CCCGATTCTCACCTCAGCGCTTGCCCCCGAACAGCGTTCCCAGCACGCCGCGGATGAGGTCCTGTCCGGTCCTCGAGGTCAGTACCTTGCCTGCCTGCCTCATGCCGGTCTCCAGGTTGCGCTGGCGCTGGCGCTCGGCCGCCGCCTGGTCGCGCGCCGCCTGCTGGGCCGCGCGCTCCTGCTCCCGGGCGACGCGCTGCGCCTCCCGAGCCGTGCGCGCCATCTCGGCTGCGGTGGTTCCCGTCAGCTCCGGTGAGACCGTGGCCGCGGCTTCCTGGGCGGCCTGGATGCGGGCCGTGATGATCTCGTGCGCGCTCTCGCGGTCGATGGCCGTCGCGTACCGGCCCTGCAGCGGGCTCATCGCGATCATCCGCTGCATCTCGGCCGCGTCGAGCGCCCCCATGCGGGAATCCGGCGGCAAGAGGCGGGTGGCGACGATCGGCGTCGGCGCGCCCTTGGCGGAGAGGACGGTGACGGCGGCCTCGCCGGTCCCGAGCGACTGCAGCATCTGCTCCACGTCGTAGAACTCGGTCCTGGGAAAAGTCCTCACCGCCTTCCGCAGCGCGTCCGCGTCCTGGGGCGTGAAGGCGCGCAGCGCGTGCTGGACGCGGTTCCCCAGCTGGGCCAGGACCGAGCTCGGCACGTCGGCCGGGACCTGCGTCACGAAGTAGATGCCAACGCCCTTGGAGCGGATGAGGCGTGCCGTCTGCTCGATCTGCTGGAGCAGGGCTTTGGACGCGCCGTCGAAGAGTAGGTGGGCCTCGTCGAAGAAGAACACAAGCACCGGCTGCGGCGGGTCGCCCAGCTCCGGCAGCGTGTGCCACAGCTGCGCCAGGAGCCAGAGTATGAAGGTGCTGAACAGCACCGGCTTGTCGATCACGTCGGAGAGCTCGAGCAGGCTGACGATGCCCTTGCCGGATGCGTCGGTGCGCAGCAGCTCGCGGACGTCGAACTCGGGCTCGCCGAAGAACACGTCCGCCCCCTGCTGCTCGAGGTTGGCGAGGGAGCGCAGGAGCACTCCGACCGATTGCGAGGACATGCCGCCGTACTCGGCCAGGATCGGCTTGCCGGCTTCCGAGCCCAGGTACTGAAGGGTGGTGCGCAGGTCGGGCAGGTCGAGGAGTGGGAGCTGGTTGTCGTCGCAGTACTTGAAGACCAGCGAGAGGACCGAGGTCTGGGTCTCGTTGAGGCCCAGTACCTTGCCCAAGAGGATGGGGCCGAAGCTGCTGATGGTCGCTCTGACCTGGGCGCCCAGGCGGCCCGAAAGGGAGAGGAACTCGACCGGGTGGCCGGTCACGTTCGGCTCCCAAGCCAGCTGCTCGCAGCGAGCCTGCACTTTGGGGTTGCTCATGTCGCCCGGCGCCGCCAGTCCGGACAGATCGCCCTTGATGTCGGCGATGAAAACGGGCACGCCGGCTGCAGAGAGCTGGCCCGCGATGACCTGCAGGGTGGTGCTCTTGCCGGTGCCGGTGGCGCCGGCGACCAGGCCGTGGCGGTTCATGATCGACAGCGGCAGCTGGACCCGCGGCTCGTTGTAGGGCACATCGTCCAGCAGGGCGGAGCCGATGATCACGCTCGGTTCGTTGACGGTGTATCCCGACTTCAACTGCTCCTCGAAGGCCTCGTTCACCATGTTGCGGTTATCATCGCGCCTGAAGCGGGTCGATGGGGAGCGCGCTGAGGAGGACTGTCGCCGTTGGCTTCGGCTGAGATCGCCAAGAACTGGACCCCGGGGGCTACTGACGGCCTGTGAGCGCAGCCAAAGGGCTCAGGGAGCGGCTCCTGGTCCCCCCCGGCCAGGCCGATTTCAGCCTCGCCGGTCGGGATCCCGCCGACACCGCCGGGATCTCCAAGAAGCGCGCCCGAGCGGCCACCCAGAAGGTGACAGCTGAGGTGGCCGAACTGCAGGAGCGACTTTACGCAGCCCGCTCGCAGTCGCTGCTGATCGTGCTCCAAGGCATGGACACCGCCGGCAAGGACGGGGCGGTGAAGGTCCTGCTCTCGGGCCTCAACCCGCAGGGCGTGCACCTCAAGTCCTTCAAGGCGCCGACGCCGATCGAGCGCCGGCATCACTACCTCTGGCGGATCCGCAGAGAGCTGCCGGGACCCGGCTGGGTGAGCGTCTTCAACCGCTCGCAGTACGAGGACGTGCTGGTGGTGAGGGTCGACGGGCTGGCCCCGCTGGAGGCGGTGGAGCGCCGCTACGCCGAGCTCAACCGCTTCGAGGCGGCGCTGGTGGCACAGGGCACCACCGTCGTCAAGTTCTGCCTCCACCTCTCATTTGCCGAGCAGCGACGGCGCCTGATCGCACGGCTCGAAGACCCGACCAAGTGGTGGAAGTACGCGCCGGACGACATCGACAAGCGAGCGCAGTGGGAGGACTACCAGACGGCTTACGACCTCGCTTTGCGACGCTCCTCGCCACCGGCCGCGCCCTGGTACGTCGTGCCCTGCGACCACAAGTGGTTCCGTGACTACGCGATCGCGCACCTGGTCCATGCCCACCTGGCGGAGATCGACCCGCGCTACCCGGAGCCGGACTTCGACGTCGCCCACGAGCTCAGCCGGCTCGGGGTCAGGCCAGCTCGCCGGTAGCCGGCTCACGTTTTTAAGGAACGCGCGCCCGCGAGGCGTGTAGCGGGTCGAGGTGCGCCCCCGTCTCCAGCACCTGAGCTAGTGCCTCCGTCGCGTCCCAGACATCGACGAACCGGGTGTAGAGCGGGGTCAGGCCGAAGCGGATGACGTCGGGCGGCCGACAGTCAACGATGACGCCACGGGCGCCCAGGGCCTGGACCACCTGGGAGGCGAGGGCGTGGCGTAGGCAGACCTGAGATCCGCGCTCGCTGGCACGTCGCGGAGACCCGACCTCCACTCCAAGACCGGCGCAGCGCTCATCGACACGAGCCGCCAGCAGGTCCGCGAGCGCGATCGACTTCGCCCGCACCTGCTCCATGTCCGCTTCCAGCCAGATGTCGAGGGCTGAGTCCAGGGCGGTTAGACCGAGAATGCCGGGGGTCCCGCTCTGGAAGCGGGCCACGTCGCCCGCCGGCGCGTACGACTCCCCGAAAGCAAACGTGTCGGCGTGGCCGAACCAGCCGGGGATCGGCGTTTCGAGCGAAGCGTGCAGGCGGCGCGCGGCGTAGATGAAGGCCGGCGCCCCGGGGCCTCCGTTCAAGAACTTGTACGTGCACCCGACGGCGAGATCCGCGTCGGCGGCGTTCAGGTCGATGGGCAGGGCGCCGGCACTGTGGCTGAGGTCCCACACGGCGATGGCGCCGGCCTCGTGGGCCCGCGCGGTGATCTCGGCCATGTCCAGCAGGTTGCCCGACCGATAGTCGACCTGCGTCAGCAGCAGCACCGACACGCCGTGTTGGATCGCGGCCGCGACGTCCCCTCGCGGCACCCGTTTCACCGCGGACGCTCCAAACTGCGCCGCCACCGCCTCGGCCACATACAGGTCGGTGGGAAAGTTGCCGGTGTCAGTGAGGATGGTGCCGCCGGGTCGCAGGCGCAGCGCGGCCGCGAGCGCCTTGTAGAGGTTGACCGTCGTGTTGTCGGCCACGACCACCTCCCCCGGAGACGCTCCCAGCAGGCGCGCGATCTTGGTTCCGCTCGACAGCGCGGCGTCGACCCAGCCGGCTCGGTTCCAGCTCCGAATCAGGCCCTGGCCCCACTCCTCGGCCAGGACGCGCTGCAACCGCGCGGAGGCGGTCCGGGGCATGGCGCCGAGGGAGTTGCCGTCGAGATAGACGAGCCCGGGCTCGAGCTCGAACAGGTCCCGAAATCGCGCCAGCGGGTCCGATCCGTCGAGCTGCTGGGCGGACGTCCGCGCCGACGACGCCGGTGCTCCGCGCAAGCCCTACCGGCCCCCAGGCGCCGACATCAGCAGAGCATACATTGGCAGTGGCGAACTCAGTTTTCCGTTTACGACTGTACGCGGCGGGGCGTCGGCCGGCTCGATCTCGCTCTTCCGTTTCAAGGCACCGCCCGGTAGCCTCGTCTCAGCCAGCATGCAGCTGAACCTGGGGGACGGTTGGACGGTGCGGGCGGTGGGTGGCGACATCCCCGCGCACATCGTCGGGGTCAGGATCCCGGCCGCGGTCCCCGGGTGCGTCCACCTGGACCTGCTGGCCGCCGGTCTCATCCCCGACCCGTACCTCGACGATAACGAGCTCCAGGTGGCGTGGGTCGGGCGGGCGGACTGGCGCTACGAGACGGTCTTTCATTGGGATGGATGGGCGTCGGGCGGCCAGGTCGACCTGGTCGCCCTCGGGCTGGACACCGTGGCCACGGTGGAGCTGAACGGCAACCTCCTCGCCCGTACCCGGAACATGCATCGCAGCTATCGCTTCCCGGTCGCCGGTCGGCTTCGGTCGGGCGCCAACGACCTCGCGGTGACCTTCGCCTCGGCCCTGAACGCGGCCGAACGGGCGAGCGAGGAACTGGGGCCGCGGCCGCACGCCAACGCGCATCCCTACAACGCCATCCGCAAGATGGCCTGCAACTTCGGCTGGGATTGGGGTCCCGACCTGGTCACCGCCGGCATCTGGCGCCCGCTGCGGCTGGAGACGTGGCACCGAGCACGCATCGCCGCTGTGCGCCCACTCGCCAGGGTGGACGGCAAGACCGGCCGGCTCAGCGTCCACGTCGATGCTCAACGGGCACCCGGACACGACGCGGAGCTTCGCGTCGCGGTGGACGTGACCGGCACCCTCGCGGGAGCCACGCTCGGCGCCGGTCAGACGTCGACGATGATCGAGGTGGCCGTGCCGGACGTGCAGGTTTGGTGGCCGCACGGGTACGGCGCGCAGCCCCTCTATACGGTCGAGGTGGCCCTCAGCGATGCAGACGGCCATCTCGATGACCGCCAAGCGCGGATCGGCTTTCGCAACGTCAGCCTCGACACCACACCCGACGAGCATGGAACCCGCTTCGCCCTGATGGTCAACGGCGGGCCGGTGTTCGCGCGCGGCGCCAACTGGATCCCCGACGACTGCTTCCCGTCGCGGATCGGCCGCGGTCGCTATCGCGAGCGCCTCAGCCAGGCCCGGGAGGCCAACGTCAACCTGGTGCGCGTGTGGGGCGGCGGCATCTACGAGAGCGAGGATTTCTACGACATCTGCGACGAGCTCGGCCTGCTCGTCTGGCAGGACTTCCCTTTCGCCTGCGCTGCCTACGCGGAAGAGGAGCCACTGCGGTCAGAGGTCATCGCGGAGGCCCGAGAGGCGGTCACCCGGCTCAGCGCCCACGCCAGCCTGGCGCTCTGGAACGGTGGCAACGAAAACATCTGGGGCTACGAGGACGGGGGCTGGAAAGGTCCGCTGGAGGGCCGGACCTGGGGTTGGGGCTACTACACGGATATCCTGCCGGCGATCGTGGGCGCGCTCGACCCTGGCCGGCCCTACAGCCCCGGCAGCCCCTACTCGTTCTCAGCCGGGCGTCATCCCAATGACGCCGCACACGGGACGGTGCACATCTGGGACGTCTGGAACCAGGTCGACTACAGTGCCTACCGCGACTACCGGCCCCGGTTCGTCACTGAGTTCGGCTTCCAGGGACCGCCCGCCTGGGCCACTCTGACGCGGGCGATCCACGACCAGCCGCTCGGTCCAGACTCACCCGGCATGCGGGTCCACCAGAAGGCCGCGGACGGCGACGCCAAACTGGCCCGCGGCCTCCGGGCTCACCTGCCCGCAACGCGCTCGTTCGCCGATTGGCACTGGGCAACCTCACTCAACCAAGCCCGGGCGGTGGCCCTGGGCGTGGAGCACTTCCGCTCGCTGGCACCGGACTGCACGGGAGCGGTCCTGTGGCAGCTGAACGACTGCTGGCCTGTGACGTCGTGGGCAGCGATCGACGGCGACGGGCGCCGCAAGCCGCTCTGGTACGCCCTGCGACGCGCCTTCCGCGATCGTCTGCTCACGCTGCAACCGCGTCCCGGGGGTCTCGCCCTGATCGCTGTGAACGACGACTCGGTGCCCTGGCGCGATGTGGCCGTCGTGACGCGGCGTTCGTTCGATGGCAGCGTGCTCGCGTCCGTGACCGTGCCTCTCGACTTGAGACCCCGACGAGCCGCCACCGCGGTCGTCCCGCGCGACGTCGCCACGGCCGAGGACCCAGCGAGCGAGCTCCTACTCGCGGAGTCCGGCGCCAACCGCGCTTGGTGGTACTTCGTGGAGGATATCGAGGCCGCCCTCCCCGGGCCCGACCTCGACACCCGGGTTGAGCGGCTCGAGTTCGGTTACGGCCTCACGGTGACCGCCCAATGCCTGGTGCGCGACCTTGCGCTGCTGCCCGACCGCGTCGCGCCGGATGCGATCGTAGACGAGATGTTGGTCACCCTACTGCCGGGTGAGAGCGCGGCGTTCGAGGTTTGCACGACGGCACTCGTGGCGCCCGCGGAGCTGACCCAACCACTCGTCCTGCGAAGCGCCAACCAGCTCGTGATCGACGCGATCCAGCTGATCCCCGGGAGTCGCCGCGTCGACCCCGCGCCCTGACCGAGCGACTACGCGGCCCGGGCCTCACCGTGACGGTGAAAGCGGAAGCTCCGCGTCTCTGGATCCCAGTGGCCGTGCTCCTCCACCTCGCGGGCTCCCCTGTGTTCTGTCTCGGCCACCAACTCGCTGTCGGTCTTGGTTTCAGGCATCGCTCGCACCTCCTATGCCTGAGCCAACCGGGTGCGCGGGAATCTGATTCCCTGCCAAGTGGCGAGTCTCGGGCAGCTCGTCATGGCTGTACTCGAATCGGCCACGGCCGCCCGATCCAGCCTCAGGCGCGCGCCCCCAGAGCTCCCGGCTGGCCAGGCGGGCGCCCTCGGCCAAGCTTGCCAGCTTCGCGTAGGCGATCCCCGGCGCCACTGGCGACCAACCTGCGAACGGGCCGAAACCACAGTCGGTGCCGGCGATGACGTTCTCGCGGCCGGCGACGGACGCGAAGCGCGCGATGCGCTCGGCGACCAGGTCCGGGTGCTCGATGTAGTTGGTGCAGGAGTCGATGACCCCCGGGATCACGACCCGATCCTCGGGCAGCGGCTGGGCCTCGAAAAACGCGCCACTCGTGTTCATTGGCGAACCCGATCTTGCCGACCTCGCCGTCGCTGACCACGTCGATACCCGCCTCGACCTGGCGGTTCACGGCGTCCCCCACCGCCGCCCGCACGCGCTCGCGAAGCACGGCCGGGTCCACGTCCAATCCCTCGGCCATGTCGGCGAACGTCTCGAGCACAGCCTGGGGCCGCGGCACGCTGCCCGCGTGGGGGGTCAGGACGCGCTCGTTGCTCCGTCTCATCTTGTTCCGCCTCGGACCGATGCACCTGAGCCCATCAGCATCTCTGGTCGGATCGGCAGCTCACGCACCCGGACGCCGGTGGCGTGGAAGACCGCGTTGGCGATCGCGGGCCCGACCCCGACCGCGCCCAGCTCGCCGATGCCCTTGGCTCCCAGCGCCCCCGCGTGCGGGTCGTATTCATCCTCGATGAACGATGCGTCCAGCTCTGGCACATCGGCGCTCACGGGGACGAGGTAGCCGGCCAAATTCTTGGAGAGGAAGCGGCCGAGGCCCGGATCCATCTCCGAGCTTTCCAGCAGCGCCTGGCCGAGACCCCAGATCATCGCTCCGGACATCTGGCTGCGGGCGAGCTTGGGATTGATGACTCGGCCCGCGCTGTAGACGCCGACCAGCCGGGCCAGGCGCACGATCGGCAGGTCCTCATCCACCCGTACCTCGGCGAAGACCGCACCGAACGTATGCATGGAGACGTCTTCCACCTCTCGCCCTGGTGCCCAGCTGCCATCGGCCGAGAGACGCTCCAGCCCATGCGCGCCCAGCAATTCCCCGTATTGCTGGGGGTCGGGCGCCCGCGATCCCGCCAGCTCGCCCAGATCCGCTAGGAGATTGACTGCTGCGTCCCTGACCGCCGAGCCGACTCCCATCGTCGTCGACGACCCGAACGTGCCCCCGGTCTCGGGCAAAGTCGTATCGCCGAGACGCATCCGCACTACGTCCGGGTCCAAGCCCAGGACGTCGGCCACGATCTGGGGCATTATCGTGAGAACCCCGGTGCCGATCTCCTGGGACCCCGCTTCCACCAGCACCCGGCCCTGGCGGTCGATCGTGACCCGGGCGTTGGCCGGGTTCCGGAACGTGGTCATCTGGGCCGAGGCCATGCCCCAGCCGATCAGGTCCTGCCGATCGCGCATGGATCCCGCCTGCATCTGCCGCCCTTGCCAGCCGAAGCGCTCGGCGCCGCGCCGGTAGCAGTCCCGTAGGCGCTTGGACGAGAAGGGAAGGCCGTTGCCGGGGTCGGTCTCCGCATAGTTGCGGAGGCGGAGCTCCAGGGGGTCCAGCTGGAGCTTGTACGCGAGCTCGTCCATGGCGATCTCGAGCCCGACCATGCCCATCCCCTCCCAGGGCGCCCGCATCGGGGTCGGCAGCGAGCGATTCAGGCGGACCACTCGGTGCCGGGTCTCGATCGCGGGACAGGCGTACGTGTGCGGGGAGCCGGCCGCCACGTACTCCACGAAGGTGTCCGCCTCCGAGGTCGGGTTGGAGCTGGTGTGGCGGAGCGCCAGAAGCGTGCCGTCGCGGCGAGCGCCCAGGGTCAGCCCCTGTTCGGTGGCCGGCTGGTGGCCGTGCGAGGTGAAGGCGTCGGCCTTGGTGAGGACGAGCCTCACCGGCCGGCCCACGACCTGGGCGGCCAGCGGGGCCAGGATCTGGTGCGGCCAGATGAAGCCCTTGGAGCCGAAGCCGCCGCCGACGAAGTCACTGTGGACGCGGACGCGCTCCGGGGCGAGACCGAAAGCCTCGGCCACCGCCGCCCGCACGCCCCATACCCACTGTGTGGAGTCGTGGATTGTCAGGTCGCCGCCACGCCACTCAGCGATCGTCACCGACGTCTCCATGGGGTTGTGATGGCGGTCAGCTGTTCGGTAGGTCTGGTCGACGACGGCATCGGCCACCGCCAGGCCCGCCTCGACGTCGCCCACGCTGAAGTCCGCGGGGAGGAACGTCTGAGCTGTGACCGCCTCGTCGAGGTGGGCCCTGAAGTCCAGCCTGGGCGGCGTGCGCTCGTAAGAGACCTCGACCAGTCGGGCCGCGTGCCGGGCATCCTCCAGCGACTCGGCGACCAACAGGGCGACGGGCTGGCCCTCGTGCCGGACGACGTCGTCCTGGAGCGGGAGAAATTGGGCTGCCAGCTGTGGCCGCTTCAAGCGGGGCGCGTTCGCGGGCGTGATCACCGCCAGCACGCCGGGCGAGGCGAGCGCCGCCTGGCTGTCGATCCCGGTCACGTGGCCGCTGGGAATCCTGCTCATGATGAGGACCCCATACGCAACGCCGGGGATGTGGGTATCGGCGGTGTAAACAGCGCGACCTGTCACCTTGGCCGGACCTTCGGCCCGGCTCAGAGGCCGGCCGACGACCTCGACGCTCATGGCATCCCGCCCGCCGTCTGCAGCGCCCTCACGGCGGCGCGCTGGGCCAGCTCCACCTTGAAGTCGTTGTGGCGGCGGGGGCGGGCGTCGGCAAAGGCGCCTCGGATCGCGGATCGCAGCCCCTCCCGGTGGGCGAGGACCACGCCGACGAGCGCTGCCTCTGCGGCCGCCAGGCGCCACGGCTTGGGAGCGACTCCGCCCAGGGCCAGCCGGGCCTCACGGATCCGGCCGTCCGGGTCAAGGTCGACCCCGGCCGCCACCGACACCAGCGCGAACTCGTAGGAGGCGCGCTCGCGAATCTTCACGTAGCAGGACCGGCGAGCCACCGCCGAAGCGCGGACGGTGATCGCGGTGATCAGCTCGCCGCGCTCCAGAACTGTGTCCCGCTCGGGCTCGCCACCGGGCAGCCGGTGGAAGTCGACCAGCGGGATCGAGCGCTCGCCACCCGCGCTTCGCGCCCAGACCGTCGCGTCGAGCGCAGCCAGCGCCACAGCCACATCCGACGGATGAGTGGCCAGGCAGTGCTCGCTCCAGCCGAAGACGGCCAGAGTGCGGTCCTCGCCGTTCAGGGCGGCGCAGCCGGTGCCCGGGCGGCGCTTGTTGCACGGCAGCTCGGTCTCTGCCCTGAAGTACGGACAGCGGGTGCGCTGCAAGAGGTTGCCGCCCATCGAGGCCATGTTGCGCAGCTGCTGCGACGCGCTCTGCAGCAAGGATTGCGAGATCGCGGGATAGTCGCGTCGAACCGCCGGATGATCGGCCACATCGGCCATCCGGGTCAGAGCCCCAATGCGCAGACCGTCCGGTCCCGCCTCGATCTCACCCATCCGGGGCAGATGGTTGATGTCGAGAAGCCGGCTGGGCCTGACGATGCCCTCCTTGAGCCAGTTGACGAGTTCGGTGCCCCCCGCGATGAAAGCGCCGCCAGGGTCGCCGGCGAGAGCCGCAACCGCTTCGTCGGCCTGAGAGGGTCGGTCGATCGTGAATGGACGCATGTCAGACCCCTTCGGTCGCGGCCGCTCGGATGGCGGCCACGATTTGCGGATAGGCGCTGCAGCGACAGATGTTGCCGCTCATGAACTCCCGGATCCGATCGTCCGAGCCGGTGTGGCCGCCCTCGATGCAGGCTGCGGCAGACATCAATTGACCGGGAGTGCAGTAGCCGCATTGAAAGGCGTCGTGCTCGATGAACGCTTGTTGCAAGGACGTGAGCTCGCCGTTTTCGGCCAGCCCCTCGATGGTCGTCACCGCCCGGCCCGCGGCCATCGCGGTCAGAGTCATGCAGGCCAGCGCCGTCCGGCCGTCGATTTTGACGGTGCAGGCGCCGCACTCACCGCGGTCGCAGCTCTTCTTGGTCCCGGTCAGGCCCAGGCTCTCACGAAGGGTGTCGACGAGAGTGGCCCGGGCGTCAATCTCGAGCCGGTGCTCCACGCCGTTCACGCTTAGGAGGGTCGGCCTCAGCGACTGGCTCATGCGGCGGTGTCCTCCTTCCCTCCGGCCGAATTACAGGATTACGATAGGCGCTTTCGCCGACACGCGATGAAAGCGCAGGTGGCAGCGTCGTTGAGTACTCGGAAGTTCAGCGGCCGGCGGCGGAGCGTAGGACGCCGGCGCCTCGACCTGCGATTCGCGGTTGCTCGTCGGTCACGAGCACAGGCCTTACCGAACCGACCGCGCGCGCGATGCTCTCGCCAATAGGCACCGGCGAAACTGCTGCAGCCTGGAAGGCAGTCCCCGACCCGCGTCTGTCACCTTATCTGGGTGGCCCCGATGAGCTCTCCGGATCGCGGCGCGGCGCCGCGCCGGGTGCGCCGCGTGATCGAGCGTCTGGTTCGCGAGGGCAGGATCGTCGCGCGATCCGACGGACCCGTTCACAGGGTCTTCCCTGTCGCGGTGAGCGCTGCCGAGGGCGAGGCCCTACGGGATCGCGTTGTCCACGAAGGCGCGGCGAAGACGGTCGAGATCGGTCTGGGCTACGGGCTCTCCGCGCTGTTCGTTTGCGAAGGGCTGCTGGCGAACGTCGGCGGGGCGGCGAGGCACGTTGCCGTCGACCCCGCCCAGGCGACCAGGTTCGCCGATTGTGGCCTGCAGGTCCTCGCGGACGCGGGCCTCGCGCAACTGGTGGAGTTCCACCCACAGATACCAGGCTGAGTGGTTGCTAGTAGCAACCGCTTGGAGATAGACTTGGCGGGTGGGACCGACCGGGCCGCCCCGGGTCTCGACCTGGCGAGCCGTGCTCGAGGCTCATGACGCCCTCATGCGCGTGTACGAGCGTGACATGCGGCGAGCCTGCGGCATCTCGCTGGCCTGGTTCGACGTGCTCATCCATCTGTGGGAGGCGCCAAGCGGCACGCTGCGAATGCACGAGTTGGCCGACACGCTGTTGCTCAGTCGATCATGGCTGACACGGCGGATCGACGGCATGGCGGCGGCCGGGCTGGTCCGCCGCAGCCCGGCCGGCGACGATCGGCGCGGCATCTGCGCGACGCTGACCGATCAGGGGCGCCAGGTCTACAAGCAGGCGGCCCGGGTGCACGCCCGCTCGATCCACGACAACTTCGCCGCGCACCTGTCCGCCGCCGAGGCGGCCACGATCGAGGGCTGTTTCCATCGCCTCGAGCGGCAGGCGCGGGTTGCCCTTAGTGCCCAGGAGCGGAGCCGGCGCGCCACTCCGCCCGGTCGGACAGGCTCGGACGACCGAACGTTCACCTAGCCATAGCGCCGACGCCCGCGACGCGCCGACACTGAAGAAGACCGGCGGACACGGGGTCTGGGCGATCTCACGGAGATGATCCGGAGCGGCCGAGGGAGCGTACCCAAGGCACAAGCAGCTGCAGCTTACTCGCCGGCTCGTCCGGCTCACCTTGCCAGCGACACCGTGCAGGTCGACAACGCCGGCCAGTCGCCCCACAACCTTTACGTCCGAGACGCCTCGGGCAAAGTGCTGGCGCACACCGCCAACCTGCGGCCGGGACAGTCAGAACGGCTTCGCCTCGACCTTCCAGCCGGTTCGTAAGCGGACTACTGCGCTGAGCCCGGCCACGAGAGCCTGGGCATGAAGGGCACGGTGACGATCTCATAAGGAGCCGAGTCCGAGGACGCAGAGCGGCTGGCGTTTCTACGTCGGCCTGGCTTTGCGCCACGTGATCGGAGGCCCGAATACCGGCTCCAGCAGCCGCGCCACCTCGCCCGGAGCCGGAAACCGTCTCGCGTCCGCCTTGTCGAAGAGACGCTCGTCGTCAGCGCTGACCCGAAACGTGCCCTTGTCCGCGGTGACCAGCTCCACTCCCACCAGGATGGGGGCCCATCGCTCCAGGATCTCGGTCGCCACACGGACGGCCTGGTCTAGGTAGTCTCAAGGAACGCAGTAGTCGATCGTCACTCGATGCTGGGGATTGATCATCTCGACGCTCGATACCGGCGCCCGCGCCGGCCCCTTCCATCGACCCAGCGCCGTCCGAGGTCACCGCGCCGTGAGCAGCGCCGCCGAGGCCTCGAGCTGGGGACTGGAGCCCAGGGCCACGATGAGGTCGCCTTCGTTGACGACGAGGCTGTCTGGCGGGTTGACGTGCGTTGTCCCATCGGGCCGGCGCACGGCCAGCATCTGCGCCCGACCGTCGCCGAGCAGCCCTGAGGCCGCCAGCGTGCGGCCCGCCACCGGCGAACGGATCGGCACCACCAGCTCCTCGACGCCGATGTCGGCGCCGCCGTGGTGGAGTGTCTCCATAACATCGACGATCGCCGGTCGCATGGCCAGCGCGGCCATCTGGTGCCCCGCCATCCGGTAGGGCGAGACGACTCGGTTGGCGCCGGCCAGCTCCAGCCTCCGGATCGACTCCGGGCGGCCGGCGCGGGAGAGAATGTAGAGGTCCGGGTTCAGAGCGCGGGCGGCGAGCACGATGTAGACCGCGCGCTCATCCGAGTCCACGGCGGAGATCAGGGCCTGCGCGCGTGCTATCCCAGCCTCGCGCAGCACCTCCTCAGAGGCCGCGTCGCCCTCGATGTGCGGTTTTCTCTCGCGCTGTAGCCGCGTCAGCGCATCCGGATTGTTATCGATGACTATGAGCGGGACGCTCTCCTTCTCGAACTCGGAGACGATCTGCGTGCCCATGCGCCCGTAGCCGCAGACGATGAAATGGTCGCGCACCTTTCGTCGTCGAACCTCCGCTGTCCGCTGCCTCCTGTACTCCAACAGCTCGCCCGTGCTGAGGATCTCCGTGAAGATGCCGAGCGCGTACAGCATCGTACCCACCCCGCCCAAGATGAGGGTCGAGGTGAAGACCTTGCCGGCCGGCGAGAGCGGGTGGACGACGTCGTAGCCGACCGTGCTGATCGTGATCGCGCTCATGAAGAACGCGTCCAGCCCGTTCCAGCGCTCGATGAGGATGTAGCCGAGGGTGCCGTACAGCAGCACCGCGGCGAGCAGCGTCGCCGGGCGGAGGAAGCGCAGCAGCGGGTTGGGGCGGCTTCGCATCGGAACTGGCGCAGGCCGTAGCGTAAGCCCAGGCGGCCATAGCAGCGCTTACTCCGACCAGTCCTCGCGGGCCGTCGGGAATACGTCCTTGTCCTGGGGCGCGTCCGCGCGGTAGACCATGAAGGTCCGGCGATAGGTAATTACCACCTCACCCTCCTGGTTCAGGCCGCGGGTCAGGATGGAAACTATGCCGGCGAAGGGTCGCGACGCCGAGTATCGCTTTTCGAGGACCTTGCTCTCGGCGTAGAGGGTGTCGCCGACGAACACCGGGTGCTGCAGGCGGATGTCCGACCAGCCCAGGTTGGCGATGGCGTTCTGGCTGGTGTCGATCACGGACATCCCGAGGACGATCGCCACCGTCAAGCCGGAGTTCACGAGCAGCCTTCCGAATGTCGACCTCTCGGCGTAGTGGGCGTTGAAGTGCATCTGGTTGGTGTTCATGGTCAGGAGCGTGAACCACGTGTTGTCGGCTTCGCTCAGCGTTCGCCCCAGCGGATGCCGGTAGACGTCACCAACCCGGAAATCCTCGAAGTACCGGCCCCATGCCATACTCGTCCCTTCTCCTTGGCGCTTGGCGCGCTATTGTCTGGCGTCGCGCCGTTCAGGCCGAGGCGCCGACATAGGTGAGCGTGTGGTGCGTCAGCGGACGCTCGCCGGCGCGACACTCGGCGTCGCCGAAGATCAGCCGGCGCCCGGTCTTGATCACGCGCGCGTGGCAGGTGAAAGCCTGGGCGCGGGCGCTGCTCAGGAACGCGGTCGTCATGGAGCTGGTGACGTACTCCTCGCCGGCTCCGAGGCGCGTCTTGACCGCCAGCCAGAACGCGACGTCGGCGGCGTGCATGTAGACCTGGCCGCTGACGATTCCGCCGGGCCGGTCATGCTCCGCCAGGTACGGCACGAGTATGTCGCAGGTGCCATCACCTGCATCCACGACCTCGAAGCCATAGCGCCGAGTGAACTCGTAACGCTGAATGAGTGCGCTGAGTTCCTCGATACCCAGGCGGCGGCTTAACATACGTTGGCAGTCTATGTTAATTGGACCGATGCCACAAGTCGAGCCGCGCACGCAGCGCCAGCGGTCGGAGGCGACGCGGTCGGCGTTGATCGCGGCCGCTCGCAGCCTCTTTGCCGATCAGGGCTTCCACGCGACGACCGCCGAGCAGGTGGTGCGCCGGGCAGCGGTCACCTCCGGCGCCATGTATCACCACTTCGCCGACAAACGCGGCCTCTTCCGGGCCGCGTTCGAGGCCGTCGAGATAGCCCTGGCGGATCGGGTGCGGACCGCGGCTCTGAGGGGAGCGGACCCTTGGGATGGGCTGGAGCGCGGAGTCCGCGAGTACCTCCACGCGTGCACGGAGGCTGACGTACGGCAGATCGTCCTGGTCGACGGTCCGAGCGTTCTCGGCTGGGAGGCCTGGCGGGCCGCGGATGCCCAGCACCATCTGCGGCCGCTGGCGGCTTCCTTGAAGAGCGCGATGCGGGCCGGGTTGATGGCCCGCCGGCCGGCCCGGCCGCTGGCCCGACTTCTCATCGGCGCGCTCACCGAAGCCGGCCTGGCCGCCGCCGGCGAGCGGGACGCCAATGAGGCGGCGACCCTCTGGCTGCTCCGCCGGCTGCGGACGCCCCCGTAGTCGTCGGTTGTCGGCTCCGTCCGGCCTGCGGCCCAGCCTAGGAGCCTAGACTCGGACATATCGAATGGACCTCGAGCTCCGCGGCCGGCGGGCGGTCGTCACCGGCGGCAGCCGCGGTATCGGGCGCGAGATCGCGCGCCAGCTGGCGATCGAGGGCGCTGGCGTCGCGATCGTCGCGCGGGGTCTGGAGGCGCTCCAGGCGACTGCCGCCGAGCTGGGCGGAGAGAGCGCCTCGCGCGTCCACGCCATACGGTGCGACACGGGCTCCGACGACTCCGTGCGAGCGATGGTCGTGGCGGCCGTCGAGCACCTGGGCGGACTGGACGTCCTCGTCAACTGCGCTGCTCAGCCCGGTGGCCAGGCGCCCCCACCGAAGTTGCCGCAGATCGACGACGAGGTCTTTTGGCCTGACATCAACGTCAAGGTCATGGGCTACCTGCGCTGCATCCGCGAGTCACTGCCGCACCTCCGGCCCGGCAGCCGCATCGTCAACGTCAGCGGGCTGGCCGCGCGTAGCACCGGCTCGACGATCGGGAGCATGCGCAACGTGGCCGTCGCGGCTATGACCAAGAACCTGGCCGACGAGCTGGGACCGAAGGGCATCTCGGTGGTCTGCGTCCATCCCGGGCTGACGCGCACGGAGCGCACCGCGGACGTGCTGCGAAGCCAGAGCGAGCGGCGCGGCGTGAGCTCGGAGGACGTCGAGCGGGACATGGCCCGCAGCACCGTTCTCAACCGGCTGCTGGATGCCCGCGAGGTGGCCTGGGTGGTCACCTTCCTCTGTTCCCCGCGGGCGGTCGCGATCAACGGCGACTCGATCGCGGCGGGCGGCGGCCAGCCGGGCTCGATCCACTACTAAACGGGGGCAGCCTCCGCCGAGCCGGCCACGCTTGATCAGGGCGGTCAGCCGCGAATCCCAGCCGCCGAACAGGTCGCGGGGTGGCCGCTCGCCCAACGGGCGAGTGGAACCTCAAGCTCAACATATCTTGAGGTGATCCGAGCCGGCCGGCCGGGAGGCATCTGGCGAGCCGACCACGCGCAGCATCGCCGCCGCCGGCGCGGACAGCGGCGCGGTGGTGCGTGTGAGCAGCAGATCGGTGTCCAGGCGGCCGGCCTCGACCGTGGGCCCGAACGGGCTCCAGAAGGCCCCGTCCGCCGTCACGGTCAGCTCGGCGGGCAGGTCGGCCAGGGCGGCACCAATGCCCAGGCCGCGTTCGCGCGCCCGGCCCCGCCGGGCGATCGGCCGCACGACGTGATCCTCGTCCGCCACGCCCAGCGAGCGGTGCAGCTCGCAGAGCCGGGCGAGAGCCTCCGGCTCCAGGTCGGCCCCGGTCGTCGCGACCCGCACCCGGAACCCGAGAGCACGCAGGCGCGGGATGGCGGCGATCACCTTGGCGAAGTTGCGCGGCCCTCGCATGGCGTCGTTGACGTCGGGTTCGGCGCTGTCGAGCGAGATCTGGATGGCGAGGTCGAGCCCGGCGAGCGGCGCCAGATCGGCCAGCAGGCGGGGCGTGAATAGAGTGCCGTTGCTGAGCACGAGGGTCGGCAGCTCGGCCGCCATCGCCGCCAGCGCCCGCGGCAGGCCCGGGACCAAAAACGGCTCCCCGCCGGTGACGCCCAGCGCGGTGAAGCCGAGCAAGCGGGCTTCGATCGCGATGTCGGCCAGGCGGCCGAGCGAGATCTCGCGCCGTGGCACCCCCGGCGCCGACCCCGTCAGGCAGTACTTACATGTCAGGTTGCAGTGGTAGTTGGAGTAGAGCCACAGGCGGCCACCGATCAGGCCGCCGGCCACGGCCTCGGCCACCACCAACCTCGAGCCGCTCACCAGGGCAGGTCCAATGCGGTCGCGAAGCGATTGAGCATTACCGTCGCCGAGCCCAGCGTCACCAGTTCCACGATCTCCCAGTCGTCGAAAAGAGGCCGTAGGTGCTGGACGGCCTCGGCCGGCTGCTCGGAGAGCGCCACCGAGAAGCGCAGGAGCGCGTGCTGCTTCGGGGTCCAAACGCCGGGCGCGGGACCCTCGCCGCGGAGCGCCGCCAACTCGACGGGGTCGAACCCGAGGCGGGCGGCGGCGCGGGTGTGGGTCTCGGTGCAGTAGCGGCAGCCGTTGGCCGCGGACACCCGGAGGATCACGATCTCCTTGAGCCGGGCATCGATGGCGGTGCGCCCCAATACGGCGCCGACGTAGGCCAGCACCGGCTCCATCAGCTCGGGCACGCTGGCCATCGCGGCCGCGATCGGTCCCGGGTCACCGGACTCGAAGTAGGGCCGCGCCAGGAGCGGCGCCCGCTCCGCCGTCAGCAGCTCGACCCTGGCCACTCAGCCTGTCCCTCGGCGCTTGGCGGGGAGCCCGGATCCCTCCAGCCACGCCGCCACAGACGGCGCCGCCTCGGGGTCTCGAGCCAGCTCCGCGGCCAGAGCCCGCAGCTCCTCGACCGAGTCGACGTCCGGCCACGGTGGCAGGAGGATGGGGTTGCCGATGGCTGCGCGTGTGTGCTCGAGCACTCCCGACTGCCCCATCGGGGCATCGAGGAAGGCGGCCCCCCGCTGCGCCATCGCGACGCCCCGGAGCCCGACCAGGTAGTAGCCGCCGTCGTCGCCAGGCCCGAGCACGGCCGGTCTCGAGCGCAGCGCCTCCACCGCCTGCAGGATAAGGCCGCGCGGCAGGGTCGGCGCGTCGGCGCTGACCGCGATCGTGAAGGGCGCCGGCAGGTCCGAGACTTCGAGCAGGGCCCGGCCCAGACCGGGTCGCCGCTGAGTCAGGGCCGGCAGACCGGTGAGGCGCCGGACCTCGACCGAATCTTCGGCGGATGGCGTCATCGCGGCGGCGTCGAGATCGGCCGCCGCCGCCGCGGCGCGAAGTCGCGAGCCCGCGTCCTGGAGGCAGGCGGCCCAGAACCCCGTCGCCGCCTCCGGGCCCAGCGTTCGCTCCAACCTGGTCTTGCTGTGGGCCGGCCGGGGAGCCTTGGCCATCAGGACCAATAGCCCTCGACGCCGGCTGCCGGCGAGGCCCTGGCGGAGCATCGCCCGAGCGGCGCCGAGCGAGGGCCCGAGCCGTCCCGAGACCTTGCTCTCGCCGCCCGCGCGGCCCCGGAACGCGGTCGCGACCTCCGTCATTCGCAGCGCCGGGTGGGCCAGGGCCCTCGCCACCATCTGGGCCGTCCAGCCGTACCCGGCGTCGTCGACCCGCATCGCCGCCAGGGCGTCGGCTCGGACCAGCTTGAAGGGCGGCAGGTCGTGGACCAGCCGGCCCGTCCGGGCTCGCAGGAGGCCGGCGACCAGCCCGTTGCCCAGCCGGGCATGGCCGGCCAGGGCGCCCGCCTCGACCCGCTCGCGACGGCCCAGCACGAGGTCGGCGCCGCCTTCGGCCGCCGCCACCAGCGCCGGCAGGTCCATGGGGTCGCAGGAGCCGTCACCGTCGAGGAAGGCGATCAGCTCATGGTCGCTGGCGGCCGCCGCCGCCCCCCGGTTGCAGGCCTGGCCGTAGCCGCGGCGGGCCTCCTCGATCAGGATGGCGCCGGCGCTCTGGGCGGCGTCCCGGGTGCAGTCCGACGACCCCGCGTCGATCGCGAAAACGCAGCAGGCGCCGGCCTCGAGCAGACCGCGAACCACTGCGCCGACGCTCGCGGCCTCGTTCCAGACGGGCACGACCGCGGCGACCCGGTGCTCAGGCACGCGCCGGTCCCCAGAGCTGGAAGCGGCCGTCGTCGCAGTAGAGCCGCCGGCCCTGCCTGGGCAGAGCCGCCAGGTGGGCGTCCCGCGCGCCGGCGTTGACATAGGTCGGCTGGGGTCCCTGGCGGTCGACCAGCACCCAGTCGCCGCTTCGGACCCAGGTCAGCGGCCGCTCCACCGAGCGCGCTGCCAGCGCCGCTGCGGCCGGGTCGTCGGATGCCAGAGAGGCCGAGCCCGGGAGCTGGGAGGCGCAGGCGCTCAACCGGCCGAGCGCGGGTGGGGAGACAGCCGAGCGCTGCAGAGCCAGCGGGCCGAAAAGAACTCCGATGACCAGGGCCGGCAGCGCCAGTCCGGCGAGGGCGGCGGGTCGCCGCTGCAGCCTAGGGCTGCGCAGGAGCCGCTGGGCGCCGAGGCCGCCCGCGACGAGGACCGGGACGACCAGCGGCAGCCCGTACTGCAGGTGCAGGAGTGGCTGTGGGAAGTGGGCGCTGAGCAGGTCGGCCGCGAACGGTGGCAGCGCCAGGGCCAGCCAGGCCGGGCGCAGAATCGGCAGACCGGCCAGGCTGGCCACCATGGCCGCGAAGGCCAGCCAGCCGGCCGGGTTGGCGAGCGCCGCGATTACCGCGCCCGGGCCGGCGTGAGGCAGCCAACTGTAGTAGGAAGCCAGGTCGCTGGGCACGCTGGCGCGCAGGGCCGGCATCAGCGCCAGCTCGACCATGGCGCCGAACACCACAGCTACCACGGCCAGGGCAGCGCCCTGCGCCCGGACCGGCCCGTGGAACGCCAGCAGCAGCCCGATCACCGCGACCGCGTAGGCCAGGTCCTCGCGGGCAAGGAGGGCGGCCACCGCACACACCCAGCACATGAGCCAGCGCCCTCGCAGGCCGGCCCAGCCGGCCACGAGCGCGAGCGGCAGGCCCAGTGACTCGGAGTGAAAGCCGGCCAGCGCCGCCCGCTGGAGGACGAGCCAGAAAGGCAGCGGCGCGGCCAGGGCGGCCGCGACGATGCGACCCGCCCGGCCCTCGAGGAGGGCGCTGAAAAGGAGATAAGCAGCCGGCGCCGAGAGGGCGAGCGCCGCCGCATGCAGGAGGCCGAGCAGGCGGGCGTCAGGCCAGGCCAGCTCGAGCACCGCGGGCAACGCCAGTAGCGGCGAGAAGTGGAGGCCGAGGAAGTTGGCGGGGAAGAAGCCACTGACGAAGCCGCCGCCGTGGCCCACGTTCCAGACCACCTGCTCGAAGAAGGCGGTGTCGTACGCGGGCTGCTGCAGGCCGGCCGCCCGCTGCCACAGGGACCAGGCGACGAGCGCGAATCCAACGACGAAGGCAGCCAGCACCGCCATCGGCGGCGAGAGCAGCCGGCGGCTCAATACATCCAGCGGGAGCCGCAATCTCGGCAGGGCTGCGGCGGGTCGTCGGACCCGTGGGCGCGGCGGAAGGCGTCATATGCCGGCCCGTTCCAGATGTCCGCCAGCGGCTGCTCGAAAACGTTTCCGAGGATCGCCCCCTCGTACGGCCGGGCCGTGAATGGCGCGAAGCAGCAAGGCAGTACGTTGCCGTTGGCCGTGATGTAGGTCGAGCGCCAGGGGCGCGTACAGCCGGCCCATGGGCGTTTGGCGTCGGCCGGCTGGAGCGAGGAGCCGGGCGAGAAGCCGCCGGTGCCGAGAAGCTCCACGCCGGCGCGATCGGCCGCCTCCTGGCAGCGCTGGAGCAGCTCCGAGATGTCCTCGCCCATGAGCGACTGAGCTTCGACGGCGAGACCTTCGTCGAAGTACACGAGGCGCTGGAACACGACTGCGTGGACGCCGACCTGCCCTGCGCGCTCGATGAGACGCGCGAAATCCGCGACGTTCTCACGCATGGCCATGAAGTACATCGAAACGCGCGGTCGCTCCGCGCCCATATCGCGCAGCAGCCGGCAGAAGTCGGCCGTCCGCCGCATCGCCTTCTCGTAGCCGTCGACGCCGCGGATCTTTTTGTAGGTGGCGGCGTCGATCGCGTCCATGCTCACCCGCAGCTCGTCGAGCCCCGCCGCCACCAGGCTGGCGGCCAGGCGGCGATGCAGCGCCAGCGCGTTGGTGTTGAAAAGCACCCGCGCTCCGCGCCGGTTGGCCTCGGCCACCATGGCCGGGAGGTGGCGCGCCAAGAGCGGCTCGCCCAGGCCGTGCAGCACGACCCGCTCGAGGTCCGGCATCTGGTCGAGCACGCTCGCGAACCGTTCGAGGTCGAGGTCGGCCTCGGGCTCACGCTGGAAGAACGTGCGCGGACACGTGACGCAGAGCTCGTTGCAGCGATTGGTCGGCTCGACGTACGCCTCGAGCGGCGACCGGAGGACGGGCAGGGGCCTCATGCGAAGGCGCGTTTCCAGCGCGGGTTGGCGACCGCGAATCGGCGGTCCAGGCCCCACACCGCGCCGGCTTTCATGAAGACCAGGCAGAGCAGCGGCACCCACTCGACGGCGTATTCGTAGAGCCAGGGCCCGTTCGCGTCCGAGAACTGGATGTGGAGCGAGAGCAGAGCGGCGACCAGCGCGCCCAGGGCGCTGGCCAACCCGAATATGAGCAGCAGGCCGGCCGCCATCTCAGTCAGCCCGATCAGCGGTCCCAACGCGCCCCAGTAGGGCACGAAGACGTTGAAGACGAGGTCGTGGTAGAGGGTGACCGGGTGGTGGCGGGCGTTGTGCTGGATGATGCCGAGCGCGCCCTGGCTGTCGATGAGGAAGTAGTTCCCCGGGAGGTGGGCGATGCCGGGCACGAACTTTGAAAGGCCGTTCGTGAAGTAGACGATCCCGAAGAAGATGCGCATCACCGCGATGGCCCTCTGCACTCTCATCGCTCGACCCCTGCAATGTCCCGCGTCGCCTCGAAGAGGACCTCGTAGCCCTCCAGCTGGGGCCGGACCCAGCGCCGCAGGCCTTCCATCTCCAGGATCGGGCGGTGGTCGGGGTGGTCCCAGTCCATCGCCAGGAGGTGGGTCGTCCAGGCCTCGCGGCGCTCCGGGTCGAGCATGTCGCGGGCGCTGAAGTTGCAGTGGCAATACGCAGGCGACGTCCAGAATGGCTTCAGGCCGGCGCGGAACTCGGACGGCAGCGAGGGGGCCGTCCAGGTGCTGATGCCGATGGCGGCGGCGTCCGCCGTCCCGGCCATAACCGACTTCATGGCCTCGAGCTCGCTGGCGCCAGTGTCGCCGTGCTTGCCCACGTCGCTGTCGAAGCGAACCAGCTCCAGGGCCGCCAGCTCGACGCCCTGCCGGCGCAGGAAGTGCAGAGGCAGGATCGCGGCTTGGGCCGAGTCGCGGGAGCCGAGCGCCAGCCGCCGGCCCTGGACGTCGGCGGCCGTGCTCAGGCCCGAGTCGGGTGTGGATACCAGGAGCGACTGGTAGCCGACGTCGGTGTCACGCATGGCCAGCGCCACACACCGGCCGCCGGTCTCGCGGACGGTGCGAACCCAGGCCAGATTGGTGTTCCAGGCGATGTCGATCTGGCCGGCCAGCAGCGAGTCGACCTGGCGGCCGTAATTGGAGAAGAGGACGTAGTCCATGGGCTGGGCGGAGCCGTTGAAGTAGTCGCGAATGCCCTCCCAGATGGGCACGGCGCGGCTCGCGTAAGCGACCGCGCCGACGACTAGTGGCTCGGTCCCCATGACATCAGAAGAGAGACATGCCGCAGGCGGCCTTGCCGATGAAGTCGTAGAGAACGTCGGTCGTCGGCGCCATCACTGTCGCCGCTCGCGCGTCCCGGAACTGCCGCTCCACCCCGACCTCGCGGCGAAAGGCGGAGCCGCCGCAGACTCTCATGGCCAGCTCGGTGACCATGAGTGAGGATTCGGCTGCCGCCGCCTTCACCTCCAGCACGCGCAGCTGGGCGTCGGCCCGGCCCTCTTCGATGGCGGTGACCGTGTCTCCGACAAGCGTCTGCGCCTGGTCGGTCGCGATCCGCATGCGGGCCACGTGGGCGCGGGTCACGGGCTGGTCCGCGAGCGTCTGGTCCAGGTGCTCCAGGCGAGTGGCCGCCGCGTAAGCGCCCGTCTTGGCCGTGGCGGCCTCCATGATCCCGACCGACGCGGCCGAGACTAGGACCTGGAACCAGGGCAGGACGGTGCGCATCATCACGTCGAACCCGCCCCCGTCGGGGCCGAGGATGGCCGCGGCCGGAAGGCGGAGCCGGGTCGCGGTCATCGGCCGCGAACCGTTGCCGCGCAGCCCCAGCCCGTCGAAGCTGCCCGTGACCTCGAGGCCGTCAGTCGCCTTGGGCAGCAGCCAGAGCGTGCTCAACCCCTCCGCGGCCAGCGGCCGGCTCGACCAGACGTACGAGTCTGCCTCGCCGGCGGACGTAACCCAGCTCTTGCGGGCATCCAGGCGCACGTCGCCGCTGTCACCATCCGCGGCCATCGCCGTGCTGAGCGGGACCCAGAAGTGCGAACGTGAACCGAACTCCGAGAAGGCGAGAGTGCTGAGGTGACGGCCGGCCCCGATCTGACGCCTGACCTCGGGGGGTCCGTGGGCCTCGATCACCGCCGAGCCGCAGTAGTGCATGGTCAGGACCAGCGCCGTGGAGGCGCAGCCCCTGGCCACCCGCTCGACCGCGACCGCGGCCTCGCGCAGACCCAACCCGGCGCCGCCGTGATCCCGCGAGGTAACCAGGCCCAGGAGGCCGGCCGAGCCCAGGCTGTCGACGGCCCGCCGTGGGAACCGGCCCGAGTCGACCAGTGCGATGTCGGGCTCTATGACCTCCTGCGCGACCTCCTCGAGGGCGTCCACGTAGCCCTGAACAGTTGCCATCCACCACCTCTTTACGTGCCTACGACTGCTGCAGACATTAGTAGATCGAGTGTGACAGGCCGCTGACAGCGGCCCCGGTCCTTCGCGGTCATGCCCCCGTCGCAGCCTTGCCCTAGACTCCGACCACTCTGGCAGACGCTCAGCCGCAGACCCTCGAGGACGCGCCGGTCGTCCCCCGGCCGGCTCACGCCGGCGCCGACGTGGCGGTCGAGGCGGTCAGTCACAGCTATGGCCAGACCGCGGTGCTGGCGGGCGTGGACCTGGAGGTGGCCGCCAGCGAGCGAGTCGCGATCATGGGCCCGTCGGGGGCCGGCAAAAGCACCCTCCTGGCCCTGATCGGGGGCCTCGACTTGATCCAAGCCGGCTCGATCCGGGTCGGCGGCCGCCCCCTCGAGGGGTTACGCGGACGGGCGCTCGCAGAGCACCGGCGCCGGACGGTTGGCTTCGTATTCCAGAACTCGGGGCTGCTCGACGGGCTGACCGCGGCCGAGAATGTGGAGCTGGCGATGGCGCTCGCCGGAGTGCCGCGGGCGGAGCGGCGGCGGCGGGCGTTCGAGCTCTTGGATCGGGTGAGACTGGGCCGCCGGGCGACCCATCGCCCGGGCGAGCTGAGCGGCGGCGAGCGCCAACGCGTCGCCATCGCCCGTTCTCTTGCCAACGGTCCCTTGCTGGTCCTGGCCGATGAGCCCACCGGCAACCTGGACGAGGACACGGCCGACCAGGTCCTCGACCTGCTCGACGAGGTCCACGCGGGGTCGGGGTGCACATTCGTTGTGGTCACCCACAACCCCGATGTCGCGCGGCGGGCGGACCGGCGGGTGCGCCTGAGCCGCGGCCGCCTGGCGCCGCTGCTGTGAGCCTGCCCTGAGCTGGACGGACGCGGCCGGCTTCGCGCTGCGCACGATGCGCCGGCGTGGCGCCCGCTCGCTGCTGTCGGCGCTGGCCGTCGCCCTCGGCGCCACATTGCTGGTCGCTCTCCTGGCCATATCGGCCACCGCCGACAGCCGCGTCGTCGGCCAGCTCGCCAAGGGCGGCCCGCTGGCCGCGATCCACGTAGACGACTCCCAGCCGGCGGCGAACGCGCTCGAGAGCGACGACTTGAAGACTGCCGGGCATCACGACATCACCGACGCATCGCTCGCGGCCGTCAGCCACGCCCCCCATGTGGCTTCGGTGGTCACGGTGCTCTCATCACCGGTTGTGGCGGTGCCCTGCCCCGCCGCCCAGGAGCTGAGCGAGGGCCTGCAGGTGAGCGCCGCCTGCCTGCGCCTGCCCAGGCCTTATGTGGGCACGCTGGTCGGCGCCGACCTCAGCCGGGCGCGGCAGCTCCCGGTGTCGGTTCTGGCCGGCCGGCTGCCGGCGCCGGGTTCGATGAGCGAGGTGGCGGTAACAACGGCGTATCTCGATCGCCTGCAGCTCGACCCCCGCAAGCCTGCGGCGGTGCTCGGGACAGAGCTCGAATTCGGAACGCCCCAGTTCGGGCCCGGCGATCACCCCCGCGTAGCCTCCCGCTGGTACCTGGCCTTGATCGTCGGGGTCGTTGCCCAGTCGGTCGACAGCGGCGACTTCCTGGTCCCGATCCAGCAGGCTCGAGCCGCCAGCGCCTTCGGCC
>JALYZG010000257.1 GCA_030948965.1 Candidatus Dormiibacterota bacterium | reverse complement strand
CCCTGGAGGTGGCTCGGATTGGCGGCATGACCGTAGCCATTCGGGGAGGCGGCCACAATGTCGCCGGCAACGCCGTCTGCGACGGTGGGCTCGTAGTCGACCTTTCTCCGATGAAGGAGATAGTCGTCGACGCGGCGGGGCGGAGGGTGCGCGCCGGCGGAGGAGTCTTATGGGGTGAACTCGACGCGGCCGCCCAGCGGCATGGCCTGGCTACGACCGGGGGGCTCATGTCAACAGTCCACTAGTCCACGTCAGAGTGCCGTTTTAGGTGCTTGTTAGAAAGCCCGGTCAAGCTGGCGAGGTGTTCAACAACAGGATCATCAGGGTGCCGCTGCTCGGCCTCACAGCTGTCGCCGCACTCGCCGCCGCTGCCTGCGGAGGCTCTAGTGGGAGTGGTGCGGCCAGCGCCCCGGCGGGCGGGGGGACGGCCGCCGGGGGCGAACCTGCGAACGGCGATGCGACCGCCGTCGCCTACACCGATTCGCGATTCCACTATCGAATCGATGCGCCTGGGCGGATGACCGCCGGCGCCGATGGCATCGCCGCGTTCGTCGGGCCGGCCGAGCGCATCCAGGTGGCCGTGGTCCAGGGGACGAAGGCGGCGGACGTGGCCGTGCTCGCCCACGAAGATGTCGCCGCGCTACCGGCGACCACGACCGACTTCCACCTCACGTCCGCGCCTTCGCCCATCAGCCTTGACGGGCACAGGGGCCAGAAGTTCGTCTACACATGGAGCGCGGGGACGAGCCAGGTCACAGGCAAGCCCGTCAAGCTGGTCGGGGTCCGCTACTACGTGCCCAAGGATGCGGCGACAACGGCCGTGATCACGTACGGGATCGTGACGAATCAATACGATCCGCAGGGCGCGGACGACATCGCCAACACGTTCCGATGGCAGTAGGCGAGCGCTCGGCAGCCCCGGTTGCCGCTGCCGAAGCGTTGGTTCGGCTCGACGACGTCTTCAAGATCTACCGCGAGGGGACGACCGAGACGGTTGCCCTCCGGGGGGCGAACCTGGAGCTGCCGCGCGGCGGCCTGACCAGCATGGTCGGGCCCTCGGGCAGCGGCAAGTCGACCCTCCTCTCCCTCATCGCGGGGCTGGCGCTACCCAGCGCCGGCAGGGTGATGCTCGAGGACCAGGACATCAGCCGGCTGGACGAGACCACCCGCTCGCGGCTGCGGGCGGCTCGGATCGGCGTCGTCTTCCAGAGCGGCAACCTGATCCCCTTCCTGTCGGCGCTGGAGAACGTGCAGCTGGCGCGCCGGCTCAGCGATCGGCCGACGGCCTCGCGCCCGCGGGACCTGCTGGGGGAGGTCGGGCTCGGCCGGCGACTGAAACATCTTCCGCGACAGCTCTCGGGGGGTGAGGCGCAGCGGGTGGCGGTGGCGGTGGCCCTCGCCAACGAGCCGGACCTGCTTCTCGCCGACGAGCTCACCGGCGAGCTCGACTCCGCCACCGCCGACGTGGTGCTCGGGGTGCTCTACGAGGCGTGGCGCCAGCGCCGCCTGACAGTGCTCCTCGTGACTCACAACCCGGAGGTCGCCGCTCGAGCCGACCACCGGGTGCGCCTCGTCGACGGCCTCGTGAAAAGCGCATGAGCTCCGGCGTGAGCCTGCGGCTCGAGGACGTCCACAAGGAATACCTGGTGTCGGGCCGGCCCGTGCGCGCGGTCGCCGGGATCGATCTGGAGATCGAAGCCGGCAGCAGCGTCGCCATCGTGGGTCCGAGCGGCTGCGGCAAATCGACCCTGCTCGGGTTGATGGGCGGCTTGGAGCCGCCGACGCGGGGCAGCATCCGGTTCGGCGACATCGAGCTCTCCACTCTGCGCGAGGCGAAGCGCGCGGAGCTGCGCCGGCGTTCGATCGGGTTCGTGTTCCAGTCCTACGACCTGCTGCCCTTCCTGACCGCGGCCGAGAACGTCGAGTTCCAGCTCGCCCTGACCGGGCAGGACGACAGCGGCAGCCGTGCGCGGGAGCTGATCGAGCGGCTGGGCCTGGCCGAGCACGCGCAGAAGCTGCCCGACCAGCTCTCGGGCGGCCAGCGGCAGCGCGTGGGGATCGCCCGGGCGCTGGCGCACCGCCCGGCCTTGATCCTCGGTGACGAGCCGACCGGCGAGCTCGACACGGCCTCGTCCGCCGTCGCCATGGACCTGCTGCTGGAGGCGCGGAGCGCGATCGGCGCCACGCTGGTGGTCGTGACCCACGACCTCGATGTCGCGGCCCGCCTGGAGCGGGTCGTGAGCCTGCGTGACGGCCGCCTGGCCGGCGGTCGACATGGAGAACCTGCCGGGGCTCGGACTATTGCTTAGCTACGCGCTCCGCGATCTTCTCCGGAATCCGCGCCGGACGCTCGCCTCTTTGAGCGGTGTCGCCCTGGCAGTTGGGCTGTTCGCCTCCATCACGTTCTTCGTCGACTTTTCGGCGGCGCGGATGACCGAGCGGGCGATCGCGCCGGTCGCAATCGACATGCAGGCGGGCCTGAGCTCGCCGCTGGCGTCCCCGCTCGCCCTCACCGAGACGCTGGACCTGGCCTCGCTGGCGCCGGGCCGGGCCGTCACCGTCAGCCTCGCCGCCCTCAACAACTCCGCCCGGCCCATGACCGGAGTTGTCGTCAGCGATCAACCGCCGCCCCAGCTTGCCTACGTGCCGGGATCGACGGCGCTGGACGGAAAGCCCGTGGCCGATGTGGCCGGCGAGAGTCCGCTCGCCCAGGGCCTACGCTTGGCCAACCTCATGGCCGGTGCTCGTGTCGCCATCACGTATCGCGCGCAGGCTACCGCCCCTGTCGCTTCGACTTCGGCGCTGAGCCTGGCCGGCACGATCCGCAGCGCTGAGGAGCCGGCCCCGTCGGCCGCGAACTCACCGCAGTCGCCGACCCTCGGCCAGCTGGCCGCGGCTACCGGCAAGCTGCCCGGCGTGACCAGGACCGACCCGCTCGGCTCTGTGGATTTGCCGGCCGGGAGTCTGCGCTCGAACACGCAGACGATCGCTCAGCCTCTGCGCGTCTTCGCATTCGACCCCGGCTACGTTCGCCACTACCCGATCGTGAGGCTGACCGCCGGCGGTTACGGGCCTGGCACCGTTCTGCTCAGCCCGGACGCCGCACGCGGCCTTGCGGCCGTACCGGGCGGCACGGTCTCGTTGGCGCTGCCCGGCCGCGCTCTGCCGCTGGCCCTGACGGTGGGCGGGACCGCGGACTTCACTCGTGCGGACCCGCTGTTTGCCAGCCGCTCAGCCGCCAACCAAGGCGAGTTCGTCCAGGTGCCCAACGTGCTGGTGGTGCCGATCTCCGTCTTCGAGACCGCCATCCTGCCCGCGCTTCGCCTCGACGCCGCTTCGGCCAGCCCGATTCTCAAGACGCCGCCCGCGCTGGAGGTCGACGTCCACATCGACCGAGCCCGGCTGGCGTCGGACCCGACGCTGGCCGTGGTCTCGACGCAGGGCTTGAAGCGGTCGATCGAGCGCATCGCCCCGGGCCAGGTCGCGGTCATCGACAACCTTTCCGATTCGCTCAACGCGGCCAAGGGCGACACCATCTTGGCCAAGATCCTGTTCCTCTTCCTCGGTTTGCCCGGCGTTCTCCTGGCCGCCTACCTCTCACGCTACGCGGGCGGGCTGCTGGCGCACGCCCAGCGTCGGGAGCAGGCCACCCTGCGGGCGCGCGGCGCTCAGCCCCGCCATCTCCTGAGCGCGCTCACATACACGACGGCCGGCGTCGCAGTCGTCGGGTCTGTCGTCGGTCTCGGTCTGGGCCTGCTCACAGTGGTGCTCGTCCTGGGCCGCTCGGTGCTCGCCCAGACGTCGCCGCAGAGCCTGGGGCTATCCGCCGGGCTGTCCCTTCTCGCCGGCCTCACCACGACCGCGCTCGCGCTCTACCTGCCCGGCCGCCGGGCCCTGGCGAGGGAGGCCGGGGAGGAGCGCCGCGAGCTCGCTCTCAGCGCGCCCCCGGCCTGGCTGCGGCTGCGCCTCGACCTCGTCTTCCTGGCTGCCGCGGCGCTGGTCTGGATCGTGACGATGGTCTCGGGTGGCTTCAAGCCGACGGCCGCCGAAGGCCAATCCGTCTCCCTTTCCTTTTACACGCTCCTTTCGCCGCTGCTGGGCTGGCTGGGCGCGACCCTGCTGGCGGTCCGCCTGCTGCTGGCCGCCGGCGGCCGTTTGGCGCAGCGGCGCGGCCAGGCCTTCGGCGGCCTCACGGCCGGCACTCTGCGCAGAAGCGTCCAGCGCCGGCCGCTGGCCCTGGCCTCGGGTGTGATCGCGGTTGCGCTCGCGGTTGCGTTCGGCTCGAGCCTGGCGCTGTTCGTCAGCACATACGACGTGCAGAAGCAGGCTGACGCCCGCTTTGTCACCGGTTCCGATGTGCGCGTGACGCCGAGCGCTCTCAGCACTTCGACGGCGGCGTTCGACGCCCGCCTCAAGGTGCCGGGCGTGGCTGGTGTGACACCCCTCGCGCAGACGTCGAGTGCCGTGGTCGGGACCGACAAGCGGGCGCTGGTGGCGCTCGACGCTGCCACCTTCCCCAAGGTGGCTACGCTGCCCGACGCGTTCTTCAGCCACACGAGCGCGGCCGCGGCCATGGCCGCGTTGAGGAGCGATCCGGCCGCGGTCCTCGTCTCGGTCGAGATGGCAAGGACGTTCAACGTCCAACCTGGCGACCAGGTCAAGATTCAGCTCCCGGACCAGTCGGGCAGGCTGGTGCCGGTCACCTTCCACGCGGCCGCGATCTTCCAGAACTTCGCCGGCTTTCCGCAGGGGATCGACCTGGTCTCGAACCTCGACTACTACCAGACCGCCACCGGGAGCCCGCGCGTGGACCTTTTCTTCGTGCGTACGTCCGATCCCAGCCCGGCCAGCGTGACGCACGTGGCGAGCCTGCTCAGGTCGGGCCCCGGGCAGACCACGCCGCTGCTCGTGGAGACCACGGCGACCGCGGTCAACCGTGACGCGTCGACACTCGCAGCGATCAATCTTCGCGGCCTGGGCGGCCTGGAGTCGGTGTACGCCGTCCTCATGAGCGTCGCCGGCATCGCCCTGTTCGTCTTCGGCCTTCTCCTGCAGCGACGCAAGGAGTACGTGACGATGCGCGCGCTCGGGATCCGAATGGGCCAGTTGCGGGGGTTGGTGCTGGGCGAGGCGACCGTGGTCGCCGTCCTCGGCTTGGGCGTCGGCGCCGCGGTCGGCGCGGCCATGGGCGTCATGTTCGTGCAGATCCTGGCGCCTCTGTTCACCATCCCGCCCACGTCGCTGGCGGTCCCGGCCTTGCGGCTGGGGGTGCTGTCTTCGCTCGTCCTCGGGGGCACGGGCCTCTCGGTTCTGCTGGCGGCTCGCAGCCTGCGGCGTCTGAACCCCGTCGAGCTTTTGCGTGAGGAGTGAGCCTCGGTTCCGCGGCGCGGGAGGTAGGTCCACCTCGGGGGAGGAGAAGACGTGCAGTCGCCGGCGAATGCACGTTTCGAGCGCGCGCGACGCGGGGGCGAATAGCATCCGTAGAGCTATGATCAATCGCCCCTCCGACGAACTTGTGAAGGACGTTTTCGCCCACTTCGGCCTGGCCGCCTACCTGGCCCAGGTGCTCGAGCGAAGCCTCGTCAACGCGCTGACCAGCGTGTACGCGACCTCACTGACTTGCAGCAGAGTTTTCGGGACTGCAACGCCTCGGTCGAGAAGGAGGTGCATCTGTGGGCCGCCGCCCACGGCATCACGAGCCAGGACGTCGAGGCCGTCCACGGCGCCATGCTGGAGCGCGGGCGCGTGCTGGACGAGGTCGAGGTGGGCGAGGTGCTTGGCGCCCGCCGTCGCGGGGAGCCGTAGAACTCTGGCTACCGGTGCTTCGTGTCGATCGCTAAATTGAAAGGAGACTGGATCGCGCATGAATGATCCCACCCCGGCCACGACCTGCCCCTCGTGCGGCCAACCCGTCCCGGCCAACGCGCGCTTCTGCGGGCACTGCGGTGCGCCCGTGCACGCCGATGTCACTCGCAACTGCACCCGCTGCGGAGCGCCCAACCCGGCGGCCAGCCGCTTCTGCGCGAGCTGCGGCACCCCGATGGGCGGCGCCGTGGGCGCTCCCGTTTCGCCGCCACCCGGGTCCTTCACGCCTCCTGGGGGAATGCCGGGTCCGTCGGGGGGTGCGGCTGGGGGGCTCGGCGGGCCTTTGGGATCGATCGGTGGCGCCCTCGGCCGAGCGCCTTGGGGGCAGATCGCCATCGGCGGACTCGGAGGCCTGGCGCTGGGGTCGCTGCTTGGGGGCGGCCGCGGGATGTTCGGCGGCGGCGGCGGGTTGTTCGGGGGCTGGGGCGACGACGATCGCGGTTGGGGGGACGGCGGCGACGGCGGTGGTGATGGCGGCGGCGACGGCGGCGGGGGTGACGGCTGAGGGCCCTGCATCGGCCAGCCAGCGCGAGGCTTACGCCCTACCGACGCCTAGGAGCCTGTGCCGGAAATGTCGACGGATCTTCGCCGCCCATGCAGCCCATCTCCAGCGTCAGCATCTCCACCCCACGAAATATTGCGATTTCGCGGGGACCCCGGCTGGACCACCTGGATCGACGAATCTCTCGCCGCCATTCCGACACAGGCTCCTAGAAGGTGTCCAGCGCCACACGCCGGCACGCTCGGCGAAGGCTTCGGCGCGCCCCGACCAGGATCGAATGTCGTGTTGCCGCAATAGCGGCCCTCCGGCGACTGGCCTCGGACTGCCGCCGCCGGTTTACGGCCTGACTCACGCCGGCCGGTGCCGTGGACCCGCCGGCGTGGCCGCCACGCCGTCGACGTGTCAGTAGACGACGATGCCGCCCGGTTCGGCGGCGAGTTCGGGCGAAGTGAATCGCCGGTCGATGCCGTCAACGAAGCCGTGGTGATCGCGTTCCGCGACGCCGCGGACTTCGAGGCTTGGCTGGACGTGCATGTCGACCTACGGGTCGGTGTGTGGCTGAAGATCGCGAAGAAGGGATCGGGTGTCCCGTCGTTGACCGAGGACGAGGCGGTCGACCTCGGCCTGCGCTTCGGCTGGATCTCCGGCCAGCGCCAGTCTTACGACGAGGTCTACTACCTGCAGAAGTACGTGCCCCGCCGGCCACGCAGCCGCTGGTCGCAGGTCAACGTGGCCAAGGTCGAGGAGCTGATCGCGGCCGGACGGATGCGACCGTCCGGCCTGGCCGAGGTCGAGGCCGCGAAGGCCGACGGCAGGTGGGCCGCCGCCTACGAGTCGCAGCGCAACGCCACCGTCCCACCCGATCTCGCCGCCGCCTTGGCGGCGAGCCCGCAGGCCGCGCAGGCGTTCGACGCACTCGGCAAGACCCGGCAGTACGCGGTGATCCTGAAACTCGTGACAGCCCGCACCGCCACGGCCCGCGCCGCGCAGCTCCGCAGAGCGATGACCGCGCTCGAAGCACGCGGCGCTCTTTGAATACTGGACGCTGGCCGCCGACCGGAAACGAGCCCGGCGATGACACCCGCCGCCCGTTGAGCACGGTTGCGGCTGACGGCGCGTTAACAGTGCACTGTGATCGGGACGTTTGTCCCATGGACGGCGAGCGGTTGAGCACCTATCCTCGTGCGCGTCTAATCGTCAATCCAGTGAAGGAGGATCGGGTGAACAGACTAGTCCGCCTGGCGGTGGCTTCCGCAGGCATGGTGGGCACGATCATCGCCCTGGGCGCTGCTCCGGCCGCAGCCCAGGAGCCGCCGCCCAACTTCGAGATCAACACGTTCGAGATCGAGGCCAAGACCAACTACTGCCAGGGCGGCGGCAGCGCATGCCTGCCGCCGAGCGGTGATTTGTCCAAGCTGAGATTTGCGGACGTGACAGTTTGGCGATTCTCTCCGGTCAAGTCGAGCGCCGAGGGCGACGCCGACCGGGACGGCAACAGCCGGAGCCGCGTCACGGGCAAGCCCGAGCTTCTGAACATCAAGTGCGCCTGGAACCACTACATCGACGCCAACGGTGCGCCACACGCTTACTCCATAGGCCTATTGGGTGCCACGGCGGGCGCCGGCTTGCCCTTCCCGACCGTATCCGTCGACGGCACGGCCACAGTCCTGCACGGAAGCGAGGCCAGCAAGCGAGCGGTGGGCCGCCTGGACCTCAGGGCCTGGGACGAGCACGGCACCTCGGCCGAGGTGGAGGGCACTCAGGTGACCGATAACACCGCGACGCCGTTCCCGACGCGCATCTCGGGCGGGTTCGAGGTCCACCTGAAGGGCACCATCATGGACGAGAACATCGCCACCCAGACGTCGACGGTGGTCGGGCCCGGCGAGACGAGCTGCCGCACCAACGTGCAGTCGGTGATCGTTCCCGGCGCCTCCCCGCCGGACTTCGAGAGCGAGATGAACGACAACGGCGACGCTTCGTAGCCCACGTCCACGCTGAACAGAGGGCCCATCGTGCACTCGACGATGGGCCCTCTCGCTTGACTCGACACATACCGGTCCGGCATACATGGCCCGACATGGAGGAGCAGGCATGACACTTCGGATTCGCGATGGGTCGGAGGTGTCGGTCGGGGACCGCTGGGCTTCGATCCCAAGTTGGCGCGAGCGACGCACGGCCGGCCAGGCCCTCCGCGCCGACGTCCCCCGCTCGTCGCATGCCGAGGGGGGAGTGGAGGCCGGCCGGGATCCGATCGGCATTCTGCAGGCGCAGGCCGCCTCTCGCGTGCCCGAGCTGATCGGCATCCGGCACAGCCGGATGGCCCAATCGCCCTTCGCGTTCCTGCGTGGCGCGGCGGCGGTGATGGCTGCCGACCTCGTCACGACGCCGACCACGGGTCCGCGCGTGCAGCTGTGTGGCGACGCGCATTTCCGGAACTTCGGCAAGTTCGCCACGCCGGAAAGGAATCTCACATTCTCGATCAATGATTTCGACGAGACCCTGCCGGGTCCGTGGGAATGGGATGTCAAGCGGTTCGCCGCGAGCGTTCACGTCGTTGCCGCCGAGCGCGGGTTCGAGCCCTCAGTCTGTCGAGAGCTGGTCACGGCGGCGGTGCGCTCGTACCGGGAACGAATGGCCCGCTACGCGGCGATGTCCAGCCTGCAGGTGTGGTACGACCGCAAGGGCGTCGACGATCTGCTCCAGCATTACAGCTACGACACCCGCGATCAGGTCGTCCGTGACATCGCCAAGGCGCACCGTCGAGTCCATGCTCGCGCGGTCGCAAAGCTTACCGAGACGGTCGACGGCGGGGCAGACCCGGACGGCCGGCGGCGATCCGGGACCTCAGTGCGGCTGCGTGAGGATCCGCCGCTCCAGGTTCATCTGGAATCGTCGGGTCACGAGATGGACGAGGTGCTGGAGGCGTTCGAGTCATATCGGGCCAGCGTGTCAGACGACATGCGCGTCTTGCTCCGCCGTTACCAGCTGGTGGATGTCGCCCGCCGGGTGGTCGGGGTGGGCAGCGTCGGCACGCTCGTCTGGGTCTGCCTGTTGGAGGGGTCATCCCGCCGTGACGAGCGCATCGTGCTCCAGGTCAAGCAGGCGCAGACCTCTGTGCTGGAGCCGCACCTCCCGCCATCGACGTTCGGTCACGACGGGCGGCGGGTGGTTGCCGGCCAGCGCTTGACGCAAGGTCCGACAGACGTCTTCCTCGGATGGTGCGATGGGCCACGCACCGGTCGCCAGTATTACGTCCGCCAGCTGTGGGACAGCAAGGGTCGCACCGACCTGACCACGATGCCGCAGCGAGGTTTGCGGGAACATGCCACTCTGTGTGCCTGGGCCCTGGCCAGGGCACATGCGCGATCCGGCGATGCGACGGTGATCAGCGGTTACCTCGGCCAGTCGGGTGGGTTCGATCAGGCAGTCGCCACCTTCGCCGAGCGGTACGCGGCCTGCACCAGAGACGATCACCGCTCCCTGGTCGAGGCGATCGCCGACGGACGGCTGCAGGCCAGCGACATCATCTAGGGGCGCTCACCCCGACGGGGACTGCGGCGGCTCAACTGGCGTCACCCGCAAGCGATGGATTCGCCAGCCCTGGACCGCCACCACAGAGAGTCGGTGCTCTGCGACCTCTACCGTGTCCCCGACCTCAGGCATCCGGCCGAGCAGATGGAGCACAAGGCCACCGGCCGTGTCGTACGGGCCTCGAGGCAAGGAGATTCCAGTTCGTTGGTAGAAGTCGCCGAGGCTGAGCAGGCCGTCCAACTCGCCGAGACCCTGTTCAGCCGGGACCGCCTGCGACGCGGCCACGTCGTATTCGTCGTAGATATCGCCGACGAGCTCCTCCACGAGGTCCTCCACTGTGACGATGCCCGCCAGGCCGCCGTACTCGTCCACCACGAGCGCCAGGTGAGTTGCCGTGCGCTGCAGCTCGCTGAGTGCCGCCAGCATCGGCTTCGTGGCCGGGAAAGCGGTGACGCTGCGGACGATGTCACGTACGCTGACTTCCCGTCCGGCATGCGCTGGATCGAGCAGGTCGCGGACATGGACGAACCCGATGACCTCGTCCGACGAGCCGGCGATGACCGGGTACCGGCTGTGAGCGTGCTCCCAGGCCAGACCGGCGGCCTCCGACACCGGCAGCGCCGCGTCGAGGAAGTCAACCTCGGTCCGTGGCAGCATGGCTTGCCGAACGTGGCGCCCACTGGCGCCGAAGACGTCGCGCACGATGCGACGCTGCTCATCGCTCAGGCCTTCGTGGGACATGACTAGCTGGCGGAGTTCATCGCTGCTGATCTGTTCACGGGACGCGGTCGGATCCGCACGCAGAACGCGCAGCACGAGGTTCGTCGACTTCGACAACCACCAGATCAACGGCCGGAACAGCGTGGCGAGCCGGTCCAGCGGGGGACCCAGCAGTAAGGCCACGGCCTCGGCATGCTGCATCGCGTAACGACGAGGGGTCAGCTCGCTGATGACGAGGGCCACGCAGGTGATGAGCAAAGTGACGACTATCACGGCCAGGCTCTCAGCCGCCGGATACTTCAGAACCCCCCAGCGGACGACCAGCCGGGCCAGCGGATCGGCCAGTGCGGCGGCGCCGAAGGCAGCGGCGAAGAAGCCAGCCGTGATCGAGCCGATCTGGACCGCAGCCAGGTAGCGCGTGGGCATGGCGGCGAGCCTCGCGACCCGAAGGCCGCGGCGACCCCGGCTGGCGACGGCATTGAGCTGGCCCACCCGAAGCGACACCAGCGACATCTCGGTCGCTGTGAATAAACCCCCGACGACCAGCAGGATCAGCAGGATGCCGACGTCAACCCAGACTTGGCTCATCGACGACCTCCATCACCGGCCCGACCGCCGGCCGCTCACAATCCAAAGCTGCTTGCCTCATGGCGCCGCTCGAGGCTGCCGATGATTGTGCAACAGGCAGCCGGTCGCCCACCCCTGCACCGGGTGGTTGGCGACCAGGGGGCGACGCATGGCCGTGCGAGGTGATCCGCCCCTCGCCCGGCGGTGAGCGGCTGTTCGCGATGACGGAGATCCGCCCTCGCGGTGAGAGGGGCGGAATGGGCACCCGCCCGTGCCGGTGAGTTGAACACCTCGTGCGTATGGGCAGGTGATGGATGACGCGGCCAGGAGGCCGCGTTATGCTCGGGCTAGCCTGGGGAATCACTAGCACGGAGGTGCCTTATGAACGAAGACCTGGCGGTGGAGTACCACCAGCAGGACACCAGCTACTACTGCGGCGCAGCCTGCGCCCAGATGGTGCTCGACGAGGTGGGCTCAGGCCTCCTCAGTCAGGACGACCTCTACACCGACAACCACAACCACAGCACGACCGAGGCCGGCTGGTACACGGCCCCGGACGGGCTGCAGTGGACGCTTAACAATCGGCAGTCGACAAAGTACTTCTGTCTGGACGCCCTTAACACCGAGGACGCAATCTCCAGAATGATCATCTGGACCATCCACCACTACGATGTGGCCCCGGTGGCGATGGTCTACCACTCCTCACACTGGATCGTGATCCGCGGCTACACGGCGAGCGCCGCACCGGGCTCCTCGATCGACACGACCTACACGATCTCCGGCTTCGACGTCAACAATCCTTGGCCGCCGACCCCGACGCCCGGGCCTCCACCACCGCACAGCACGGGCGATGTCTGCGGGAGCGGGGGGATGCGCGGCGTCGCCGACGAGCACATCAGCTACAGCACCTGGCAGGCCGACTACATGACCGGAATCGACTTCGGCTACTGGCTGGGCAAGTACGTCGCCATCTGCGACCCGGATCCGCCGCCCGACCGCGGGCCTCGGCAGGTCACGCCGCGACCGAAGCTCGAGGCGGGCGACCGGCTGCTCCGGTCCGAAGAGGCGGCGGATCGGGCCCTGCGTGCCGTCGAGGCAGAGGGCCTGGTCGAGCGGGAGCATTGGAAAGGCGCCCTCGGTAGTCGGGTGGCGGGACACCCAGTCCTCGTGCAGCGGCTCGATCGTCTGGACAGCTACTACTGGATTGTGCCGGTCGGCCAGGGCGAGCGCGGAGTTCCGGCCGCAGTCAGCATCGACGCCCGATTCGGAGACTACCGCCAGGCGATCGCGCTGCGCGAGCCCAGCAGCAACGTCTGGCACGCCCTCGACAAGGGGGAAATCGAGAAGATCGTGAGCGGCCGGCGGTTCGGGCTACCCGACCGCCTTGGCCAGATTTTCGTCCGCCCGGAGGCAATGTGCGTGAACCCAATCCTGGTCTGGCGTCCGTGCCAGGAGTCCCTCTCTCCGTTCTATCCGTTCCAGTTGGTCACCGTCGGTGGGTCGCGGCTATACGTACGGGTCGCTGACGGCCAGGTGTTCACACAGCTGACCGTGGACATGCACGGAATCTGAGATGACGATCGGACCCGAGCGGGCGGCCCAGCTCGCCCGATCCGAGGCCGGCCGGGCCGATGAGCCGGCCCAGGTCTGGGCCGTCCGCCGGCTGAGCTCCCCCCAGGGAGACTATCTGCTTGTGGTCCTGGGCGCTGATGGTGGTGCAACCGGTCTCGCCGCCGTCCGGGTCGCGGACGGCGAGGTGTTGAGCTGGGCCGTGCTGGACGGCAGCCGACCGCATCTCAGCGTCGATGCCGCTGCTGCGATCCAGCTGTCGGGGCTTGGCCCCGATGCGCGTGGGGAGCTGGTCTGGGTCCCATCGGCGCTCAGCCAGTCGCCTCTCTACCCATTCTGGTCGGTCACCGATGGCGAGCGCACCCGTTACGTTGATCTGCAGGGCGGCGCTTGGGACGCCATCGAACCTGGTGGACGCGGTGGGGCGCCGACAAAAGGAGGTCTCAGGTGACACATCCACTCGTGATCGAGAGCAGTACGCACGTCGACACTGGATGCGCCGTCGTGGTCGAGGACTACGACCGCCACCCGGCGCTCTGCCGCAGTGGGATCTGGGTCGGCGAGCGGTGTGACTTCAGGGAGACCGTCGTCCTCTCGTTTGAGCATGATCCTGACCCCCTCTATGCCGGCTGGGCGATCAACGGCACCACCCTCATCGACCCCGGGCTATCTCCGGGAACCAGCCCCTGGGGCGATCCTGTACCCGCTGTAGCGGGTGTCACGTATGTGTGCCCGTACCTGGGCTTCTATCACAAGATCGCTCTCACCGGGACCGCCGGCATGTCTCAGGTTTGTCCGTGGGTCCAGGTCTTGTACCGACCCATCACAGCCAACCCCACCGACCCCGCGCAGCTCGGGCCCGGCATGTATGTGTGCATCGACGGCTTCCGAATCGACTGGCCGGCGGACAAGCTCGCGGAGTGGCAAGCCTGCATCGTTGGTCTCATGGAGCGCCTCCGGGGCCTGGAACAGATCGCCCATATTGGGCCTGGCGACCCGGTGGAACAGTGGCTGGAGAGAGGTGATCCGGAAGCGGCCTTCCGCCTTGGAGCCATGGTGGACGCGCTCGAGACGCTCCACCCGGAGCGTGACCGGGGCCTAAAGGCGGCCGTCGAGGCTGAGATAAGGGTCACCATCGAGCGATTCAGGCAGACGGACCTGCTGACCAAGGCCAGCCCCGAGCGGACCTGAGCGCGCTCGCGGCTCCAAGCGTCTGGCAGCCGCTCTACGACTGCGCGCCACTCGTCGTCGTGAGCGGCTACGTGCCTGGAGCGAGCATCGACATCTACGCCGTTCCCCAGGGCGGGGCTCCCGCTCACATTGGCGGTGGCGTCTCCAACTCTGCGAGCGGCGGCAGCGCGGAGGTGGGGTATCCTCGCGGCTGGCGACAGGCCAGTTGGTGGTCGCCCGACAGCTTCACTGCGGGACGCCGAGCAACCGTCGCAGCCGGTACAGGTGGTGAGCCTCCTCAAGCGCGAGGGCCAGCCGGGGGCGCCCCGGCTTGGGGGCCCCGTCCACGGATGCCAGCAGTATGCGGTGGCGGATGGCTGCACGCCGGGCGCGACGGTGACGCTGATGTCAGGTGGAGTGCCCATGACCAGCGCCTGCTCTGCTGGAACCTCGCAGGCGCTCTGGGCGCCCGGTGGCGGCTTGGCTGGCGGCGACAGCCTCTCCGCCATCCAGTCCCGCTGCGGCACGCTGGGTCAGCCCTCGGCGCCGGTGGTTGTCAAGCCCGTCGCGGACATACCCCGCCCGGCTGTTCGGGGCCCGCTCTACGAGTGATGCGTGAGTGACCGTGGCGATGACTGTGGCGAGCGAGACGGTCACCATCGACGCTAGCGGTCAGCAGTGGGATGGGCGGGCCGGCGGCGGCCGGCGAATCGTAGGAGTCAGGCGGCCTGTTGCGGTGGCGCGGATTGACCCATCCCAGCTGATCGGCGACTCGCCGCCCCCTTGACGAGGAGCACGCATAGGTCTGTACTTCACGACGGAGGTGGAAGGATGGCCGTCTACGAGTTCGAGTGCCAGGCTTGCGGCCAGCGCTTCGAGGTCACGGTGGCGATCAGCGAGCACGACCGCCTGAAGGCTCGGCCCCCGGCTTGTCCCAGGTGCGCCAAGCGCAAGACGCGGCAGCTCGCATCGTCGTTCAGCTGCAAGGCGCCGAGCAAATACTGATCGGCTGCCGCCGAGACTGAGCTCCGAGCCGTACCCCAACTTCGTCCGCAAGGAGCTTTTCAGACGGAAGCCGGACGGTCGGCGGCGTCCGCCCCGTGCTCCACAAGCAGAGTCAGGACGGGTCTATCGTCGGCTGGCTCGGGCTACTGGCAGAAACCGCCGGGAGGATCTCCCCTCAACCGGCGTTCAGCCTGTGGTCTGGGTGACCTTGCGCAGCGTCCGCGGCTGGTCGGGGTCCAGCCCGCGTTGCCGGGCGAGCTCCTCGACCAGGAGCTGGCCGGGGACGATCAGGGCGAGCGCCGCCAGCGCTTCCGGAAGGTCGGGCCCGGGAAGCCGTAGCGTGCATGCGTCCGCGAAGGCCTGGTCGCCGCCGATACCGACCGGCACGCTGCCCCTCACCGCGACCGACTCGGCGAGCTCTCGCATGCCCTCCAGCATCGGTCCGCTGCCAGCGGCCACCAGCAGGGCCGGAGTGGCGGCATCAAGCACTGCGATGGGGCCGTGCTGCAGGTCCGCGTGCGACAGGCCCAAAGTGGTGATGTAGCAGGTCTCTTCCAGCTTTAGAGCCAGCTCGATCGCCGTACTCAGCACCAGGCCGCGGCCGGAGACCACCAACCGGCTGACCTCCTTGAGCCTGGCGGCTGCCTCGGCGGCCGCCTCGGTGGTGTCCAGCATGGCGGACATCGCCTCCGGCACTCGGCGCAGCGCGTCGTCGAAGGCGGGGTCGAGCGGGCCGAGGGCGGCGCCGAGGATGGCCATGGCTGCCAGTTGGGTGGTGTAGGTCTTGGTGGCGGGCACTGCCTTCTCCGGGCCGGCCTGGGTGACGAGGGCCAGGTCAGCGGTCCGCGCCAGCTCGCTCTCCGCGCTATTTGTCACCGAGACGATCCGGGCTCCGTGTCCGCGCGCCCACTCCGCGGTCCGAACGATCTCCTCGGTCTCCCCGGACTGCGAGACGACGATGGCCAGGACGTCCTGAAGATCAATGTCGGCGCCGTAGTGGGTGGCGACTGAGGGCGCCCCCAGGGCCGCGAGCCGACCGGCGTGGACCTCGACCAGGTAGCGGCCGTAGATCGCCGCGTTGTCAGAAGAACCGCGGGCGTAGAAGATCACGGCACGTGCCTTCTGGCCCAGGCTGGTGAGCTCCTCTCGCAGGGGCCAGAGCGCGTCGAGGGTGCGCGCCATCGCCTCCGGCTGCTCAGCGATCTCCACCGCCATCTGTGTGCTCACCAGTCC
>JALYZG010000230.1 GCA_030948965.1 Candidatus Dormiibacterota bacterium | reverse complement strand
CGGCCAGCGCGGCGCCGGCCAGCGCGGCGGCACCCAATGCCGGCCGGCCCGGCGCCAGTACCGTGGCCGCGATGACCGCCAGCGACCAGGCGGTCAGGCAAACAAGAGACGTCACAGGCGTAGGTATCGCCGGGCTGCGATGTAGTCGCCCGCGGACATGCCCAGCACCGTGACCAGCTCGCGCGTACTGGCGAAGCCGCCGTACTCCGTGCGGTAGCGGATGATCTCAGCCGCCAGGCTCGCGTCGATGCCGGGGACCGTCACCAGGTCCGCCGCCGAGCTGGAGTTGAGATAGACGTAGCCGCCCGACGACGCGGCCCCGGCGCCTGCGGGTGTCTTGAGCGCCGGCACCTTGACCTGCTGGCCGTCACGGAGGCGGGCCGCGAGGTCGGGCAGCTTGGCCGGGTCGGCGGCCGAGGTCAGGCCACCGGCGGCGGTCAGCGCCTCGAAGACGCGATCGCCCTTGGGCAAGCGGTACAAGCCCGGGTGGGCCACCGCGCCCGTCACGTCGACCAGCAGGCCGGGCGCAGTCGGCAGCGAGTCCAGTGCCGGCGCTGCTGCAGCGGTGGGCGCGGGGACGGGGGCAGCCGGCGCTCCCCGGTAGATGGCGGCCGCCACCAGCGCGACCGCCACCACGACCGGGAGGAGGAAGGCGAGGATCAGCTTCCAGTGCGGGCGAGACGGATCCGCAAGAGCATGGGCCGAGGCTATTCGCGCCGATCCGGCGCGGGAACCCCGGCCGTAAAGACCGGCGGTACGCTTGACGCGCAGCCTGTTGCCCGGTCGCCAAGTCTGGTAAGGCAGCGGACTTTGGATCCGCCATTCGCAGGTTCGAATCCTGCCCGGGCAGCCATGCCTGCGATTCGAGTTGTCCCGAGCAACGGGCGTTGTCGAGCTGCGCCCAGGCTCAGACTGTTTTGGTGATCGGATGTCTCCATCGGGCCTGCGCGCGATGACCTGGCAGCCGGAACTCGACGAGCTCCGCCGCCGCCGCGAGTTGGCCGGCCGCCTGGGTGGGGCGGAGCGGGTGCGGCGCCAGCATGACGCCGGCCGCCACACGGTGCGAGAGCGGATCGCCATGCTGTTCGACGAGGGCACGTTCGAGGAGTACGGCGAGCTCGCCGGCTTCCCTCGCTACGAGGGCGGCGAGCTGGTCGATCTCACGCCCTCGAACATCATCACTGGCACCGGGCGCGTGGCCGGACGCGCGGTCGTGGCCTGTGGTGACGACTTCACCGTCCGCGGCGGCGCCGCCGATGCGTCGATCCACCTGAAGCAGATCTACGCCGAGAGGTTGGCGGCTGAGCTCCGGCTGCCGCTCGTGCGGCTGGTCGACGGAACCGGCGGCGGGGGGAGCGTCAAGTCCTATGAGGAGACGGGGCGCACCTACGTGCCCGCCAACCCGGCCTGGGACCTGGTTGTCGCCAACCTGGGCCTGGTGCCGGTCGCCGCCGCCTGCCTGGGGCCGGTCGCCGGGCTGGGGGCGGCGCGAGTGGTCAGCTCTCACTTCTCGGTGATGGTCAAGGAGACGGCTCAACTGTTCGTCGCCGGGCCGCCGGTCGTGCGTCAGGGCATGCGCGAGCAGGTTACGAAGGAGGAGTTGGGCGGTTGGGAGATCCACACCCGGCGGTCCGGCGCCGTCGACAACGTCGCCGCGACCGAGGCCGAGGCGCTCGGCCAGGTCCGGCGCTTCCTCTCCTACCTCCCGCCCAGCGTCTGGGAGGAGCCGCCGGCGGTGCCGACGCAGGATCCGCCCGACCGCGCCGAGGTGGAGCTGCGCGGCATCGTCCCCCGGAGCCGGCGCCAAACGTACGAGATGCGCCGCATCCTCGCCCTGGTCTTCGACAGCGGCTCTGTGTTCGAGATGGGGCGCGGCTACGGCGGCTCCGCGATCACGGCGCTGGCTCGGCTGGCCGGGCGCTCAGTGGCGGTCGTGGCCAGCGACCCACGAGTCTATGGTGGCGGCCTCACCGCCGCGGCCTCCGACAAGCTGGCGCGGTTCGTCGACTTCGCCGATGCCTTCCACCTGCCTGTGGTCAATTTCGTCGACCAACCGGGCTTCGTCATCGGCGTGGAGGCCGAGAACGCAGGCACCATACGCCGGGGCGCTCGCGCCCTAGCGGCCATCTATCAGGCCCGCACGCCTTGGGTCTCGATCCTGGTGCGCAAGGTGTTCGGGGTCGCCGGCGCGGGCCACGGCAACGCGCAGGGGCTCAACCTCCGCTACGCCTGGCCGTCCGGCGACTGGGGCTCGCTGCCGCTGGAGGGCGGCGTGGAGGCGGCTTACCGTCGCGAGCTCGAGGCGGTGGCAGACCCTGAGCGGCTGCGGGCAGAGATCTTCGCCCGCCTCGACGCCGTGCGCTCGCCCTTCCGCACGGCCGAGGCATTCGGGGTGGAGAAGATCATCGACCCGGCCGACACCCGGCGCTTGCTCTGCGAGTGGGTGGGGCACGCGGCCCGGGTGGCCAGGGCCCAACTCGGTCCGCCGCCGCGTGCGCCTCGGCCCTGACCGGCGCGCGCCGGTAGGTTGTTCAATTGACTTATGCGGTACAGCGAGCCCCTGACCGGCGCGCTGACCATCGTCTGGCGCCATCCCTATCTCTGGCTCCTCGCCCTCCTCGGGGGTGCCGACGTTTCCGGTTCCAGCGGCAACTTCGGCTTCCCGAGCTTCCCGAGCGGATCCGGCAGCTCGCCATCCGGCACGGCCGGAGGCGGCTCCGTGCCCGGCCTACCGACCGGAGGTGTCTCCGCTCTCGGGCCCTACGCCGCCTCGATCGCCGCCACCCTGCTGCTGGCGGCCCTGGTCCTGCTGGTGGTGGTCGTGATCGTTCTCGTAGTCAGCTGCGTAACCCAGCCCGCCCTGGTCCGGGCGGCGGCCGAGCACGACGCCGATCGGCCCTTCGGCTTCGGCCTGGCCTGGCGCACCGGGAGGCGATTTTTTTGGCGCGTCCTCGGCCTCCGGCTCCTGGCACTGGCCGCTGGCCTCGTACTGGCGCTGCCGCTGGCGCTGATCGGCTTCATCGGCGTCTTCGGCGCCGTCAACAACTCGGCCGGCCTTCTGGCGTTCGCGGTGGGCGCCGGGATTCTGTACTTCCTCGCCGTGATCGTCGCCGCCGTCGCGATCGGGATCGTCTTCATCCTCAGCCTGCGCGCACTGGTGCTGGAGGAGCTGGGGCTGACGGCGGCCCTCAGTCGCGCGGCGGGCCTGTTCGGCCGGAGGCTCGGGCGCACGCTGCTCGTCTGGCTCCTGCAGGTGGCGGTCGCGATCGGGATCCAGATCGCGCTGGTCCTGGCGATCATCGTGGTCGCGCTGCCGATCGTGGGGATCGCCCTCGCCCTCAACGCCGCAGCCGGCATCGGGGGCGCCATCGCCGGCGGTGTCGTCGGTGGCCTGGCTCTGCTGGGACTGGTCTTCCTCGCGTACTCGATCACGAGCGCCTACCTCAGCGCCTACTGGACGCTGGCCTATCGCCGTCTCGACGTCGATATGCCCCGCTTCTGAGAGTGCCTCAGGCCTGAGGCCGGCAGGGTTGGACCACTCGGACCACGTGGCCCTGATCCGGGCCGGCGTTGAAGGCGCCGGTCCGAACTGGGCCGACCTCGGCTCTGGCTGGGGTGCCTTCACGCTGGCCCTGGCCGACGTCCTGGGGCCGACCGGCCGGATCCACAGCGTCGACCGCGACGCTGCTGCGCTGCGGCGCCAGCGCCGAGAGCTTGACCAGCGCTTTCCGGCGATGCATGTGGAGCAGCTCCAGGCAGACTTCAGCTCACCCCTCGCGCTGATGGGTCTGGACGGGGTGGTGATGGCCAACTCGCTGCACTTCGTGCGCGAGCCGGCGCCGGTGATCAGGGCCGTCGCCGGCATGCTCCGACCGGGTGGCCACCTGGTCCTGGTCGAATACGACACCGACCGCGGCAACCACTGGGTGCCGCATCCACTGTCGTTCGCCACCTGGGAGCGCCGGGCGGCCGCCGCCGGCCTAACGGGAACGCGCCTCCTGGGCCGTCGCCCGAGCAGCGTGCTGGCCCCGATCTACTCCGCCCTGAGCCTCAATCCAGCCACGGGCAGAGGTACCACGCTCCCGCCCGGTTGATCGCGGCCAAAGTGGTCAGGGCGTGGGCGGCCAGGCCTGCCGCCGGGCTGAGCACGTCACGCGGCGGAGCCGGAGCGCCACCTTCCGGCGCCATCCGGAACGGCGCCAAGGGAGGCAGGCCGCCCAGCTCGCGGGCCAGCTCCAGGCCACGGTCGAACCCGCCGATCTCGTCCACCAAGCCCCGCTCGAGAGCCTGGCGGCCCGTCCAGACCCGGCCCCCGGCCATGGCCTCGATTTCGGTCCGGGACCGTCCGCGGGCGGCCGCGACCCGCTCCAAAAAGAGGTCGTAGCTGCGTCCGATCATCGCTCTGAGACGTTCCCGCTCGACCTCCGTGAAGGGCTTGTCCGGACCGAACATCTCCGCTCCCTGGCCTCGCCCAACGGATTCGCGCCGGATCAGGAGCAGGTCCATGAGGCCCCCTGCCACCATCTTGCCCGAGAGCACACCGATCGAGCCGGTGAGCGTGCCCGACTGGGCGAGGATGCGGCGGGCCGGCGTGGCCACGTAGTAGCCACCGGAGGCGGCGACCGAGCCCATCACGGCGACGAGCGGCTTGCGCTTGGCGAGTGCCTGGAGGGCTGACGCCATCGCCTCGGAGGCGGTGGCCGAACCTCCGCGCGAGTCGATCCAGAGGACGACCGCGGCGACCCTGCGGTCGGCGGCCAGTCGTCGGGCCTGGGCGACCACGCTGAGATCGCCGCATTGCGGGTCGAGTAGGAGCGGCACGGGCAGCGGCGGCGCCACCGGGGGCCGGCGGTTGCGCCCGTCCACGATCGTACCCTCGACCCGGATCACCCCCACCACCCGGCCCGGCCGGACCGGGGCCGGCCGGAGCACCGCCCGCCGGACCTGGTGCCAGTGCCGAACCTCGGCGCCCAGCCGCGCCGGCAGGTCCTCCTCCGAGATGATGCCATCCACGGCCCCCATCTCCACCGCCTCGAGGTCCGTGCAGGGCGTGGCGTCGACGAGGCGCCGAGCGGTGGCGGGTTCGAGGTCGCGGCCGAGGCTGATGGCGGCCACCGTGTCCGCAAAGGCCGCGTCGGCCAGCCAGGCCGCCATCTCCCGGCCCTCGGCGCTCGACTCGCTCCGGGTCAGCGTGTCGGCCGCGGTCTTGTACGGGGAGACCTGGACGAAGTCGCCACTGACCCCGAATCGCCCCAGAGCGTCGGCCAGGAAGGCATAGGTCCGGCTCAGGCCGAGCGGCGCGAGGCCGGCGCCGGGCTGGATCAGGGCCTCGTCGGCGGCGCATGCGAGACGGTAGGTGGCCGCGGTGTAGCCGGCTCCAGCCCAGCAGACCACACGCTTGCCGGACGCCCTCACCTCGCGCACCAGTCCGGCCAGGGCATCCGCCTGGGCGGCGGTCATGGAGACCGGCCGGAGGTGGAGGACGACGCCCTTGACCCGCCGTTCGGCCGCGACGGCGCGAAGCTGCGCGGCCAGGTCGCGAAAGCTGGGTGCGGGCCGACCCAGGAGGCGCCGCCAGCGAGGCCCGCGAGGCGCGGGGAGATCGTCCAGGGGGCTCTCGAGCAGGAAGGCGACCCAGGGCGAGAGGCGGCGCCGCAGCCGGAGGAGACGTCCCAGCCACCACCACGCGTAGCGCAGCCAGTACGCGGGCCAGGCCATCGGGTCCCAAGCCTACTCGGGCGTCGCGGGGCTCCGGCAGGTTTGGAGCCCGGGCTGGTGGCTCACCTGGGCCGGATCCTGTTCGAACGCCGCCGCGTTGCCTCCAAACGTGCGTTCGCCGGCATATGCACCCATGGAGCGGCATCCAAACGTATATTCGCCGGCGGACCGACGCGTCGGAGTCCGAGTTTTGTCGCGCGTGGTCACCCACCCCACCTACGACCCGCCCACCCCGGGGGGCGTCGCATAAGTTTGGCGCGCTGTCAACCGGCGTCATCTGAGGCTGTAAAGGCCCCTGCAACCTCTATGCCGCCGCGGCCGCGAAAGGCGCGCCCGCAGTGCGTCGGCGGTGGGGCACAGATCGACGCAGAGGACTTTGTGATCGGCGCACTAGTGAGCTCGCACCTAAGCCGCCTAGCATGCGTCGTGGACAGCACCCTCTTCGCGACGTGAGCCCCTGCCCTCGGGTGGGGGCTCCGTTATTTCCTGGCGCCCCGCCGTCCCGCCGCACGTTTGGGAGATCATTCGCGCATGACGGTCAAGGTCTACTACGATGCCGACTGCCCGGAACGGCTGGGCGAAAGGGTGGCCATCCTCGGCTACGGCTCGCAGGGCCACGCCCACGCCCTCAACCTCAAGGACAGCGGGGTCGACGTGCGCGTCGGCCTGCACTCGGAGAGTGCGTCACGGGCGAAGGCGGAGCGCAAAGGTCTCCGCGTCATGGACCCGGCTGCAGCCGTGCGGGACGCGGATATCGTGGTCATGCTCACGCCCGACGTTGGCCAGGCGCGCCTCTATCGCGAGGCGATCGCGCCCAACCTGCGACCGGGCATGATGCTGATGTTCGCCCACGGCTTCTCCATCCACTTCGGTCAGATCGAGCCGCCTCCCGACATCGACGTGACCATGATCGCGCCCAAGGCCCCAGGCCACCTCGTACGCAGCACGTATGTCGAGGGCACCGGAACGCCGATGCTGATCGCCGTCCAGCGGGACGCCGGCGGGCGCGCCCACGAGCGGGCCCTCGGCTACGGACGCGCCATCGGTGGCGGTCGCGCAGGCATCCTGGAGACGACGTTCAAGGACGAGACGGAGACCGATCTCTTCGGCGAGCAGGCCGTGCTCTGCGGCGGCGTCTCCGCCCTCATCCAGACCGGCTACGAGACCCTGGTGGAGGCCGGCTACCCGCCCGAGATGGCCTTCTTCGAGTGCCTCCACGAGATGAAGCTGATCGTCGACCTAATGTACCGCGGCGGCCTCGGCTTCATGCGCTACTCCGTCTCCGACACCGCCGAGTACGGCGACTATGTCTCCGGCCCGCGCGTCATCGACGAGCACGTGCGTCAAGCCATGCGTCAGATCCTGCGCGAGATCCAGGATGGCACCTTTGCGGAGCGCTGGATAGACGAGAACGCCAAGGGCCGCGGGAACTTCCTGAGGATGCGCGAGGAGCACGCGCAGCATGGGCTGGAGAAGGTCGGCACGGAGCTCCGCGGCATGATGCCGTGGCTTCAGCCGCGCACGGCGGACGACTGAAACAGCCGACGTGATCGTCAGCTACCAGGGCGAGCCCGGTGCATTTTCAGAACAGGCGGTCGAGAAGCTCTTCCCGGATTGCGCGGCTCGCGGCTGGCGCACTTTCGAGCAAGCTTTTGACGCGGTCACAACGGGCGGTTGCGACGCCGCCGTTCTGCCGGTGGAGAACACGCTGGGCGGCATCGTCCAAGAGGTCAACGACCTGCTCTGGGAGCGCCCCGGGATAAGCGTCGTCAGAGAGTATGTGCACCCCATCCGGCACTGCCTGCTGGGCCGGGCCGGGCAGCCGGTCTGGCGGGCGATCTCCCATCCCCAGGCCCTGGCGCAGACGCGGCACCACCTCGCCGCGCGGGCCATCGAGCCAGTCCCCTTCCACGACACCGCCGGCGCGGCCCGGCACGTGGCGGAGCACCCGGAGCCGGGCCTGGCGGCCATCGCCAGCGCCGCGGCAGCCGAGCGCTACGGGCTTGACGTGCTGGCCGAGGGTATCCAGGACGACGACAGCAACCGCACCCGCTTTGTCGTCGCCGAGCGGGGCGAGCCCCGGCGCCCGGCGGCCACGGCCGCCCCGGCCAAAACCTCGCTGGGCTTCGTCGCCGCCCACCGGCCCGGCAGCCTCGTGGCCGCCCTTCAGTGCCTGTCAGGCAGGGGCGTCAACCTCACCCGCCTGGAGGCGCGGCCGATCCCCGACAAGCCCTTCGAGTACCGCTTCTTCCTCGACTTCCAGGTCGCGGACCCGGCTGTGGCCGAAGCGGCACTCGCGGCCCTGGAGGCGACGGCCCGAGAGGTGCGGCTCTTCGGTACCTTCCCAGCCGCGGCCGACGCCGCCGACTGACGTCAGTCGCGCAGCCGGAAGCGCTGCAGCTTGCCGGTCGCGGTGCGAGGCAGCGCGTCCACGAAGTCCAGCGCCCGCGGGTACTTGTACGGCGCGATCTCGGCCTTGACAAAGTCCTGCAGGGCCCGGGCCGCCTCCGCCGAGCGGCCGGCGCCGGGGCGCGCCACCACGAACGCCTTCACGATCATCCCCCGCTCCGAGTCGGGCAGTCCGACGACGGCCGCCTCGGCCACGTCCGGGTGGCGCAGCAACGCCTCCTCCACCTCAGGGCCGGCGATGTTGTAGCCGGAGGAGATGATCATGTCGTCGGCTCGGGCCTGGTAGTGGAAGTAGCCCTGCTCGTCGCGGACGTACGTGTCCCCGGTCAGGTTCCAGCCACGCTGGACGTAGACCTCCTGGCGGTCGCCGCCCAGGTAGCGGCAGCCGGTCGGGCCCTGCACCGCCAGCCGCCCCAGCTCGCCGTCCGGCACGGGCCGGCCACCCGGATCCTGGACCTCGGCCACGTAACCGGGGACGGCCCGCCCGGTGGCGCCGGGGCGGGTGGCCTCGGGGGTCTCGGCGATGAAGATGTGCAGCATCTCGGTCGAGCCCAGGCCATCGATGATGCGGACGCCGGTGAGGCGATGAAACTCCTCCCACGTGGCTGCCGGTAGCGTCTCGCCGGCCGAGACGCAAGTGCGGAGCCGGGAAACATCAGCTGCACCGAGGGCCGCCAGCATCGCTCGATACGCGGTCGGAGCCGTATAGAGGGTGGTGATCCCGTGGCGGCCCACGGCCTCCAGCAGCCGATCAGGCGAGGCCTGCTCCAGCAGCAGGGCCGCCGCGCCCGCGTGCAAGGGGAACAGGAGCAGACCGCCCAGGCCGTACGTAAAGGCGAGCGGTGGGCTGCCGGCGAAGAGGTCGTCCGGCAAGGGCCGGGCGACGTGGCGGGAGAATGTGTCCGCCGTGGCCAGGATGTCGCGGTGGAAGTGCATCGTGGCCTTGGGCCGGCCGGTGGTGCCGGAGGTGAAGGCGAGCATGCAGACGTCGTCCGCGGCGGTGGCGACGTTCGCGAACGTGGCCGGTCGGGCCGCCGCCAACACACCCAGATCGCCACCGCTCTCACCGCCGAAGGTGACGCGGGCCAGGGCTGGAACCCCGGCGGCCAGGTCGTCATCGAACCCTTCGGCGCAGAGCGCCAGGCTCGGCTCCGCCATCTCCGCGATCGTGCGCAGCTCCCCGGCCCGGAGCAAGGACATGGTGGCGACTGCCACCGCCCCCGTCTTCATCACGGCCAGCCAGCAGACCGCCAGCCAGGGGTTGTTCGGACCGCGCAGAAGGACCCGGTTGCCGGGCCTGACACCGAGGTCGTGGACGAGCGCGCCGGCCACGCGGTTGGCGCGCTCCAGGACCTCGGCGTACGTCCATGACGACTCGGCCCCGACCAGGCAGCGCCGGCCGCCCGCGCCCGCGGCGACGTGCCGGTCGAGCAGGGCCTCGACGCAGTTCACACGCTCGGGATAGGCCAGCTCGGGCAGGTCGAAGCGGAACACCGGCCAGGTCTCGGCCGCAGGCAGGCGGTCGCGGCAGAACGAATCGACGTGGGCTGACTGCGAGAGCCTCACCTGGTCACGCCGCCTTGACCGAGGCGACCAGCTTGGTCAGCGAATCCTTGGCGTCGCCGAACAGCATGATCGTCTTCGAGTCGTAGAGAAGCTCGTTGTCGATGCCCGCGAAGCCTGGCCGCATGGAGCGCTTCAGGAAAACGATGTTCTGGGCGTCATCCACGTTCAGGATCGGCATCCCGTAGATGGGGCTTCCGGGCGAGCTCCGGGCGGCCGGGTTGACGACGTCGTTGGCGCCCACCACCAGGGCCACGTCGGTGCTCCGGAACTCGCCGTTGATCTCGTCCATCTCCCGCAGCTGCTCGTAAGGCACGTTGGCCTCCGCCAGGAGCACGTTCATGTGCCCGGGCATCCGGCCGGCCACCGGGTGGATGGCGTACTCGACCTCCACCCCCCGCCGCTCCAGCTCGTCCACAAGCTCGCGCACTACGTGCTGGGCCTGGGCCACGGCCAGGCCATAGCCGGGGACGATGATGACCTTGCGCGAGTACGCCAGCATCGTGGCGATGTCATCACTGCTGCCGGCCCGCACGCTGCGATCGCCCCCGGCCCCGCCGATGTCGCCGGCGCCCCCCTGGACCTGGCCAAAGGCACCGAACAGGACGTTGCTGAGAGACCTGCCCATCGCGTCGCCCATCAGCTTGGTGAGGAGTGACCCGGAGGCACCGACCAGGGTCCCGGCCACGATGAGGGCAAAGTTGTCGAGGACAAAACCGCTGGCGGCCACGGCCAGGCCGGTGAAAGCGTTGAGGATCGAGATGACCACCGGCATGTCGGCGCCTCCGATCGGGAGAACGAAGGCCACCCCCAGGACTAGCGCGAGAAGCAGCAGCGCGACGAAGATCAGGGGCCGGCCGCTGAAGCCGAGCAGCACCACCGCCAGGACCACGATGGCCAGGGCCACGATGCCATTGACCGCCTGCTGGCCGGGATACGTGATGGGTGTGCCGGTCATCAGCTCCTGGAGCTTGGCGAAGGCGATCGCCGAGCCGGCGAACGAGATGCCGCCGACGATGATCGCGAATGCGCTCGGTAGGCCCGTCTGGAGGTCAGGCCGGCCGCCGGCCAACAGCAGCAGCTCGGAGACCGCGACCAGGGCGGCGGCGCCGCCGCCAACGCCGTTGAACAGCGCCACCATCTGGGGAATCGCGGTCATCTTCACGCGCCGGGCGCCGACCGTCCCGACCGTCGCGCCCAGGGCGAAGCCGGCGACCGAGACGGCGACGCCGGCGGCGGTGAACGAGTTCCGGAGCAGGATCACGGTCCAGAGCACCGCGATCACCATGCCCGCCGCCGCCACCTGGTTGCCGCGGCGGGCGCTGCGGGGCGAGCTCAGGAACCTGAGTCCGACGATGAAGAGCACCGCCGCCAGCAAGTAGACGAGGGCCGTTACGACTTGAAAAGCCGTCATCCGGCTTTCTTCTCGCTGTCCGCCTCTGCCGGCAGCGCCGCCCGGTCCTGACGCTGGCCGCGGCCGCGGAACATCTCCAGCATCCGGTCGGTGACGACGAAGCCCCCGACCACGTTGGTGGTGGCCAGAAGCACCGCCACGAAGCCGAGGATCACCTGCAGGGGCGTATGGGCGCCGGCGGCGATGAGCAGAGCGCCCACGAGGATGATGCCGTGGATGGCGTTGGAGCCCGACATCAGCGGCGTATGCAGGATCGTCGGCACCTTGGAGATGACCTCGATGCCGACAAAGATCGCGAGCACAAA
>JALYZG010000209.1 GCA_030948965.1 Candidatus Dormiibacterota bacterium | reverse complement strand
GCGTCCTCGGTCATCCGCTCCGGCGTCCAGGGCGGCTCGTAGACCAGCTCCACGCCGGCCTCCTCAATCCCGGGCAGCGTCAGCAGGTGGTCGCGCACGTCCTGCATAACCTCGGCGGCCATGGGGCAGCCGAGCGCGGTCAGCGTCATCTTCACGTCCACCCGCGGCTGCGCGATGGCGATCTCGTAGACCAGGCCCAGGTCAACGATGTTGACCGGGATCCCAGGGTCGTAACACTCCCGCAGGACCAGGAGCACGTCGTCCTCGGCCAAACCAGCGCCGGCTCCAGCGCCAACCATGCCATCGGCCATAGCGGCCGCGGAAACGGGGGCCTGTATGTCTTCGCTCATCGGCCTCTCTCCATCACCAGCCCGGCTTCCCGCCAGGCCTTGTGCCCGCCGCGGAAGTTGACCACGTCCTTCACGCCCAGCGCGACGGCCATCTCAGCCGCCACAGCTGAGCGCTCGCCGACCTCGCAGACGAAGATCGTGTGGTCGTCGAAGCGCTGGGCGCCCGGGTTAGCGATGATCGAGGCCAGGACGACGTTGCGCGAGCCGGGCATGTGGCCCTGCTCGTGCTCCCAGCCCTCGCGCACGTCCACCAGCTGATAGTCTCCGCTGTCAACGAGGCGCCGGATCTCGTCGATCTTCAGGTCGCGGTAAGAGCTCTCCTCAGCCAACTCCATTCAGTCCACCTCCTCGTCTAACTCTTCGCCGGCCGCCAGGCCATAGGCGCCGACCTTCAAAACCTTCAGTGAGAGCAGCGCGCACCTGAGGCGCGCGGGCGAGATGTCGATCCCCAACTCCTCCAGCACATCATCCTTGGAGATCTGACGGGCCTCTTCCAGGGGCATCCCGTGGAGCCGCTCGGTGAGGAGCGAGGCGGAGGCCTGGGAGATGGCGCAGCCGCGACCGTGGAAGCGCACGTCCGCGATCACGCCGTCCCGGAGCTTGAAGTCCATGCCCACGACGTCGCCGCAAAGGGGGTTGAGCTCCTCGTGCGAGACATCGGGATTCTCCAGGCGGCCGAAGTTGCGGGGATTCTTGTAGTGGTCGAGGATGTACTCGCGATAGAGCTGATCGCCCCCCGTCGCCGTCATCTGAACAGCCCATCCATCAGCCGAAGATCCTCTTCGCTTCCTGTAAACCAGCGACCAGCCGATCCACTTCCTCCGAAGTCGAGTAGAGGTAGAAGGAGGCGCGCACTGTGGCCGCCACGTCGAGTCGCTGCATCAGCGGCATCGTGCAGTTGTGGCCGGCGCGGATGGCCACGCCGCCGCGGTCGAGGATGGTGGCGACGTCATGCGGATGGATGCCCGCCACGTCGAACGAGACGACCCCCGCCCGCCTCTCGACCGGCGGCCCGAACAGCCGCACCCCTCCGATCTCGGATAGGCTCTCCAGCGCGTAGCCGGCAAGCGCCTGCTCGTGCTCGTGGATGGCCCCGAGGCCGATGCCGGTCAGGTAGTCCACGGCCGCGCCCAGGCCGATCACCTCGGCGATGGCCTGGGTGCCCGCCTCGAACTTCTCTGGCAGGTCGGCGAACGTGGAGCCACTCGTCGTCACCGAACGGATCATGTCGCCGCCGCCCATGAAAGGCGGCATCGCCTCCAGCAGCTCACGGCGGCCGTAGAGCACGCCGGCGCCCGTCGGGCCGCACATCTTGTGGCCGGAGAAGGCGTAGAAGTCGCAGCCGGTCGCGCGTACGTCGATTCCCAGGTGGGGAGCGCCCTGGGCGCCGTCTATCAGTACTGTCGCGCCCGCCGCCCTGGCCGCCGCGGTCATCTCGGCGTAGGGATTGATGGTGCCGAGCGTGTTCGAGACCTGGGCGAAGGCCACCAGCTTGGGCGCCCGGTCCAGCAGGCGGTGGAACTGGTCAAGGCGCAGCTCCCCCTTCTCGTCGATGTCCACGAACTCGATCCGCGCCCCGCGTTCTTCGGCCAGCAGCTGCCAGGGGACGATGTTGGAGTGGTGCTCGAGGATCGTGAGCACGATCAGGTCGCCCTGGCCGATGTGATGCCGGCCCCAGGCATGGGCGACGAGGTTGATCGCCTCGGTGGTGCCGCGCGTGTACACGATCTCCCGCCGGGAGGCGGCGTTGATGTACGCGCGCAGCTTCTCCCGCGTCGCCTCGTAGCGCTCGGTCGCGGCCTCCGAAGCAGCGTAGGCGGCGCGATGAATGTTGGCGTTGAACTGCGTGAAGTACGCGTTCATCGCCTCCAGCACGGCGCGTGGTCGCTGCGAGGTGTTGGCCGAGTCGAGGTAGGCGACGCCCGTCGCCAGGAACGGGAAGTCCCGGCGCAGCGTCTCGACGTCCAAGACCTCAGAGCTCGATGTAGACCTCATCGGCGCAATGGGACCCAGGTGGCAGGCGTAGGCCCGGCTTCGCTGAGCCGATTGAGTTGTTGCCCGCGGCTCGTCCCGGCGGGCGCGCGCCAGCGTAGGAGGGTGGGTTCACGGGGGGAACCTGGGTTCCCTCCGTGTTTACATCTCGATGTAGACCTCATCGGCCTCCACCAAGACCGGGAACGTGCGCGCCGGCGCCGTCGCGGGCAGCGCGTCGACCGCCCCGGTGACCAGGTTGAAGCGCGAGCCGTGGGCGGGGCACTCGACGTCCAGGCCCCAGAGCTCGCCGTCGCTGAGATTGAACTCCTCGTGCGTGCAGATGTCGGAGATGGCGTAGTAGGCACCGTCCTCAGCGTGGGCGAGGCAGATTTCCTCACCGTCCACGATCACCTGCTTCATCGTGTCCGGCTCCAGGTCTTCGATCCGGCCCACGAGGTGCCTCGACATCAGTTGATCCGCGCCTCCAGCTCCTGCTCCACCAGGTCGCGGGCCTGGCGGACCGGGATGCGGTCCAGCACCTGGCCGAAGAAGCCGTGAACGATCATCCGCTCCGCGGTCGCGGGCGGAATGCCGCGGCTCTCGAGGTAGAAGAGGTGCTCGGGGTCGATGGGCGCCACCGTCGCCCCATGGGTGCAGCGCACGTCGTTGTTGAGGATCTCGAGCATGGGGATGGAGTTGGCCTTGGCCGAGCCCGAGAGCAACAGGTTGCGGTTGGCCTGGTAGGCGTCCGAACGGCGGGCGTCGGGCTCGATCCTGATCAGCCCCGCGTAGAGGCTCCGCGCCTCCCCGGTCAGAGCGCCCTTGAAAAGCAGATCGGACGTGGTCTGGCCGACCTGGTGCGACTGCAGGGTGTGAAAGTCGAAGAACTGCTTGCCCGAGCCGAAGAAGAGAGCCTTCAGCTCGGCCGACGCGCCTGCGCCCTGGAGCGAGGCCTCGACCCGGTTCTTGCTGAAGCGGGCGCCCAGGCCCGCATGCACGAGCCGCGCCGACGCGCCCTTCTCGACCCGCACCCGCTGGTTGGCGAACTGCCAGGCGTGCGCGCCCCAGCGCTGCAGCGATACGTAGCCGACCTTCGACTCCTCGCCGGCAAAGATCTCGGCCGAACCCGAGGTCAGGGCCGGCCGCTCCAGGTCGGGTGACAGGAACTCGTCCACGTAGTTGAAGACGCTGCCGCGGCCGGCGACAACCAGTGTGTGGGGAAGGACGGCGGCGCCGCCGCCGGAGGACCAGAACTGGGAGACCAGGGGGCGGTCTATCTGGAGGCCGTCCGGGACATAGAGGAACGAGCCGCCGCTGAAGAGGGCGGCGTGGAGGGCGGCGAAGCGGTCGCGCTCGGGCCGCACCTCGGTGAAGAGCCGGCCCTGGACCAGGTCCGGGTGCTGGGCGGCCGCCTCCGAGAGGGGGAGGAAGATCACTCCTTTCGCGGCCAGGTCGGGATCCAGGACCACCAGGCCCGGCTCGGAACCGCGCTGACGGAGAACGCCGGCTGCGTCCTCGATCGGATCCTGGGGAGGCGCCCCATTCGCCGCCTCGAAAGGCGCGAACGCCTCCAGGTCGAGGCCGCGGATGTCTGTCCGCCGCCACTCCTCGTCGCTGCGGGACGGCATCGGCAGCCGCTGGAAGAGGTCCAGCGCCTCCCGCCGCCGGGCCCGCAGCCACTCCGGTTCGCCGTGGAGAGAGGCCAGCTCCTCCACGGCCGTGAGGTCGAACGCCATCAGCCGACCGAGCCCTCCATCTCCAGCTGGATGAGCCGGTTCAGCTCCACCGCGTACTCCAGCGGCAGCTCTTTGGTGAAGGGCTCGATGAAGCCGTTGACGATCATCGTCTCCGCCTCCACCAGCGTGATGCCGCGGCTCATGAGGTAGAAGAGCTGCTCGTCCGACACCTTGGAGACCGTGGCCTCGTGCCCGATCGTGACCCGGTCCTCGTCGCACTCGATGTACGGGTAGGTGTCGCTGATCGAGCGATCGTCGAGCAGGAGGGCGTCGCACTTCACGAACGACTTCACGTCGTGGGCGCCCGGGTGGACCTTGATCAAGCCCCGGTAGGAGGTCCGGCCGCCGGCCTTGGAGATCGACTTGGAGGTGATCGTGGAGGTCGTGTGCGGCGCGACGTGGACCATCTTGCCGCCGGCATCCTGGTGCTGGCCCTCGCCCGCAAAGGCGATCGAGAGCACGTCGCCCTTGGCCCCCGGCTCCATCAGGAAGACGCTCGGGTACTTCATCGTGATCTGCGAACCGAGGTTGCCGTCCACCCACTCCATGGTCGCGTCCTCGTAGGCCATGGCCCGCTTGGTGACCAGGTTGAAGACGTTTGTCGACCAGTTCTGGATCGTCGTGTAGCGGCAGCGTGCGCCCTTCTTGACCACGATCTCGACGACGGCCGAGTGCAGCGAGTCGGTGGTGTAGATGGGCGCCGTGCAGCCCTCGATGTAGTGCACGAACGCGCCTTCGTCGACCACGATCAGCGTGCGCTCGAACTGGCCCATGTTCTCGGCGTTGATTCGGAAGTAGGCCTGCAGCGGGATGTCCACGTGCACGCCCGGGGGCACGTAGATGAAGGAGCCGCCCGACCAGACCGCCGTGTTCAGGGCGGAGAACTTGTTGTCGGCGGGCGGGATGATCTTGCCGAAGTACTGGCGGAAGAGATCGGGATGCTCGCGCAGCCCGGAGTCGGTGTCGAGGAAGACGACGCCCTTCTTCTCCAGCTCCTTGTGCAGCGAGTGATAGACGACCTCGGACTCGTACTGCGCGGCGACGCCGGCCAGGAACTTGCGCTCCGCCTGGGGCACGCCCAAGCGGTCGAAGGTGCGCTTGATGTCCTCGGGCACGTCGTCCCAGGACTTGCCCTGCTCGCCCGAGGCCTTCAGGTAATAGAAGATGTTCTCGAAGTCGATGACGGAGAGGTCGGCGCCCCATGTCGGCATCGCCTTGCGGCGGAAGACGTCCAGGGAGCGGAGGCGCATCTGCGTCATCCACTCGGGCTCCTGCTTCATCCAGGAGATCTCCTTCACGATCTCCTCGTTCAGCCCGCGCTTGGCCTTGAAGACGAACTTCTCGGGGTCGAAGAACCCGTACTTCTCCTTGTAGTCGTCGCCAACGGAGATCTGCGGCATCGTCGCCATCTAGACCACCTCCTCCTTTTCCGCGTCCACGCCCCATTCCGCGTAGCCGGTCCGCTCCAGGCTCTGGGCCACCTCGGGCCCGCCGGAGCGCACGATCTGGCCGTCCACGAGCACGTGCACGAAATCCGGCCGCACGTGCTCCAGGATGCGCACGTAGTGGGTGATGATTAGAACTCCGAGGTGCGCCCCGCGAAGGGAATTGATCGATTCGCTGACGTACTTGATCGAGTCGATGTCGAGGCCTGAATCGGTCTCGTCGAGGATCGCGATCTCGGGCTTAAGGACCGCCATCTGCAGGATCTCCACCCGCTTCTTCTCGCCGCCCGAGAAGCCCTCGTTGACGTAGCGGGAGAGAAAGCTGTCGTCGATGCGCAGGGTGTCCATGGGTTCTTTCAGCAGCGCCCGGAACTCGCGCGGGTTGATGGCCTTGGAGCGGTCCTTGCCGTCGTAGCCGCGCTGCGCGTTGAGGGCGGTGCGCAGGAAGTTGGCCATGGTCACGCCGGGCACGACCGTCGGGTACTGGAACGCCAGGTAGACGCCCAGCCGGGCGCGCTGGTCGGGGCTCAGCTGCAGGAGGCTCTGGCCCTTGTAGAGGACCTCGCCGCCCCGCACCTCGTACGCCGGGTGGCCCATGAGCGCGTTCGAGAGCGTGCTCTTGCCCGAGCCGTTCGGGCCCATCACCGCGTGCACCTCACCCCGGTTCAGAGAGAGGCTCACGCCCTTCAGGATGTCGCGCCCCTCGACCGCGACGCGGAGGTCCTTGATCTCGAAGTCAGCCAATCCCATTACCCCTTTCTGGATAGTCGTTGCTTGGCGCCGTCTTGGCGGTGTTTGCGATCTCGTACGTGCAGGTGGCGTCGCCCGCGGCCGCCCACGTCGAACGCTCCACGGGCACGCCGAGCAGGCGCCGGTACGTGTCCAGCTCGTGGCGGCAGGGCAGCCCGGTGAGGACGGCCACGTCGCCGATCGGGCAGTTGCAATGCTTCAGCTCGAGCTTGTCCGGGCTCTCGGTGACCTCGGTCATGTGCCCATGCTCCACGCCCAGGCGGCCCAGCTCGCGCACCCGCTCCGCCAGCGGACGGCCCCTCAGCCGGTCGCCGAACTCGGTTTCCAGGCGCTCGGCCCGAGCGGCGAAGAAGCGCTCCAGCTCGTCCTGGTCGAGGAAGGTCACGAGATCAGCCGCCAGCTGGCGGTGGCCGCTCGGAAACGCCCCGCGGGCAGCCTCGGTGAGGCCGTAGAGGTGGCCCGGCCGGCCGGGACCGTGATGCTCGCCGGCAGCTGTTTCGACCAGGCCGCGGGCGACCAGCGCCTCGAGGTGCTTGAATGCCCCCTGGCGGCTGATGCCAAGGTGCGCCGCGACCTCGCCCACGCCCGTGGGTCCGGCCGCCTTCAGGAACTGGAGCACGTCGCCCTTCCGATCCATCACCTGACCCATCGTACCAATTTGACAACGTTCGGGTTGATAAACTCGCGCCCAATGTCCGAACCCGACCTGACCGGCCTGACCGACCCCGAGCTGCAACTGCGCATCGGCGAGATCCGGGAGCGGATGCGGCCGCTGGAGGCGGGGCTGGCGGAACTTCGGTCGGAGAGGGAGGTGCTCCTGACCGAGGTCAGGCGCCGGGAGCGGCTGGCCCTGCGCGAGCGGCGGGCCGGGCTTCGCGAAGCCATGCGCGACGGTCGCTTCCCCACTTTGGCCGAGCTGTTCGCCGGGGGCGCGGAGGGCTCCTTCGACGACTACGGCTACCACCTCAAGACCGGCGGCGAGGTGCGGCTCGGCTACCCGGGCGCGCGATCCCAATCGGTCGTCTTCACTGACGGCCGCCAGGCCGGACAGGCGGCCGACCTGGCCCGGGCCGCGGAGCTGTACCAGGCGGGCTGGGATTTGGGGAGCCCCGGGCGCCCCGGTGTGCGGGTGCACACGCCCGGGACCCGCCAGGAGCGGCTGGTCCCTGCGGCCGAGCTCTTCGTCCGCCCCCGCCGCTGATGGGCCGGCCCCTCAAGGTCGTGCAACTGGCCCTTTACTCTGACCGCCCTTTCCTTTAGGGCGCGGTTGGCGGTAGCCTTGCCGGATGAACATGGCACTGCGCAAGCGCGGCGAAGCCGCTCTCGACGACGTCATCGACGCTCTGCTCAAGGTCCGCGGCATGATGGCCGACCGTCTCGACGCAGTGGACGTCGATAAGCTCCAGCGCCAGGCGGCCAAGTACGCGTCGGGCACCGTCAAGCAGGGCTCGGTCTACGCCGACAAGCTGCGGCGCACCGTCGGCCTTGAGCCGCGGCGGAAGACGAGCTACGGGCTGCCCATCGCGGGCGCGATCGTGCTCGGCGTCGTGGCCGTCGGCATCGGGCTCGTCCTCTACGATCGGCGCCGGCGGGAGGCCTTCAAGGGCCACATGGACAGGTTCCAGGACGGCGCCCGCCAGCGCTACAGCGACCTGGGCGGGGTGGCGGGGGCCGTCGACCGGGTTCGAGGCCGGTCGAGTTCCGGTAGCGTGGCGCTCGACGAGGCGGCCCTCGAGGCGCGGGTGCGCGAGGCCGTGGCCGGCGGCGGGCCGGCGCCGGACGGTCTCAAGGTCACGGTCGAGGGTCGGACCGTCTACCTTCGGGGTGCCGTGGAGAGCGCCTCGGCGGTTGACGAGGCAGCCGAGCGGGTCCACGCGGTGGACGGTGTGGTCGCGGTGGTGAACCTCACCACCAGCCCCGCCGCAACGGCCACGCGCAACGGAGGCGCCTGATCGGATAGGGGGGCGCCGTCACCGCGCGTTTGGACCTGGCGGGGGCGGCACCGTAATCGGGAGGGGGATGATACTGACGAAAGCCTGCCGGGCAGCCCGGCGGAGCCACTGCTGAGCGCCGTACCGGCGGCGCTCGGCGACCTGGCGGGGACCCTGGCGCGGGGAACGTTCGCCGTGCGCGGGGCGTTGGGCCTGGGGGAACCGGTGGCCATCTATCCGACCAAGGCCACGACGTCGACGACGGAGCCCACCTCTCGGTGGCAGCGTGTGCGAACCAGGTCGGGCCGCCAGCCTCGGGCGCGCGTGCACGCAGCGGGCACCCCCCTCGGCCGCCGCCGGACGCGCCGCGCCCTTTTCCGGACGGGCGCGGTGGGGTTGGCCGCACTCCTGGCTCTGGTCATCGCCGGGGACGCCTACGCCACATCGCTGATGGACAGCCTGCCCGATGTCCGCAACCTGGACGCCGCCGCCTTCCGGGGCGACACGGTGATATCCGACCGGGGCGGGGTGCAGCTGGCCGACGTGGGCCGAGACGGCGATCATCGCCGCAACGTGACGCTGGACCAGGTGTCGCCGAGCCTCATCAACGCCACCGTGGCCGTCGAGGACCAGACGTTCTGGACCAACCCTGGCGTCAGCCCGGAGGCGGTGGCCCGGGCCGGCCTGGCCGACGTGACCCACGGCTCCATCGTCGGCGGCGGGTCCACGATCACCCAGCAGCTGGCCAAGCAGCAGTTCCTAACGGCCGACCAGACCCTCTCCCGTAAGGCCCGGGAGCTGGCGCTGGCCTACCAGCTGAGCCAGACGTACAGCAAGCGCCAGATCCTGGAGCTGTACCTGAACAAGAACAACTACGGCGAGCAGCAGTACGGGGTCCAGGCGGCCTCGGAGACGTACTTCCAGAAGCCGGCAGCGCAGCTGGACACGGCCCAGTCGGCCCTGCTCGCCGGGCTGCCGCAGTCGCCCAGCCTCTACGACCCGGTCAAGAACCTCGCCAACGCCAAAGCCAGGCAGCAGCAGGTCCTGGAGGCGATGGTCCGCACCGGCTACATCTCAACCGATCAGTCGCGAGCGGCCTACCTGGAGCCTGTGGCGGTCCACGCTCCTGTCAACACCTCCCTGGCGCCGCACTTCGTCGACTACGTTTTGAGCGAGCTGCAGGCCCTGGGTCTCCACGTCGGGACCCAGCAGCTGATCGTCAAGACCACGCTCGATTGGGGCAAGCAGCAGCTGGCCGAGAACGTGGTGCGCTCCAACCTGAAGGCCAACCAGTACCGCGACCGCTCCGGCCAGCTCAGCTCGGCCATGGTGGCCGAGGACCCGAGGACGGGCCAGATCGTGGCCTACGTGGGTTCGCCGAACATCAACGCCCCCGGCGGCAACTACGACTTCGTGTCCGGCACCTACGTCAATCCCGGCTCGTCTCTGAAGCCGTTCACGTACGCCGCCGCCATCGACGCCCGGCGCATCACCATGGACACGCCAATCAACGACTTTCCCGCCCCCCTCCTGATCCCGGCCGGCCCGGGCTACGGCCCGACCAAGCTCTACGACTACGAACGCGGGCACTCGCTGGGGACGCAGCCCGCGCGCGTCGCGCTGGCCGGCTCGCTCAACATCCCGGCGGTCAAGGTGGAGATGGCGACCGGAATCGCGAACGTGTACTCCTACTACCGTGGTGTGGGCCTGAACCTCAAGGGCATCGACGGCAACGTCAACGGACCGCCCGACGACTACGGGCCGACTCTGACCCTCGGCGACAACGCCACACACCTGCTCGACGAGGTCGGCGCCTATGGCGTCCTCGCCGACCTCGGCCTGTATCATCCCGCCGAATCGATCCTGCAGGTCACCGACCCGCGCGGGCGCGTGCTCTACTCCGCCGACCCCAGTCGCGGCGCCCGCCAGGCGATGAACCCGGGCACGGCCTTCATCATCGACTCTCTGCTGACCGACGACAACAACCGGGCACCCGTCTTCGGCCACGGCAGTCCCCTACACATGAGCGACCGCCAGTCGGCGGCCAAGAGCGGCACCACCGAGAGCTTCAAGGACGCGCTCACGGCGGGCCTGACGCCCGACCTGGTGAGCGTCTTCTGGGTGGGGGACATCTTCGGTGAGACGCACACCATGAGCAGTGGCTCCGATGGGGTGTTCGTCGCCGCGCCGGCCTGGAACAAGTTCATGACCGAGGCCTTGAGGGGCGTGCCCGACCATTGGTACGAGGCCCCGACCGGGGTGGTGAAGAGCCCGACCGGCGGCAGCTGGTACCTGCAGGATGCGACCAGCATCCCCGCCCTGCCCGGCGACCTGATCCCAGCCGCGGCGACCGGCGCCCCCGCCACGGCTGAGGCGGCGCCGCCGGACCCCGGCACCGGGGCCGTCCCTGTCGCGGATCAGCAGTCGGGGGGGGCGCCGGGTCCGCCTGCGTGCCGGTTCCCGATCCCCTTCTGCCGCCCGCATCCCGGGAACTGACCGCGCGCGGCTCGCGGCCACTCGCCGCCGGGATTCCGTGGATTGGCCGGCGATCTGCGTGCGGCGGGCCATTCAAACGAGGATTCGCCGGCGGATCTGCGCCGGCGGAGCCTGCCTGGCGCCGCGCGCGCCCGGCTAGGCGGGCACGGAGCTGGCC
>JALYZG010000206.1 GCA_030948965.1 Candidatus Dormiibacterota bacterium | reverse complement strand
GGACTTCGACGTGAAGCAGATCAAGCCCGAGAACATCAACGAGCTCATCGACCAGCTCCAGGACTTCTCGGTCGACATCGACCACGAGCCGGACGACACCAAGATTCGCATCTTTGCCGAGTAGCCGGCCGAGGGGCTGGGTGAATGCCAACGTGGGCGCTCTCTCCGGCGCCGCGCCACCTCTCCGGCGAGCGGGGAGGACGTCTGACCCGGTGAGCACCGCACAAACCCAGGTCAGGTCGCGTCCTCGCCCTTGGACCGTGATTGCCTCCGGGCCGTTTCGCAACCTTTGGGTTGCGACCAGCCTCTCGCTCATCGGCGACTTCTTCAGCTACGTCGCCATCGCCTGGCTCGTGCTCCAGCTAACCGGCTCGAGCCTCGCGCTCGGCTCCGTGCTCGTGGTCCAGGCCGTCCCCCGCGGCGTCCTGATGTTGGTCGGTGGCGCGATCTCCGACCGGCTCTCTCCAAGGCTGGCGATGCTCGCCTCGATGGGCCTGCGCGTTGCCCTCGTGGCGCCCTTGGCCGTGCTCGTATTGACGGGCCACGTCCAAATGTGGGAGGTCTACGGCACCTCCTTTGTCTTCGGAGTCGTGGACGCGTTCTTCCTCCCGGCGAGATCATCGATCCTCCCCCGACTCGTCGACGACCACCAGCTCGAAGCCGGCAATGCCGTGCTCAACATATCCAGCCAGGTGTCCGTCGTTGTCGGGCCGGCCCTGGCGGGCCTGGTCGTGGCCCTTGCGGGGACAGGCTGGGCGTTCGCCACGGACGCTGCATGCTTCGCGCTCGGCGCGCTGTTCGTGCTTTGGCTTCCAGCCGCCAATCGCATCAAGGCCCACCAAGTGTCATCGGAGCCGGGCCTCGGCGGACAGATCCTGGCCGGGTTCCGTTACGCCTGGGCCGACGTGGGCATCCGGTCCGCTCTGATCATCATCGCCGCCGTCGACTTCGCCGCCAACGGCTCCCTAGGCGTTGGACTGCCCACCCTGGCGCATGGACGCTTTGGCGCGAGCGCCGCCGGCTTCGGCATCATGCTCGGGGCCTGGGGAGTTGGGGCTACCGCGGGTGCGCTGGCCGCGGGGATGGTCAGGCGGCAGGAGCGCATGGGCTGGTGGCTCGTCGCGGTCTGCGCGTGGTTGGGCGCTTGCGTCGTCGCGGTTGGACTTATCCCTACGCTCCTGCCCGCCGCCATCACGCTCGGGATCGGCGGCGTCGCCAGCGGGGTCATCAACACCTTTGGGATCAGCTGGCTGCAGCGGCGTACCGATCCCGACATGCAGGGCCGGGTGATGTCGTTGGTGATGCTGGCGTCGATGGGCCTGGTGCCGGTCGCCTACGCCTTGTCCGGCGCTATCGCTGATGTCAACCCGACCGTGCTCTTCATTGCCGCCGGCGGCCTGATGCTTGCCACCGCGGCCGCCGCGGCTGCGAGCAGGACAGTGCGTTCGATCTGAGCCGGTCGATGCTTCATTGTGCGTCCCCTCCGGCGCTGCGCGCCACCTCCCCGCGGAGCGGGGAGGACATCCATTTTTATGCGCACGCACCGGCTAACGGGCCGGTTACCGCTGAGGCCTCATCGAGGTGCTGTGTGCCCGTCCTATATATGTAGAGGCCGTTGCCTGACGCAAGCCATATGCCGTTGCTGTCGGCCAGCACGCCCCACGAAACGTACAGGCCCGGCACCGAGCCGTCGTAAATGGTGATCTTCGCGTTCGATCCGGTCAGCTCCACCACCTGCTGCGGGTTGACCTGCAGAGTCAGGATCGGATGACCCTGGAGGTCGAAGCCGATCACATTGCTCAGAGGCAGGTTGTCAAACCATGGCGCCGCCGTCCCAGTCTTCAGGTCCAGCCTCATTAGGCGCTGCACGGCGCCAGTCGGGACCGACGGGGCCTCAAACCCGTAGGCTGCGCCTCCGCCGACCGCCTGCCAGTAACCCGTGGCGGTGATCTGACGTGGCGCGCCGCTGAAAGGCAGCAGCCACAGGCCGGCCGGGGCCTGGCTCGACGTTTGCTGCGCGGTGGCATAGACGCCTTCTTTCTCCACATCGAGGATGTTCCAGGCGCGGCCCATGCCCGCACCCAGCTCGGTCCTCGCGCCCGTGATGACACTCTCGACGAAGATGGAGTTCGGCGCCGAATAGGGGGCCGGCGGGATGAAGACGTATCTAGACCCGTCGGGACTCACGTACTGCCGAGGCACCGGCAGCCACTTCTTGTACGGGCGGTCGTACGTCAGGCCGATGAAGTTGCCGGGCTGGATGCCGTAGCCGGGCGATGGCGATGGAACGTTGGGGATCACGACATTGCTCGTCGGGTCGGCCACGAACTGGCCTCCGGGAAAGACGACGAAACCGCCGCTGCCCGGCTGGCCGGCCGATATGGGCAGGCGGCATCGCAGCATTGAAGAAACCGGGGTCGGCGTGGGTGGGTTCGATGGCGGCGCCATGGGGCTGTCGGATGGCGACGGGTACGGGCTCGGCGACGGCTGCTGGGGCGTGGGAGTGTGCGACGCTGCGGTCGGCCCGGCGCACGCGGCCAGCGTCAGCACTGCAAGAATCGCCGTTCCGATTCGCCGTCCCACGGACGTATAACGCACGCGCAAACGTCCGGTTCCGAAAAACCAACTTCGCCGAGTTGGCTCAAGATACACGCGGGAAATGGGCACCCTGGAAACCGCGTTCACCCGGCTTGTCGGCTGCGAGGTGCCCATCCAGCTGGCGGGCATGGGCAGCATTCTCTCGCCTCAGCTCGCGGCGGCGGTGTCCGGCGCGGGGGCGCTGGGCCAGGTCACATTCGCCGGCATCGAGGTGGCCGACGCGAAGCAGCGCTTGGAGCGCCTGTCCTCTCTGACCACCAAGCCCTTTGGAGTCAACATGCTGATCCCGTACATGGATCGAGAGATCCTTGCGATTTCCGTCAAGAAGGCCAGGGTGATCGACTTCTTCTGGGGCGACCCGGACCCGGAGCTCGTTCGCTGCGTCCACGACGCCGGCGCCCTCGCCTCATGGCAGGTCGGCTCAGTGGTCGAGGCGATGGCCGCCGAGAAGGCCGGCTGCGACTTCATCATCGCCCAGGGCATCGAGGCCGGCGGCCACATCAGGGGCACCCTCGGGCTGCTCCCCCTGCTGGCGCAGGTCTTGGACAAAGTATCGGTACCTGTGCTCGGCGCGGGTGGCATCGGCAGCGGCCGGGGCATCGCGGCTGTTCTGGCCACCGGAGCGTCGGGGGTCCGGATGGGGACCAGGTTCATCGCCGCGGCCGAGTCCAACGCGCACCCCGACTACGTCAGGGCCGTGATCTCCGCCCAGGCCGATGACAGCGTCCGCACGAACCGCTTCGAGGTCGAGTGCCCGCTGTGTCCGTCGACCCATGGCGTCTTGAGATCGGCGCTCGAGGCCGCCGAGGCATTCGATGGTTCGTACGTGGCCGAGTTCAACGGCGAGCCAGTTGCTCGCTTTCGAGGCATCCCGCCGTTCAAGGGCTTCACCGGCAACATCGGGGCGATGGCCTGTTACGCTGGGCAATCGGTGGGAGAGGTGCGGGGCGTCCAGCCGGCGGCGGAGATCGTGGCCGAGCTGGTCGACCAGGCCGTGAAGCTGCTTCAGCGCTCGCCCGTCAGTGCGTAGGCGAGAGCGCTAGCCGGGCGGACGCCCATTTCTTGTTTTGTTGGGACTGGGCAGGCGAAACATCCGTGGCGTGATTGCCGACATGTCCTATCCACATTCCAGCCAGGCCCGGATATGCTGCCCGCGCAATCGTCGGTGGGAAGGGCGATGGCTGCCCTTCTATTGCGAAGGGGGAATGCACAATGCGAATTCTT
>JALYZG010000276.1 GCA_030948965.1 Candidatus Dormiibacterota bacterium | reverse complement strand
CCCCGGACCTGCGCTCCTCGCTGCGCGTATGTCGAATACGCTCACTCCGGTGCTGAAGGGGACCCCGCCCGAAGGGAAGGGGCGTACCTCCTTGCAGCTGACGCATCTACCACCCCACGAAATCTGCGATTTCGCGAGGACCCCGGTCCTGGCCACCGAATCTCTCTGCCGGTTTTCCGGCCGCGCCTCTAGCGGGAGGTCCTCGCGCTCACCTACGTCGCGCGCCGGCTGCTCCTGGCGGTGCCCACCCTGCTGGGGGTGGCCACCATCGTCTTCATGCTCGTCCGGCTCCTTCCCGGCGACCCGGCGGCGGTGATCGCCGGGCCGCAGGCCACGGCTCTCGATGTGGAGCGCATCCGCCAGCAGCTGAACCTCGACCAGCCGCTGTGGCTCCAGTACGTCAGCTTCCTAGGGCGGCTGGCTCAGGGCAACCTGGGGGTGTCCACGCGGAGCGGGCACACGGTGGTCGAGGAGATCTTCACTCGCGCCCCGTACACGCTGCAGCTGGCCATCGTCGCCAGCGTCGTCGCGACCGTGGTCGGTGTCCTGCTCGGCGTGATCGCGTCGACGCGGCCGAACTCGAAGCTCGACGTCTCGATCTCCAGCGCGGCGGTGTTCGGGATCTCGATGCCCGTCTACTGGCTGGGCCTGATGCTGATCGTGATCTTCTCCATCAAGCTCCACGAGTGGCACCTGGGCGGTCTGCCCGCAGCCGGCGCCAGCGACCCGGCCGGTTTCGTCCTGCCCAGCGTGACGCTGGCGCTGTTCTCGGTCGGCCTCGTAGCTCGCATGACCCGCTCCTCGATGCTGGAGGTGCTGGGCCAGGACTTTGTCCGCACCGCGCGAGCGAAGGGCGCCGGGCGGCGCACGGTGTTGGTCCGGCACGCGCTGCGCAACGCCCTGCTGCCCGTCCTGACCGCGGTCAGCCTGCAGTTCGGGTCCCTGCTCGGCGGCGCGGTGCTGACTGAGACGGTCTTCAGCTGGCCGGGCATCGGGCGGCTCCTGGTGGATTCGATCTTCGCGCGCGACTACCCCGTGGTCCAGGGCGTGGTCCTTGTGTTCGCGGTCGCTTTCATCGCCGTCAACCTCCTGACCGACCTCCTCTACGCCTACGTCGATCCTCGCATCCGGTACGGGTGACCGGTGGCCAACCTGCCTTCCGAAGCGCCATCCGAAATCGCTGCCGTGGACCTCGGTTCGGCCCAGTCGGCGACGTCTGGGGGGCGCGCCTGGGAGCGCCTGCGCCGGCACCGCAGCGTCTGGGTGGGAGCGGCCGTGCTTCTGGTCTACGTCACCGCCACGGTCCTGCTACCGCTGTTGATCAACTACTCGCCCGACCGCAACAACCTCAGCCAAGCCTTTTCGCCGTCCTCGGCCCGGCACCTGCTGGGCACGGACGAGCTGGGCCGGGACGAGCTGCTGCGGCTGGCCATCGCCGCCCGGTTCACGCTCTTCATCGGCTTCGCGGCCGTCGCCATCGGCCTTGCCGTGGGGCTGCCGCTGGGCGCCATGTCTGGCTACTTCGGGGGCTGGATCGACCTCCTCATCCAGCGCCTGACCGACATCCTCCTGGCTTTTCCCGGCATCCTCCTGGCGCTGGCCTTGGTCGCCGCCCTGGGGCCGGGGCTGAAGAACGTGATCTTGTCGGTGGGCATCACCTCGATCCCGGGCTTCGTGCGGCTGGTGCGCGCCTCCGCCCTGTCCATTCGGGAGCTGCCGTATGTCGAGGCGGCGCGGGCGCTCGGCGTGCCGAACCGTCTGATCCTGCTTCGCCACGTCATCCCAAACTCACTTGCCCCGGTCATCGTCCAGGCAACGCTGCAACTGGGCTTTGCGATCCTGGTGGCCGCGGGCCTCGGCTTCCTGGGGCTCGGGGTGCAGCCGCCGACGCCGGAGTGGGGCTCCATGCTCGGCCTGGCCCGCAACTACATCTTCAGCGACCAGGCACTGGTCACATACCCCGGCTTGGCCATCTTCGCCGCGGTGCTGGCGTTCAACCTGCTCGGCGACGGGCTGCGGGACGCGCTTGATCCGCGGTCGAGGTGAGGCGGCCGGGCGGCCTCTGTCCGCATCGTTCGTCTCGGCCGGGCGGTGAGTAGCTGGTAGAATCCTGCGCCGCGCGGTCGTCAGCGGTGGCTATAGCTCAGCTCGGTTAGAGCACCAGATTGTGGATCTGGGGGTCACGGGTTCAAATCCCGTTAGCCACCCCACTCTCGACATCTGAAGGCGAGTACACACTCCAGATCGCACGGACTAAAGTCAATCGGTCGCGAGCTCAGCCCGCTGCGCGCGACGTCCAGCCGAATGCCAGAGATAAACGGACATGCTTGACAGCGGCAGCCGGGTGGCTGTCGTGATGGGGCCCGACGAACGATCGGAGGTCTGACCTTGGCCGCGATTCCAAGTTATCCGCACGATCTCTTCACCGACGAGGCCCTGACGGATCCCCACGAGCACTATCGCTCCCTCCGCAACCTTGGTCCGGTGGTGTGGCTCGAAGCCCACGACATGTACGCGATCCCGCGCTACGCCGACGTCCGGTCGGCCCTGACCGACCCGGACACCTACTGCTCGGGCAAGGGGGTCGCCCTGAACGAGATGGCCAACGGTCTCATCGCCGGCCGAAACCTGTTGATGACGGACGGCGAGCTGCACGCCCGCCTTCGCAAGGTCCTGGGCCAGAGCATCACCCCTCGGGCACTGCGCCACATGGAGGAGAGCGTGGCGCGGCTTGCCACTGCACTGGTCGAAGAGCTCGTCGAGCGGGGCAGCTTCGATGCGGTCACCGACCTCGCCCGCGCCCTGCCTCTCAGTGTGGTCCCGGACCTCGTCGGGTGGCCGCTCGACGCCCGCGCCCACCTCCTCGAGTGGGCTGGCGCGACCTTCGATTTCCTGGGCCCGATGAACGATCGGGCGCGCAACTCGGTCCCGATGACGCAGGCGATGCTGCGATTTGCAGCCGATACCGCAGCCAGCGGCAATCTCATGCCCGGCAGCGTCGGGGCACGTCTCATCGAGGCCGGCCGCCGCGGCGAGATCGAGCCGGACCGTGTGGCGCCGCTGATCGTCGGCTACCTGGCCCCTTCTCTCGACACCACCATCAGTGCGATCGGCAGCGCCGTCTGGCTGCTGGCGAGCCACCCGGATCAGCTGGACGCGCTGAGGGCCGATCCGTCGCTGATTCCCAACGCCTTCAACGAGAGCCTACGGCTGGAGTCGCCGATCCGGGCGTTCAGTCGGGTGACGACGACGGCGACGACCGTCGGCGATGCCGATGTGCCCGGGGATGCCCGGCTGGTCATCCTCTACTCGTCGGCGAACCGAGACGAGCGCCACTTCGAGCGGCCCGACGACTTCGACGTCAAGCGCAGCAACGCCAACGACCAGCTCGGGTTCGGATACGGGGTGCACGGCTGCGCCGGACAGGGGCTGGCGCGAATGGAGGCGCACGCGTTGCTGGGCGCCCTGGTCGCTCAGGTCGAGCGCGTCGAGCTCGCCGGGCGACCGGTGCGCTCGCTGAACAACCTGATCCATGCCTGGGCAAGCCTGCCCGTCAGGGTGCGGCGGCGCTGACCGGCGTCGAGTCACAGCTGATAGTCCAGCTCGTCCTGGGTTGAAGGTCGACCGTTGGGCCCTGGAAGTACAGAGAGGAGAGCACGATGAGCAACGAACAGGCGGCACCTGAGACGAAAGGTTTTACGGTGGAGTTACTTGCAACGGTTGACCTTGGCCCTGAGATCGAGGGCATGGCAGGGCGCCAACTTCGAATGCGTATGGTGACCATCGAGCCTGGAGGCGTCTTCGGCCCGACTCACGACCATAAGGACAGACCAGGCATCGTCTACATACTTCAAGGAACGATCACTGACCATCGAAATGGAGTCGCTACGCACTATGGGCCGGGAGTGGGCTGGCCCGAGGATAGGAACACCACACACTGGCTTGAGAACAGAGGAACGACTCCGGCGTTGGAGATCTCGGTCGATATAGTCAGGCAAGAGTAAGCTCAGGCCCGACATCTACCAGTATGTGCTCGTGAACCACAGTGACGTCAGAGGCTGCCGGCTCCTGGCACACGTTCAGCTCGGCGGGAGGAACCTGTAAGTGGCGAGGTTGAGGACCTCGCAGTAGAGGTTGGATTTATCCGACCGGCTGACGTGCCGCTTGGAGAGGAAGGACCAGGCGTTGGTCCGTGCCCATCAGTGCGGGCGCTCGGCCAGCACCCGGCACTCGTCGGCGAAGGCGAGTTGACGGAGCTGGAGGGCGTGGCCGAGCTTGTGGTGATCGATGCTGTGACCGGTCCCTCGCGCGATGCTTGCGTCGGCAAAGGGAGCCGCCGTGAACAGCCCGGTGAAGCGTGCAATGGTCTCGGGCGAGCTCTCCCACAGCGCGTCGAACTCCGCAAGCGCGTTGTGGACCGGGACGGTGACCTTGGGGGCGAGCTGGGGTAGCTTTTCGGCCGCCCAGCGTGAGGCGGCCACTAGCTCGACGACCGGCGCCGGCGCGTAGGAGGCGTGGGCCGCCTCCAGCACACCGGGGTCGAACGTCCACGACGGGCCGAACATGACCTGGTCGCATTGCTCAGGCGGGAGGGCGACGGTGTCCTGGCCGGTCGCCCTCGTAGCCGCGACCAGCCCCTCGGAGGCGCCGCCGGGGGGGATCACCGATCCGAGACCTGTGGCCGAGACTCCGAGCAGCTTGAAGCCGAACTCGTGGGCGGCGATGGTCAATGCGATCATGCCGCCGATCGAGTGACCGACCAGCACGACGCCGGGCGCGGGTATCCCCGCCGCGATGCGTTCGATGGCCGCGCCGAGTAGCTCCGCCTGGCGCTCGTAGGTGTTCTCTGGCGGCGCAATGGTCGAACTGGCCCCGTAGCCAGGGCGGTCGAAGCTGACGATCGGGTAGCCGTGGTGGGCGGCAAGGTCGAGCAACGAGCCCCCGGGCCACGTCGGCACGTCGAAGTACTTTGCGGTGTAGAGCCCGCCGTGGAGGGCCACGATCAGGGGGCGGCCGGTCGGCTCGGTCGGCTTCGCCGACGAACCCGCGACCACCACTCCGCCGCCGACATCGACTCGCACCAGGTCACGGGTCGTTACTTCGGACATCGCTACCTCCTACCTCCTACTGAACAGCTTGGCGGCGATTGTAGGCGCAGTCCAAAGACGATGAGCGACCAGTCGACAGTGGTCAGCCCGCTGCCAATGCCGGCTCGCCCTGGCGCGGCCATCTAGAATGACACCCGCAACCGGCAGTCTGGCAGGGCGCTCGGTCCGTGCCCGCGGGCCGGTGCCGGCCACTACGGTCCGAGCGTGGACGAGAGGAGGTCCGATGTCCGGTAGCGGAACGACGAGCCCGGTTCTGCACCATGTCACCCTGAAGACCACGCGCCTGGACGAGATGGTGGCGTGGTACGCGAACGCCGTCGGGATGCATGCCAATCACCACGACCCCGCTGGCGCGTGGCTCACCAACGACGAGGCTAATCACCGGATGGCGCTGCTCGCCGTCCCCGGACTCAAGGACGACCCCGAAAAGGTCCCACATACGGGGATGCACCACATGGCCTTCGAGTACGGCAGCATCGATGCGCTGCTCGAGACCTACGAGCGTTTGAAGAAGCAGGGCATCACGCCGCACGGCACTCTCGACCACGGGCTGACGACTTCTCTCTACTACCTGGACCCGGACGGAAACAGTGTGGAGCTCCAGCACGACAACTTCGAGGACTGGCGGGCTTCGAGCGAGTGGATGAGGACCGCTCCGGAGTTCAAGGCGAACCCGATCGGGGTCAACACCGACCCGGAGCAGCTGCTCGCGGCGTGGCGCGCCGGAGCGGACGCTGCGGAGCTCCACCGGCGGAGCTTCGCGGGGGAGTTCGATCCGAGGACGCCGCTCGACCTGCGGCTGCCGACGGGTCCGGTCTCTGACTTGCCGGAGAGCGCGAAACCGGCCGTTTGAGCCGGCACTCTCTGATCAGTCCTCGGCTCGGCCGGCGTCCCTCACCGGCGGACGAATACGTGGCGCATCTCGCCGATCCCGGTGCACCAGGAGACAAGCTCGTCGCCCGGCTGCAAGAAGCGGGGCGGCTTCTTGCCGACGCCCACGCCCGCGGGCGTTCCGGTGAAGATCACGTCTCCGGGCAACAGGGTCACCACCTCTGAAAGCTTGGCGACCAGCCTCGGGACCGAGAAGATCAGCTGGCTGGTCCTTGACTCCTGCATCGATTCCCCGTTGACGCTGCAGCCGAGCTCGAGGTCGTCGGGGTCCGGCAGCTCGTCTGGGGCCACCAGCCAGGGGCCGATCGGCGAGAAGCCCGGATACGACTTGCCGAGGCCGAACTGCGCCGGCGGCGCGGCGAACTGCATGGTCCGGTCGGAGACGTCCTGGCCCAGCGTCAGGCCTGCGACGTGATCCCAGCCCTGCTCCTCGGCGATGTGCCGGCCGCCAGAACCGATGACCGCGACCAGCTCGACCTCCCAATCGACGTTGCCCGGAGATAGCTCGATCTCGCCGTTGGGCCCGGTGAGGCTCGACACGTATTTCGTGAAGACCACCGGCTCGGTCGGGATTTCGAAGCCGGACTCACGCGCATGGTCGCGGTAGTTCAAGCCGATACCGAAGATCTGCCTCGGGCGGGGCACCGGCGCCTGCAGTTTTGCAACCTCGACGGGTGAGCCGTGTCCCAGGTGGGCCTCGGCCGCCCAGGCACGGAAGTCGGCCCACCGATCGAAGATCGCCTGAGGATCGGAGCCGAAGCGCCCGTCGCTAGCGGTCTCCACGTCGGTTGCCGTCGCATCAGAAGCCAGCACACAGAGCCTGTCTTGGACGTTCGCCACACGCACTTATGCCGTCTCCCTTTTCATTTGGTGCCGAGCACGGGTTTCAGCGTGCTTCGTCGCCGCACCGCGGACGCGATCGATGAGGGCTGCCGGATCCACCTCTTGCACATCCCCACACCAGGCCACGTGCTGGTCCGGGCGGACGAGGACGAAGTCCGCGCCGTATCGCCGACGGAGACCACGGCCGCGCAGATCGACAACAGTGAGCGGGACCCGGTGTGCCCGTGCGGCGCCTTCGAGGGCTGTCCACGACCCGGCTTGATCGTCGAGCACGAGGAGGGCCATCGCGCTTCCCAGCTCGTCGTAGAGAGAACGGCCGGGCTCGAGCCAGATGTGCGGAAGACGGACGCCCGGTCGGGCGCGGACGCGGGGCAGATCGCCGGGCGAGCCGGCTGCCTCGTCAGCCACGATCAGGGGTGAGCCTTCGTAGGCGATGTCGAGCACCAGGTCCAGGGCGTGGAACTCGGCGTCCTTCGTCTCCTGGATTCGAGCGTGGGCCATCCGGCGAGCCCGGGCGCCGGTCTCATCGTCGTCCTCGAGGTGGGGCGCATAGAGCTCGGTCGAGAGCGTCTTGTTGTTCTCGGTGGCAGCCTGGATCACCTGCTGCTGGACCTGGCGCCGTTCCAGCTCGTAGCTGTCCAGGAGGCCAGGACCGCCCCATCCGTCCAGCACCGCCGCCAGCTTCCAGCCCAGGTCCACCGCGTCGCCGATCCCGGTGTTGAGCCCGTGGCCGCCGAAGGGTGGGTTCAGGTGGGCCGCGTCGCCGGCGAGGAAGACGCGATCCAAGCGCAGGCGGTCGACGAGCTGCATGCGAGCCGTCCAGGGATCGTCGGACAGGATGGTGGCGTCGATCGTCCTGCCCACGGCGCCATCGATGAGACCCTTGGCGTTGCGCCTCCCCGTCTCTGCATCGACACCGAGGGCGATGATCCACCAGGTGCCGTCGAGGTCGAGCGGCCCCATGGCTCCCGGGGTGAAGTCGTTGACTATCCAGTAGTGCACCGCCGGGCCATGCCGGACGTGCTTCCAGAGCTCCGGCGAGTGGAAGAGCATCCCGAAGTTGGGGCGGAGCGCGAACTCGCCGACGTAGGCGGCGCCGATCTGGTCTCGGACGGTGCTCCGGCCGCCGTCGCAGCCCAGCGCGTACTCCGCCGACACGACGGCTCGACCGCCGCCCGGGTTGGCGACCGTGACGCTGACCCCGCCGGCGTCCTGCTCGACGCCCACCACCCGCAGACCGGTCGCCAGGGTGCACGTGGGCAGCTCGCCAACGACCTCGCGGAGCATCTCCTCCAGCACGTACTGCGGCGCCTGCTGCCCAGGCTCGGGGAACCGGTCCCCCTCCGGCGACAGCCCCAGGACGCCGGTGAACCGCGACAGCTCGCGCCCGACGAGCGACGTGCAGAAGACGATGTCCTGAGACCACGTGGTGGGCAGCGGCGCCCTGGCGCGGAAGCGATCCGCGATCCCCCAGCGCCGGAGGTGCTCCATCGTCCGTACGTTGACGGTCTTGCAGCGCGGCCGCGCGTGCGAGACCTCGACCCGGGGCTCGACCACCAGGCACTCGACGCCCCGACGGCCCAGCTCGACCGCGGCAGCCAGTCCGACCGGCCCGCCGCCGGACACGACCACCTGGGTCGAGCTCGGCAAGGACCCCACCGTCGCCCCTTGGTCAGAACGCATTGGCCTCACTATTGTCTCTGGTCCTTCGGCCAGGATGACCGCGCCGGTCGTGCGCATTGGCAGAGCTCTTCGGTCAGGCCAGCGCAGATGTCGTCAGAGAATCGGAGGATTTGAAGAATGAGCGCAGCCTCGCGTCCGGACCCAAAGGAACGGGTGCCGAAGAAGACGGCCCTGACCAACGTCCGCGTGTTCGACGGCCGTCGACTCCGGGAGCCGGACAGCGTCGTCATCGACGGAGCGCTGATCGGCACCGACAAGAGCGGCGCGCAGGTGATCGATGGGAGAGGCGCAACCCTGCTGCCGGGGCTGATCGACGCCCACGTGCACCTGAGCGGCGTCGAGACGCTGGAGAGGCTCGCCGACTTCGGGGTCACGACGGCGCTGGACATGGCCACCTGGCCGGCGGAGCTGGTCGACTCCCTGCGCGGACGGGTGGGCCTGACCGACATCCGCAGCTGCGGCACCTCAGCCACCTCGCCCGGCAGCCTTCACAGCCGGATCTTCCCCGACTTCCCGAAAAGTGGCCTGCTGGCGGGGCCGGCGGAAGCGCCACGCTTCGTCGCCGACCGCGTGGCCGAAGGCTCCGATTACATCAAGATCATCGCCGACATCCCAGGTCCTGACCAGGCGACCATGAATGCGCTCGTGGCGGCGGCGCGTGAGCATGGGAAGCTCACCGTCGTCCACGCCTCCTCCTTCGCCACCTTCAGGATGGCGCTCGAAGCAGGCGCCGACATGATCACACACGCGCCCCGGGACCAGGCCCTCGATGAGGAGACTGTGAGCCGGATGGTGGCCGACCGGCGGGTCGCGATCCCGACGCTGGCCATGATGGAGGGGGTCGCCGCCTTCCTCGCCGCGGCCGCTCCACCTGGGGTCAAAGTGCCCGGTGCGGACTACGGCGCCTCGCGAGCCAGCGTTGGCGCCATGTACCGGGCTGGAGTGCCGATACTCGCGGGGACAGACGCCAACTCCACCCCGGGCAGCCCTTTCTCACCTCCCCATGGTGAGAGCCTGCACCACGAGCTGGAGCTCCTGGTGGACGCCGGGCTCTCCACGCTGGACGCGCTGCGCGCGGCCACCTCGCTCCCCGCCCTGCACTTCGGCCTCCACGATCGAGGTTCCATAGAACCTGGACGCCGCGCCGATCTCGTGCTCATCGAGGGCGATCCTCTGCAAGACATCTCTGCGACGCGCAACCTGCAACGAATCTGGTGCGGCGGCCACGAACGGGTGCGGCCCTGAGCTGGGTCACCCCATGGGTG
>JALYZG010000274.1 GCA_030948965.1 Candidatus Dormiibacterota bacterium | reverse complement strand
AAGAGGGTCTGACCCTGGCCATGCCGGTGGAGAAGAGTGGTCAGGACGAGTTCGACTTCGAGTTCGGTGAGGACTTCGGGAGCCACATCGAGGCGTTCGATCCCGCCTTTACCAAGGTCCTGGTCCGCTACAACCCGGAAGGGGAGGTAGTGATGAACCGGCGACAGTTGGCACGGCTCAGACGACTGTCCGAGTGGTTGCGCGCCCGCGATCGCAAGTTTCTTTTCGAGCTTCTGGTGCCGCTCGAGCCAGCGCAGTTGCGGTCGGTCGACGGCGACAGGGACCGCTACGACCTGGAGCTGCGGCCCAGGCTGGTTGTGCGCACCATCCAGGAGTCGCAGTCGGCAGGTGTCGAGCCTGACATCTGGAAGATCGAGGGCCTCGAGCGACGCGAGGACTGCGAGCGGGTGGCCGCGCAGGCTCGTTCCGGCGGCCGGGACCGGGTGAGCTGCATCGTCCTCGGCCGGGCCGCCAGCGAGGAGCGCGTCGTCCACTGGCTGCGGCAGGGTGCTGGCGTGACTGGCTTCGTCGGCTTCGCGGTCGGTCGGACCATGTGGTGGGACACGCTGAAGAGCTGGGTTGCGGGCAAGACCGAGGCCGAGAGCGCGGCGCGCACGATCGCCGCCAACTATGGGCGAATGGTTAAGGCTTACGAGGCGGCGGCAACTGCAGCTGGGGCTGCCAGATGATCGTCGCCATCGCGGCCGACCACGCCGGTCTGCCGCTCCGCCAGGTGATCACCGACATTGTCTCCGGTGAGGGACACGAGCCGCTTCTGCTTGGACCCGCTGACGGCCGGCCGGTCGACTATCCATTGGTCACCCGACTGGTGGCGGACGCCATCGCCACCGGCAAGGCGGAGCGTGGGATCCTGGTCTGCGGCAGCGGAGCCGGTGTCACGGTGGCTGCCAACAAGCTACCACTGATCCGGGCCGCCTACGGCACCGACCACTACACAGCAGGACAGATGGTCGAGCACGACGCCTGCAACGTCCTCGCGCTGGGCGCCCGGGTCATGGGTCCGGCGGTTGCGGCCGAGGTCGTCCAGGCCTTTTTGAGGGCTCGATTCAGCGCTGAGGAGCGTCATGCCCGGCGCCTGGCAGCGGTGCTGGAATTCGAGAGAGCCGGGAGCATGAACGCGGCGACGCGCCTACACGAGGTCGGGCAGAGCCTCTGGCTTGACTACATAACTCGAGAGTTGCTCAGCAGTGGTGACCTGGCTCGCTACATCTCGAGCGCGGCGGTCACCGGGCTGACCTCGAATCCGACCATCTTCGACCGCGCGATCACCGGCAGTGGCGACTATGACGAGCAGGTCTGGCAGCTTTCCGAAGGCGCTCTTACCACCGAAGACCTGTTCTTCGAGTTGGCGATCGACGACCTGCGCAGGGCGGCCGCGCTCTTCAGACCGACCTGGGACGCTTCGCAGGGCCGGGACGGCCACGTGTCGCTGGAAGTCTCACCGAAGCTAGCCTACGACACCGCGGCCACCATCGACCAGGCCAGGATGCTGCATGAGCGGGCGGCGATTCCGAACCTCTTCGTCAAGGTGCCGGGCACCAGCGACGGCCTGACCGCGATCGAGGAGCTGATATTCGCGGGGGTCCCGCTCAACGTGACCCTGCTCTTCTCCGACGATCAGTACGTCGCCGCCGCCACCGGTTATCGACGCGGCCTGGAGAGGAGACATGAAGCGGGCCTGGATCTGAGAGTCGCCTCGGTGGCCTCGGTTTTCGTGTCGCGCTGGGACCACGCGCTGGTCAACCTGGTGCCGGGCGAGCTTCAGGACCAGCTTGGCATCGCAATGGCCAAGCGCTGCTACCGCGCGTACCGACGGAGCCTTGGGGCTTCTGAGTGGAAGAGGTTGGAAGCGGCGGGCGCCCAGCCCCAAAAGCTGCTCTTCGCGAGTACGGGTACGAAGAGCAAGAAGAGGCCGGATACCTACTACGTCGAGGCGCTGGCCGCGCCGGACACCATCAACACGATGCCCCAGCCCACGCTTGACGCCTTCATCGACCATGGTCACGTTGGGGAGGTGCTGTCGGCAGACGCCGCCGACGCTGACCAGATGGTGGCCCAGTTTGAGGCCCAGAGCATCGATGTGAAGGAGCTGGCGGTCCGGCTGCAGAAGGAGGGTGCCGACGCCTTCGTCGACTCCTGGGAGGATCTGATGCAGAAGCTGGCAGGCAAGGCCGCCAAGGTGACCGCGGGGGTTACGTAATGAGCGCTGTTTCAGCTCCGTCGACAGACCGATTGCTCGCGGCTGCTCGTGGCGCAGTGGGCGGAAGCCCGCTCGACACCTTGGCCATCAACACCATCCGCACCCTTTGCATGGACGCGGTGCAGCAGGCGAGTTCCGGTCATCCCGGCACGCCGATGAGCATGGCTCCGGTTCTCTACACGCTCTTCCAGAGGTTTCTGCGCTTCGACCCGGAGAACCCGATCTGGCCCAACCGCGACCGCTTCGTGCTCTCCGCCGGCCACGCCTCCATGCTCCAGTACGCACTGATCCACCTGATGGGTGTCAAGGCGGTGAATCCGGCCTACGAGACGCTTGGAGAGCTGTCGGTGAAGGTGGAAGACCTACACCTGTTTCGGCAGCTCGACTCCAAGTGTCCGGGCCATCCGGAATACCGATGGACCAGCGGCATCGAGGCCACCACGGGACCGCTCGGCCAGGGGATCGCCACCACCGTGGGCATGGCGATCGCGTCGCAATGGCTGGCCGCCGAGTTCAACCGGCCCGGGCACCAGCTCTTCGACTTCGACGTCTACGCCCTGGCCGGTGACGGCTGCATGATGGAAGGGATCTCGCACGAGGCGGCCTCACTGGCCGGACACCTGAAGCTGAGCAACCTCTGCTGGATCTACGACAACAACCACATCACCATCGAAGGCTCGACAACGCTGGCCTTCAGCGACGACGTGGTAACCCGCTTCCTGGGCTATGGCTGGAACGTGACGCGCGTCGGCGACGCCAATGACCTGGAGATGCTGGCCCGCGCCTTCGATGTCTTCCGCAAGGAGGAGGAGCGTCCGACGCTCATCGTGGTCGACAGCCATATCGGCTATGGAGCGCCCGGCAAGCAGGACACCAGCGCGGCGCACGGTGAGCCGCTCGGCGAGGACGAGGTGCGCGAGACCAAGCGGGCCTATGGATGGCCGGAGGATGCGAGCTTCTTCATCCCAGACGGCGTGCGGGAGCACTTTGCCGAGGGAGTCGGGAGACGTGGTCGAGAGCTCCGCCAGGCCTGGGATGCGCTCTACGCCGACTACCGGCAGACCTACCCGGAGCTGGGCGACCACGTGCAGGAGATGCAGTGGCGCGAGCTTCCGGCCGGCTGGGACAAAGAGATCCCGGTCTTCCCCGCCGACGCCAAGGGCCTCTCCGGCCGTGACGCCTCGGGAAAGGTCCTGAACGCCGTGGCGAAGAACATGCCCTGGCTGATCGGCGGTGCGGCCGACCTGGCGCCCTCCACCAAGACGAGGCTAACGTTCGACGGCGCCGGCGACTTTTCCGCGGAGGACCGCGCCGGACGGAACCTGCATTTCGGGATCCGCGAGCACGCCATGGGCGCCGCCGTCAACGGACTGTCGCTGTCGAAGATCCGCGCCTACGGGGCCGGATTCTTCATCTTCTCCGAGTACCAGAAGCAGCCGCTGCGGCTGGCCGCGCTGATGGAGATCCCCACTATCATGATCTTCACCCACGACTCGATCGGGGTGGGTGAGGATGGGCCGACGCATCAGCCGGTGGAGCAGCTGGCCGCCCTGCGTGCCATGCCCGGCTTGATCGTTCTGCGCCCCGGCGACGCCAACGAGGTCAGCGAAGCCTGGCGGCTGATCATGCAGCTGAGGCACGACCCGGCCGCGCTCGTGCTGTCTCGCCAGAACATGCCCACCCTGGACCGGGATAGCTATGCGTCGGCGTCGGGACTGGCCAGAGGCGCTTACGTGCTGGCCGACTCCGCTCCCGGCGACCCCGAGGTGATCCTGATGGGAACCGGCACCGAGGTGGGCCTGGTGGTCGCGGCCTACGAGCAACTGGCCGCCGAAGAGATCAGGGTACGAGCGGTGAGCATGCCGTCCTGGGAGCTTTTCGAGCGGCAACCCGAGGAATACCGAGAGCGCGTGCTGCCGCGACGTGTGACGGCGCGGGTGGCGGTCGAACAGGCGTCAAGCTTTGGTTGGCATCAGTACGTCGGCCTCAGGGGCGAGGTGATCGCCATGCACACGTTCGGGACCTCCGCGCCTCTAAAGGATCTCGCGCAGAGGTTCGGCTTCACGCCGGCGCGTGTGGTGGCCGCGGCACGAGCCCAGCTCCGTGACAGAGCGGAGGTGGGTTGAAGGACAAGGTCTTGCGGGAAGCCAGCCACGCGGTGGTGACCCGCACCGGTGGAGGGGCGGTTCGGCCACTGCCCGGCACCCCGGTGGTCGTTCCTACCCGCCTCTACGATGCCTACATCTTCGATCTGGACGGCACCATCTACCTGGGTCACGACCTGCTCCCAGGGGCAAAACGCATGATCGAGGCGCTCCGAGCCCGCGGCAGGGCGGTGCGCTTCCTGTCCAACAACCCCACCCGGGACCGCGAGATGTACGTCAGGAAGCTGACCGGGCTGGGGGTTCCGGCCGAGCTCGCAGACGTCGTGAACACTGTCGTGACCATGACCATGTGGCTGAAGGCGAACAGTCCGGACGCGGTCGTCTTCCCAATAGCGGAACAGCCGCTCATTCGCTCCCTAGAGCAGGCTGGAATCCGGATGTCCGACGACCCGTCCCAGATCGATATCGTGATCGCCAGCTACGACCGGGGCTTCGACTACCGCAAGCTCCAGATCGCCTTCGACGCGATCTGGTTCCACAAGCGCGCCCGGCTGGTCGCGACCAACCCCGATCCCTACTGCCCAATGGACGGTGGCCGGGGCGAACCGGACGCGGCTGCGGTCATCGCAGCCATCCAGGCCTGCACGGGGGCCAAGCTCGAGGTAAACACAGGTAAGCCGGACCCGATCATGGTTCACGCTGCGCTTGAGGGCCTGGACGTGGAGCCGGCCGCGTGCGCCATGGTGGGTGACCGGATGTCCACGGACATCCGCATGGCGCTGGACGCGGGGATGGTCTCGGTTCTGGTCCTGACCGGCGAGACGACGGCGCACGACCTGGAAGGGCTCGCCCCCCGCGACTCCCCGGACTTCGTCCTCGACCGGGTCGACCGGCTCGTGCCCCAGGAGATCTGGCGAGAGCTGGGTTGGGCGGAGCTGGAGAGGTGAGCAGCCACGGCGAGGGGCCCTACGTGCTGGGCATCGACTACGGCACCGAGAGCACACGCGTCGGCGTATTCGATCTCAGCGGCCGACCGCTGGCCTTTGCGGCGACGCCGTACGTGCTTCGGCACCCGCGGCCGGGCTGGGCCGCGATCGTACCGGCGCCGACGCTGGCCCTATCCATCGCCTCGCGTGTGGAGCGGATCACGCCCAGGACCGGGTGCTCCGCCCGGCGATCATGTGGATGGACGTCCGCGCGGCCGACCAAGCTCGGCGTGTCGCAAGTACAACGGCGGGGCTCCGGTCTCGGCCGAGTGGTATCTCACCTGGCCCCGTCACCGGCCTTCCGATCACGCTTACCGAGGTGGGCGATGCCGCCTGCCTGGGCTCTGCAGCGTTGGCGGCAGTCGGCGCCGGCATTTTCGGAAGCGTGCAGGAGGCGGCCGGCGCCATGGTCCGAGAGAGGGACGTGGTCCAGCCCGATCCCGAGCGCCACGAGCTTCTGTCGCTACTACGTGGACGCCTATGCCGCGACCTATCCACAGATGCGTGAGCTCATCCACGGCATGACACGGCAGATTGGGCTGTCAGGCCAGAAACTGGCACCCGCGTCCACGATGCCCAAGTCCGAATCCCGGCCGGCGGTGGTGGCGGTAGAGCGCAAGGAGACCTGACTATGGCAGCGATCGCAGTCGGCGCCGACGAGGCCGGAGCCCCGCACAAGGAACGTCTTGCCAAGTACATGCAAGACCACGGGTACGAGGTCAAGGACTACGGCAACGAGTCTGAGCAGGACTATCCGGACGTGGCCGCCGAGGTGGCGGAGCCGTGGCCAGCGGTTATCACGACCGGGCGGTGCTCGTATGTGGCACCGGGTTGGGCATGGCTATTACGGCCAACAAGGTTCCCGGCGTTCGGGGGGTCACGGCTCGCAAAGCCTATTCGGCGGAGCGCGCCCTCAAGTCGAACGATGCCCAGATCATCACCATGGGTGCGCGCGTGATCGCCCCAGAGGCCGCCGAGAAGGTGCTCGAGCACTGGCTCGCCTCGGAGTTCGAGGGCGGCCGCTCGGCACCCAAGGTCGACAAGATGAAGGAGGTCGATGCCCGCTATCGGCGTGCTCGCGAAACTGCGGTTTGAGGACCGATGGCTCAGGACTGGTTCTTCGGACTGGAGGTGTCGATCTCAGAGCGCCTCTTCCGGACGCCGCCACCGACCGCACTGCAGCAGGACGGGTATGGTCTCGAAATCCATGGGCGATGAGGTTGAAGAGAACAAAGCCCCGGCGGCTGCGCAAGCTGCCCGAGGAGCCAACCAGAAGCGCTCAGGTGGCGCCGCCCAAGACGTCTCCTTGCTGCTCGAGGTGGCAACCAGATTCCACATCCAGGGTGAAAACCAGGTGGGGATCGCACGGGCGCTGGGGATCAACTCCTCGACTGTCTCTCGCTACCTGAAGCGGGCGCGCGATTCCGGCTTGATCCAAGTGCGCGTCGCTCCTCCGCAGCCAGTCAACGAGGGCCTCGGCCACCGGCTGGCAAGCCACTTCCATCTGGCGCGCGTGGTGGTGGCGAGTGCCGACGACCAGGGCAGGACACTTGCAACTGCGGCCGCTGAGTACATCGACGGGGTCTTGGTCAATGGTCTGCGAGTCGCCATCAGTTGGGGCTCAACCCTGCTATCGGTGGTCAGCGCATTGCGCCCCGCCAGCGCGGCGGAGCTGGAGCTCGCCCAGCTGATGGGTGGAGTCGGCTACACAGCCCCGGGCGTACAAGGACACGAGATTGTGAGGTTGATGGCCGGTCTCTACCCGGATTCCAACCCCCATTACCTTCACGCACCGCTGATTGTGGGCTCACCGGAGATCAAGGATCTGATCTGCCGAGAACGCTCGATCCGGCCAGCCTTGGAGGCCGCTGCCCACAGTGAGCTGGCCATAGTGAGTATTGGCACCATGAGTGAGGAGGCGTCAATTACCCGGTACGGCCATGTCGAGCCTCGAGATCGAACACGTCTGATTGCCAACGGCGCGTCCGGCGACCTCTGCGGGCGCTTTTTCCGAGCCGACGGTCGCCCCGCGCTGGAAGACCTCGATCAGCGGACCATCGCCATCGAGTGGGATCAGTTGCGCGCAGTACCCACGGTGGTCGCGGTGTCAGCCGGACGCCATCGGTGCGACGCCATCCGGGGCGCGCTGCGTACGGGGTGCGTGGACGTTCTGGTCACCGATGAGCCCACCGCGGAGCTGATCTTGGCGGCAGAGATGCACCGTTTCGAAAGCGGCGCTCCGCGACCTGTTCGGGAGCGGCGAGCCAGACGGCGGAAGGGCGGCGGAGGCGCGGAGTTGAGTGAGGAGTGATTGATGCAGCGGACCGAGGGGTTTCATGGAGCCGTCTTCGACGTAGACGGTGTGCTGGTCGATTCACCCCATGAGGAGGCGTGGCGGGAGAGCCTCAATGATCTGATGGAGGGGGAGTGGTCCGATCTTCGGGCACAGAGCGGCTATTCGCCCGACTTCTTTACACCCGAGGTCTATCAGCGGGTGATGTCCGGAAAGCCGCGCATGAGCGGCGCCCTGGCCGCGCTTCAGCACTTCGGCATTCCGCAGCCAGAGCAGCACGTCGCTCGCTACGCCGAGCGCAAGCAGGAGCGGCTGCTCGAGCTGATCGAGGCCGGCCGTTTTCACGCCTTCCCCGACGCTCTCCGCTTTGTGCTGGCGGTGAAGAACGTCGGGATCCGGATCGCGGCTGCCTCCTCCTCCAAGAACGCCGGACTCTTCTTGGGTCGAATCGAGCTGGCTGCCTTCGCAGAGAAGGAGGGCTTGCCTCACGATTTCCTCACCTCGGGCGCCACCTTGCTCGACGCGCTCGACGCCGATGTCAGTGGCCGCGACTTTGCCCACGGCAAGCCCCATCCGATGATCTTCCTGGCCGCCGTCGAGGAGCTCGGGCTGGCCCCGGAAAGCTGCTTTGTGGTGGAGGATGCGGCCAACGGCGTCGAGGCGGCCAAAGGCGGCCACATGGCGGCGCTGGCCGTGGCCCGAGCCGACGACGTCGTGCTGCTGGCCCAGGCCGGGGCCGATCTGGTGGTGACCAGCCTGGATCAGGTGGCGGTGGAGGGACTGGCCCGCGGGCGGCTCGAACAGGTGGCGGTTGGCGGCCGGCGGGAGGGTGGATGAGGCAAGCGCAGCCTGGCTTGAGGCGGGGCGCCGACCTGCCCAATGCTCTGGCCGCCAGTGCCGGGGTCGCGGCGCGCCTCCGCGGTAGGCGACCGGCCGTCTTCCTTGACTACGACGGCACGCTGACACCCATCGTTGACCGGCCGGAGGATGCCGTCATCTCCGAGAACATGCGGCGGACGGTAGCCGACCTCGCCCGCCGCTGCAGCGTCTGCGTGGTCAGCGGCAGGGACCGGCCGGTGGTCCAGGAGCTGATGGGCATTCACGACCTGCCGGTGGCCGGCAGCCACGGGTTCGACATCTGGAGCCCAGGCGCCGGCGCCATCGAGCGACGGGAGGGCGCGGAGCAGGCGGGTCTGCTTAAGGAGGTGACGGCTCGGCTGGAACGGGAGACCGCGACCATAGAAGGCGCCTTGGTGGAGCCGAAGGCGGCGTCCGTGGCCGTCCACTACCGCCTGGTCGCTCCCTCGCAGCAGGCTCGGATCGGGGAGATCGTCACCCGGCTGCTGGCCGAGCACCCCTCGGAGCTCAAAAAGACCCCGGGCAAGATGGTGTACGAGGTTCAGCCCAACATCGAGTGGGACAAGGGTCGGGCGGTGCTTTACCTGCTCACGGCGCTGAACCTGGACGGCCCGGACGTGATCCCGATCTACCTCGGCGACGACGAGACCGACGAGCACGCCTTCCGAGCCCTCGGCGAGCGCGGCCTCCGCATCCTGGTCTCCTCCCCGGCCGACCACACGCCGGCTCAGGGTTTCACGCTCGCCGACTACCGCCTCGACACGGTCGAGGAGGTCGAGAGGTGGCTGGACCAACTCGCGCGCTGAGCCGGCCGCCGGCGCCACGTACCACTTTGGGGGGTTGAGCTGATGCTGCCACAAGGCACCCGGATCGACGCGAACGGCTGGACGCTGGCCTACGACCGCTTCGAGGCCGACCAGGAGGGGCTTCGGGAGGCGTTGACCTCGACCGGCAACGGCTACTTCTGCTCGCGTGGGACGGCCGAATGGCAGGAAGCCGACGGCGTCCACTATCCGGGCACCTACCGACATGGCATCTACAACCGCGAGACCACGATCATGGCCGCGGAGCCGGTGCTCAACGAGGACCTGGTCAACCTGCCCAACTGGTTGCTGCTGAGGCTCCGCATCGGCGAGGAGGAGCCGTTCCGATTGGGAGGTGTGGAGCTGCTCGAGTATCGGCACGAGTATTCGGCCCGGGACGCGGTCATCATGCGCAGGCTCCGCTTCCGCGACCGAAGGGGCCGCGTCACCGTGCTCGGAAGCCGCCGCTTCGTCAGCATGGCGGGCGCTCACCAGACCGGCCTCGAGTGGACGATCACGCCCGAGAACTGGTCGGGACGAGTGCGAGTGATCTCAGCCCTCGACAGTCGGGTCACCAATCGGGGGGTCGCGCGCTACAGCGAGCTCGAGGGCCGGCACCTGAACCCGGTGAGCACCCGAGGGCCGGAGCCCGACGTGATCTCACTCATCGCCCAGACCCGACAGTCACGACTCTTCATCGCCGAGGCCGCCCGGACTCGCGTCTACCGAGGCGATCAGGAGGTGGAGGTCGGCCGCACGCATTACCAGATGGAGGATTACGTCCATCAGGTGCTGGACTTCGAGGTCGAGCAGGGGAGGTCGACGCGAATCGAGAAGATGGTCGCGCTCTTCACCACACGCGATCGCGCCGTCAACGAGCCTCAGCTCAATGCGGAGGAGGCCGTCCTCAGATACCAGGACTTCGCCCCAGCGCTAGAGCGGCACCGCCGGGCCTGGGACGAGCTCTGGACCGCCTGCGACATGCTGTTCCCCGCTGACCCGGAGATCCAGTTCCTGCTCCGGTTCCACATCGGCCACATCCTCCAGACCTGCTCGCCACACACCGCCGATCTGGACGCCGGGGTGCCGGCGCGAGGCTTGAACGGTGAGGCCTACCGAGGCCACGTGTTCTGGGACGAGCTCTACATCTACCCCTTCTTGAACTACCGGCTGCCGCAGATCACTCAGGGGCTCCTCATGTACCGCTACCGGCGTCTGGGACAGGCGCGCGCCCTGGCCCGGGAGGCCGGCTACCGCGGCGCGATGTACCCCTGGCAGAGCGGCAGCGACGGCCGCGAAGAGACTCAGGTGGTGCACCTGAATCCCGCCTCGGGTCGCTGGGACCCAGACCTGAGCCACCGACAGCGGCATGTCAACGCCGCCATCTTCTACAACGTCTGGAACTACTACGAGGCGACAGGCGACATCGAGTTCCTGCTCGCCCGGGGCGCCGAGATGATGCTGGAGATCGCCCGCTTCTGGGCCAGCATCGTCCACCTCAACCCTGAACGCGGGCGCTACGAGATCCACGGCGTGATGGGTCCGGACGAGTTCCACGAGAAGTACCCGAACAGTCAGGAGGAGGGTCTTCACAACAACGCCTACACCAACGTGATGGTCGCCTGGATCTTCGACACCGCGCAGCGGGTTCTGGCCCTGCTGCCGGAGCAGCGACGGCGGGCGCTCTGCGCCTCGATCGGGTTGACCGACGAGGAGATCCGTCTCTGGGAAGACATCAGTCACAAGATGTTCGTCCCCTTCCAGGACGAAGGAATCATCAGCCAGTTCGAGGGCTGGGAGAGCCTGGATGAGCTGGACTGGGAGGCTTACCGAGCCAAGCACCGGAGCATCCAGCGGCTCGACCGCATCCTGAAGGCGGAGGGCGACAGTCCCGACCGCTACAAGCTCGCCAAGCAAGCGGACGCGCTCATGCTCTTCTACCTCTTCTCCGAGGGGGAGGTTCGGGCCATCCTGGAACGGCTCGGCTATCGGATCCCCGACGACTTCATGAGGAGGAACGTCGAGCATTACGAGGCGAGGACCTCGCACGGATCCACGCTCAGCTTCATCGTCCACGCCCACGTCCTCACCGAGGTCGACCCGGAGCGATCCTGGCGCTTCTTCCGAGAGGCGCTGGAGAGCGACATCGGGGACGTCCAGGGCGGTACCACCAAGGAAGGCATCCACATGGGCGTGATGGCGGGGACGCTGGATCTCGTGCAGCGCGCATACGCGGGCGCGGTGGTAAGGGACGGGGTGCTGCGCTGGGAGCCACACCTTTTGGAGAAGCTCGAGGGGCTGAGCAGCGTCACCCGTTTTCAGGGCGTCCAGCTCCGCGCGAGGCTAGAGGGAGGCCAGCTGGAGGTGGTGGCCCAGCGGCAGCCCATGGCTCGGCCGGTGCGGGTAGGAGTTGACGACGACGTGCAGGAGCTGCAACCGGGGGAGCGGCATGTCTTCAGTGTTCTGGCTCCCGCGGCCCGGCCGGCCGGCGGGCGCGGGCGGCCGCCCGCCGGATGAGCGCGAACTGGTCGATGACAGTGCTCCTACAGGTTTCCATCAGACGCAGTCGGTGCGGAGATACCGAGGAGTCTTCCCCTTGATGGCGCAGTCGGTTGCCCACAACCCGATCACCAAGTCGCCCGAATGGAGGGCGCTCGAGCAGCACTTCCAGGAGGTTCGCGGCTTCCACATGCGCAGCTTTTTCGCAGGGGATCCGGCGCGTGGTACCGACCTCACGCTGGAAGCCGCAGGCGTTCACCTCGGGCCAGAATCGACTCAGTGAACCCGGAGAGAGATTGGCAATGACTGAGGGACCGTACCTGATCGGTATCGACTACGGAACCGGCGGAGTGAGAGTGGGCATCTTCGACCGTGAGGGGACGCCGGCGGTTTTCCACGCCATCGCCTTCGAAACGCATTACCCGCGGCCGGGCTGGGCCGAGCAAGACCCGGACACCTGGTGGTCGGGCCTGGGACAGGCCATGAGAGCCGCGATGCAGGAGAGCGGTGTGTCGCCTGAGGAGGTCGCCGGCATCTCACTGGACGCCACCTCCTCCACAGTTCTCGCGGTCGATGCCCAGGGCAGGCACATGCGGCCGGCAATCATGTGGATGGACGTGCGCGCCTCCGACCAGGCCAGGCGGCTGCAGGAGACCGGCCATCCCGCACTCAAGTACAGCGGCTTCGGGGCGGTGTCGGCCGAGTGGGGGCTGCCCAAGGCGCTGTGGCTGAAGGAGAACGAACCCGAGACTTTTGATAGCGCCGCGCACATCTGCGATTGCGCCGACTGGCTGAGCTATCGGCTGACCGGCGAGTGGGCGGCTTCCATCGACGTTGCCAGCGCCAAGTACTTTCACGACCGCAACCAAGGCGGCTTTCCGGAAGGCCTCTACGCGGCGGTCGGAATCGAGGACCTCCTGAACAGGTATCCGCAAAACCTCCTCGACCTGGGCGTGGTGGTGGGAGGCTTGCGCGCGGACGTCGCTGAGGAGCTGGGGCTCAGGGCTGGCACACCGGTGGCCGAGGGCGGCGTTGACGCGCACGTGGGAGCGCTCGGTCTGGGGGTGGTCGAGCCGGGCAAGCTGGCCTTGATCACCGGCTCCTCCCACGTCATGATCGGCCAAGCGGCAAAGCCGATCCACGGGGCGGGCTTCTGGGGCGCGTTCACGGACGCCATCATCCCTGGCCAGTACACGATCGAGGCCGGCCAGGCCTCGACCGGCTCCGTCGTGGCCTGGTTCAAGAATCACTTTGCTGGAGATGCGGTTGCCGAGGCCCGGCGCCGCGGCGTCGACCCCTACGTCGTGCTAACCGAGCTGGCGCGCGAGGCCCCAATCGGTTCCGACGGTCTGATCTTTGTGGACCACTTCCAGGGCAGCCGCTCCCCGCACAGTGACCCCTTGGCGCGGGGCATGATCTGGGGACTCTCGCTCAGCCACACTCCGGGCGTCGTGTTCCGGGCCATCATGGAGGGCATCTGCTACGGCACCGAGCAGATCTTCCGCACCCTGCGCGAGCAGGGCTTCGTGCCCACGTCCAGCGTCGTCTCGGGGGGTTCGACCCGGAGCGACCTCTGGATGCAGATGCACGCCGACATCGCGAACTTGCCCATCACCCTGACCCGGGTCGGCGAAGGCCCCGCCCTGGGCTCTGCGATGCTGGGCGCCGTAGGGGCTGGCATCTATGCCAACATCCAGACCGCCGCTCAGCACATGGTGCAAACCGAACGCACTATCGAACCCGATGCTGCGAGCCATGCAGAGTATGAGTTCTACCTCGACCGGTACATGGAGACCTACCCTCAAATGAAAGACCTGATGCATCAGATGGTGCGCCACATCGCCGCCAAAAGCACGATGGGGCGTGCGGCGGCAGCGCAGGGGTAGGCGGGCAACCGATGAGCATGCGCGCAGACTGTGTCACATGCATCCCCCTCCGGTAGTAAAGGCAGGTCCAGAGCATGAGTTACGAACACATTCAGGCGGCGCTACGCGAGGCGACAGACACCAAGAGCGTAGTGATCGGGAATGGCGTGCTCGCCACCGTCCCGCAGGTATTCCGCGATCACTTCCGTGAGCAGCCGGGCGTGGTGGTCGCAGACGAGAATACGTTTCGGGTCGGCGGCCAGGAGGTGCTCAGTCATCTCCTGTCGGCCGGTCTATCGATGCACGAGCCCTATATCTTCCCCGGCCGGCCTACTCTCTACGCTGACTCCGGAAATATCGAGAAGCTGATCGACTCGCTCAAGACCCATGATGCGATTCCGATCGCGGTCGGGTCCGGGACTCTCAACGACATCACCAAGCGCGCATCGTACGAATGCGAGCGGCGGTACATGTGCGTCGCCACGGCCGCCTCGATGGATGGCTACACTGCGTTCGGCGCCGCCATCACCAAGGAAGGCTACAAGCAGACCATGACCTGCCCGGCGCCCCGCGCCCTGGTGGCCGACCTGAACGTATTGAGCACAGCGCCACCGAGAATGACGTCATCCGGCTACGCCGACCTCTTGGGCAAAGTGCCGGCTGGAGCCGATTGGATCATCGCCGACTCGCTTAAGGTCGAGCTCATCGATCGGCATGTGTGGTCTCTGGTCCAGGGTCCGCTTCGACACTCGATCGGGAGTCCGGCAGAGCTTCACGTGGGAGACGAGCACGCCCTGGACAGCCTGATCGAGGGCCTGATCATGTCCGGCCTAGCGATGCAGGCGTTGCAGTCCTCGCGGTCGGCATCCGGCGCTGAGCACCAGTTCAGCCACCTGTGGGAGATGGAGGGACTGGGCCACGCCGATGAACCACCCCTCTCGCACGGGTTCAAAGTCGGACTGGGCTCGATCGCCATCGCCGCCCTCTACGAGCGGATACTGGAGCGCGATCTCAGCGATATCGACGTCCCGGCGATCTGCAGCGCCTGGCCTGACTGGCCAGAGGTGGAGCGGAACGTGCGGGCGGCCCACAAAACGCCCGGCCTGGACGAGGCGGCAGTCATCGAGAGCCGCGCCAAGTACATCGATGCCGAGGCATTGAGGCCTCGTTTAGAGCAGCTCCAGCGGCACTGGCCGGACCTCCGACAGCGCCTCTACGAGCAGTTGATGACTGCCGGCCAGCTGCGCGAGATGTTGCAGAAGGCCGGCTGTCCGACCAGTCCGGCCGAGATCGGCCTGAGCACGGAGGCGTTCAAGGCGACCTACTACAGGTCCCGTATGATCCGCCGTCGCTACACCGTGCTCGATCTGGCCACCGAGGCCGGGGTTCTCGGCCCGTGCGTTGACGAGCTGTTCGCTCCAGGTGGGTTTTGGGCCCGTGATCCGGCGTCCAAGGTGTAGACCGGCGAACGCAAGAGCAAGCCGTGCATACCGCGCTGGCGCTGGCCCGCTGGCAGTTCGGGGCGACCACCCTCTACCACTTCATCTTCGTCCCCCTGACCATCGGCCTCGCACCGCTGGTCGTGATCATGCAGACCGCCCACCTGCGCGCCGGCCAAGCGGGCTACTGGAGCTCCCACGCACGATGTTCGGCGGCCGCCTCAAGACCCAGAACGGCCTCTCGGCCGCGGCCGGGCCGGCCTCGGTGGCGACCTCTTTGCCCGGAGTCTATAGAGCCGTCCAGAGCGCCGGCCTGGACATGAGCTTGAGAAATCCCGCTTTCGGGGCGTCGCCAAGTGTACTTTGGTTTTGCCAGCCCGGTCAACAGTAACGGAGGAGAGTCATGGGTGAGACCCGTCCGGATGTGCCGCCGTCTTCTCAGGAGGCGGCGGAAGTTCCAGAGCGCGGGCGGCCGGCACTCAAGCCCGGCTTCCTGTCCGGCATCTGGGGTGACCTGAGCGCGGAGTTCCTCGGCACAATGGTGCTGATCGCCTTCGGCGACGGGGTCGTGGCGATGGCCGTGGCGGCCCTGAACCAGTCCGGCCGCGGGACCAAGATCTTCGACGCCTCGGGCGACTGGTTGCTCATCACCTGGGGTTGGGCCATCGCCGTCGTCCTCGGCGTGTACATCGTGGGTGGCGTCACGGGCGGCCACATCAACCCCGCGGTCACTCTCGCCTTCGCGGTGCGCCGCGAGTTCCCGTGGGCCAAGGTGGGGCCCTACTGGGCGGCCCAGGTGCTGGGTGCCTTCGTGGGGGCGGCGCTGGTGTTCCTCGTCTACCACGACGCCATCTCCAGCTACGAGGCCGCCAACCACGTCACCCGCGGAGCCGCGAACTCGGTCGTCACCTTCTCGATCTTCGCTACCTTCCCGGCGCCGTTCTTCCACGGCGGCTGGATTGGACCGCTGATCGACCAGATCGTCGGCACCGCCTTCCTCGTGATGGCGGTCGGCGCGCTGTCCGACAAGCGCAACCTGGCCCCCAAGGCCAACATCACGCCGTTCATGGTGGGCCTGGTCGTGGCCGCCATCGGCATGTCCTATGGCGCCAACGCGGGCTACGCCATCAACCCGGCCCGCGACTTCGGCCCCCGCGTCCTCGCGGCCATCGCAGGCTGGGGCAACGTGGCGCTGCCCGGGAACGGCTCAGGCTTCAGCACCTACTTCTGGATCCCGATCGTCGGACCGCTCGTCGGCGGCCCGCTGGGGATCCTGATCTACGACAACCTGATCAAGCGGGTGCTGGTCTCGCGCGGCGTGCCGGAATCGACCGACTAGGCAGGGAGGGACGAATGGCCAAGTACGTAGGAGCGGTGGACCAGGGCACCACCGGCAGCCGGTTCATGGTCTTCAGCCATGACGGCAAGGTGGTGTGCTCCGACTACCAGGAGCACGAACAGATCTATCCCAAGCCGGGCTGGGTGGAGCACGACCCGATGGAGGTCTGGGCCAAGACCCAGGCGGTCACCCAGGGCGCGCTGGAGAAGGGCAACATCGCCGTCTCCGACCTGGCCGCGATCGGGATCACCAACCAGCGGGAGACCGCGGTGGTCTGGGAGAAGGCGACCGGCAAGCCGGTCTTCAACGCCATCGTCTGGCAGGACACCCGGACCCGCGAGATCTGCCAGGAGCTGATCGACGAGGGCTTCGAGGACACCATCAAGCGCAAGACCGGCCTCGTGGTCGCGACCTATTTCTCGGGTCCCAAGGTGAAGTGGATCCTCGACAACGTCGATGGCGCTCGCCGCCGCGCTGAGAACGGCGAGCTGCTCTTCGGCAACATGGACACCTGGGTCATCTGGTGGCTGACCGGTGGACCCGAGCGGGGGTCGCACGTCACCGACTACACGAACGCCTCCCGCACGATGCTGATGGACCTGCGCAAGCTGGACTGGGACGACGAGATCCTACGCCGGCTCGGGATCCCCCGGCAGATGCTGCCCGAGATCCGGCCCTCCAGCGACCCCGACACGTACGGCTCGACCCGGTCCGACTGGGGCCCGGTGTCCGGCGCCGTGCCCGTGTGCGGAGACTTGGGCGACCAGCAGGCGGCTCTCTTCGGCCAGACCTGCTACGACGTGGGCGAGGCCAAGAACACTTACGGCACCGGCAACTTCATGCTCATCAACACCGGCACCGAGGCCGTCGCGTCCAAGACCGGCCTTCTCACCACGGCCGGGTACGGGATGAAGAAGGGCGAGTGCATCTACGCCCTGGAGGGATCGATCGCGATCACGGGCGCGGCCGTGCAGTGGCTGCGCGACAACCTCAAGCTGATCAGCAACGCCGCAGAGACCGAGGCCATCGCGCAGGAGGTCGAGGACTCCGGGGGCGCTTACTTCGTGCCCGCCTTCTCAGGTCTCTTCGCGCCGTACTGGGACATGTACGCCCGAGGCGCGATCGTGGGCCTGACCCGCTACGTGGACCGGCGCCACCTGGTGCGGGCCACCTTGGAGTCCGTGTGCTACCAGACCCTTGACGTGGCCGAGGCGATGGAGCAGGACTCCGGCGTCAAGGTCAAGACGCTGAAGGTCGACGGCGGCATGGTCAAGAACAACTTCCTGATGCAGCTGCAGGCCGACATCCTGGGCACGCCCGTGGTCCGGCCCACGGTGGACGAGACCACCGCGCTGGGTGCATCGTACGCGGCTGGTCTCGCCACCGGCTTCTGGTCGAACCTGGACGAGCTGCGCAGCAACTGGCAGGTGGACCGCACCTGGGAGCCGGTTTGGAGTGACGAGCAGCGGGCCGAAGGCAGGGCCAAGTGGAAGAAGGCGGTCGAGCGGACCCGCGGGTGGGAGGAGCGCTAGACACGATCGCGGGGAGCGTGGCGGAGGCCGAACGGGTGGCCTCCGCCGGCCCTGGCCGCAGCGAAGCGGGAGAGCTCAGGCGTCAAGAAGCTGATCAACCGGGTTGACGACGTGGTCGCCGAGGCGCTGTGTGCGCGCGCTCGAGTTGGTTGTTAAGAAGACGCGCGAGTATGTCGAGATAGGCCTCCAACCCGGCGACGAGCCGGTCAGTGCTCTCCGCCAAGCCGTTTTGGCGACCGGCCATCCAGACACTCGCGGCCAGGCGCCACATGTCCCACTCCCAGAGACCTGGGTGGGCCTCGTCGAAATCGTTGAGGTCGAATGCCAGGTCTCGCTCCGGCGAGGCGTAGAAACCGAAGTTGCCGAGGTGGGCGTCGCCGCAGATCGGGTTCGATCCCGGTTCGTGGCAGCCTGGCGAAGTCCTCCGCCACGAGCGCGGCGGCTCCGCGCAGGAACGCGTATGGCGACGCGAGCATCCGGCCTACGCGGACGGGGATCAGCCGCGCGAGACGGCCCGCGTGAGACTGCTCGATGACCGCGACTGGATGGAGCCGGTCCTTCGCCGGCCGCCAGTGGCCCAGATCCGCGCGCGCCACGCGATCCCGCAGGGGCGCGCCGCCCGGCGGCGCTCCTCCCGCGTCGGAAGCCGCGTACGCAGCACACCCGGTTCAGGCCCCCCCCACCGCCAACTGGTCGAGATATCGCCATTCAGTCGGGCCCTGCCGAGACCAGAGGACACCCGATCCACCTCTCCGCATCGCAGAGGTTGATCATCTTTCGACTGTGGACGCTAGCCCACTGTATGTCCAATGGCCGGCCCTTCAGGTCAGTTCGCATGGATTGCGCCGGAGGGGAGTTGGGTAGCCGACTGAGCCGCGGTTGGCGCTGGACCGCACACTCACTAAGCATCCCAAGGAGCTCGCTGCGGGCTGGTGGACGACGGCTACGAGGTGATCGCCATTCAGAGGCCTTTCTGAAGGGAGCTACTTGCCGCCTGCACCAGCGGCAGGCGCTGGGCCTCCCTTCTCCTCCGGCCAGCGGCCACCGTTCTCCCAGTAGTGCCGGATGGCCTCCAGCGGTCGGCCCTTGGTCTCGGGCGCCAGACGCCAAACGAACACGAGGGCGAGGACAGCCAGAGCCAGGAAGATCCCGAACGTGCCCACACCGCCCAGTGCGTTGAGCACGGTCAGGAAGACCGCGGACACGATGACGTTGGCGACCAGATCGGAGGTGAGCATGGCCCCCGCTCCGAGTGTCCGCAGCCGGGCCGGGAAGCTCTCGCCGGCGTAGACCCAGACCAGCGCCCCGAAGCCGAATGTGAAACCGACGGTGAAGAAGAGAATGCCGATGAAACCCAGGGCGGTGAGTCCGTGCAGGCCGAAGACGAACATCAGCAGCACGTTGGACACGATCATGATCGAGATGCCCGTGAGCAGAATCGGCCGGCGGCCCAGCCGGTCGACGAGGCTGAGCGAGATGAGGACGGCGATCAGCGAAGCCACCTGGACCAGCGCCGGCAAGATGAGGAGCGAGAAATTGCCGGTAAAGCCCATCGCTTTGAAGATCAGGGGGCTGTAGTAGACGACTGAGTTGATGCCCGTGATCTGGATGAAGAAGCCCAGACCGACCACGAAGAACGTCGCCCGCAGATAAGGCGTGCGCAGCATCTCCCCGATCGCACCCCCGCGCTCCGCGTGCATCTCCCGATCGATGTCATCCAGCTCGCGGTCGAGGTCGGCTTCAGGGTCGACCCTCGCCAGGGTCCGCCTGGCCTCCTCACGCCGGCCCTTCATCAGGTACCAACGAGCGGTGTCCGGCAGCCGGGACAAGACGACGGCGATCAAGACCGCTGGGATCGCGGCCAGCCCCAGCATGAGGCGCCAGTTGCCGCTGCCCGCAAGTGCGAAGTCGACGAGGTAGGCCACGATGATGCCGACCACGGTCGCCACCTGGTAGAGCACCATGAGGGCGCCCCGAATCTGAGCCGGCGACGACTCCGCCACGAAGACCGGGACCACCACCACGGAAACACCGACCGTCAGGCCGAGGAAGAAGCGGGCCACCACCAGCATTCCGACGCTGACGGAAAGGCTGCCCACGACAGCGAAGATGGCGTAACTGATGGCGAGCACGAGCATGGTTCGCTGGCGGCCGATCGCGTTGGCCAGCGGTCCGCCACCGATCGCCCCCAGCACCTCCCCGACGACCACGGTGGTGGTCACCAGCTCCTGGCCCCCGGTGCTCAGGTGGAACTCCTTGGTGATGAAGAGAAGCGCGCCCGCGATGTTGGCCAGGTCGTAGCCGTAGATGACGCCGACGGTCGCGGCCGTGAAAGCGACCACCAAGCCCAGACCGGACGCTCTTCGCAGATCCTCGAGCCTCAGCATATGCGCCTCCCTTCAGAAACGCGTCGCTTGAACACCACTCACTCAGAGGTGTCTCGAGTCGGCGCCAATGCCCTTTCACATTAACACGAGCCGCCAGACTTGACCAGACTGGAAGGAGGCATCGGAACGCGCTGGCACGCCACCCATCAGGACTAGACTGGCTGTTATGGCAGGGCGTGGCCGCGGGGCCGCGGCCGTGGTCGGCATCGACGCCGGCGGCTCCAAAACCAAGGGAATGCGTGTGGAGGAGGGCCGCGTCATTCGGGAGGCCCACTCCGCCAGCGCCAACATCTCGTCGGTGGGCGTCGAGGAAGCGGGACGCCAGCTCGACCTGCTGCTCGATCAGCTCGATCCCCGCGGGGTAGCGGTCGCCTGCATCGGCGCCGCCGGCGCTGACACGCCGGAGGGCGAGGAGCGCCTCCGCGGCCTGTTGCAGGGCAAGCTGCCGGACGCCCGCGTGCAGGTTGTGCACGACACTCGGCTGGTGCTGGCGGCGGCCGGAGTGGAGTCGGGCATCGTGCTCATCTCCGGGACCGGCTCGGTGGCCTGGGGAGTCGGTCCCACCGGTGCGGAGGCCCGAGCTGGCGGCTGGGGCTACCTGCTGGGGGACGAGGGCAGCGGTTTTGGGATCGCCCGGGACGCCGTGCGGCACGCGCTGGTGAGGCTGGATCGTGATCTCGCTCCCGACCGCCTGAGCCGGCGGTTGGTTGAGGCCTGTGGGCTCGACCGTCCCGGGCTGCTGCTCGACTTTTTCTACGCCGACTCCAACCGTCGGAGTTGGGCCGACCGCGCGCGGGTGGTCTTCAACCTGGCGGACGAAGGCGACGCAGCCAGCGAGACGATCGTCGCTGCGGCGGCGGCGGCACTCGGCGAGCTCGCGCTGGCAGTCGGCGAGCGTCTTGCGCTGCCGGGCCCTGTGGTGATGGCCGGGGGCCTGATTGTGAACCAGCCGCGACTGCAATCTGGAGTCCGCGCCCGACTCGCCGAGCGAGGCCTCACCGACGCCCGCCTGCTCGAGGGCGAGCCAGTGGTGGGCGCCGTCCGGCTGGCCGAACGTCTGCTGGAGCCGAACTGATGCCGACCATCTCAGCCCAGCGGATAGTCTCCGAAGGACGGCTACTGCAACCGGGCGCCGTCGTCATCGAGGGTGGACACATCGTGGCCGTGCGGGAGGGCCGGCCACCGGCGTCGGAGGCAGACGTCCACCTCGAGGAGGGTGTATTGGGGCCAGGCCTGATCGATCTCCAGCTCAACGGCATGGTCGGCGTCGACTTCGGCGCCGCGCCGGCCGAGGACTGGCGGCGTGTCCAGGAGGCGCTGCCGAGCACCGGAGTAACGGCGTTTCTGCCCACCCTGATCACGGCTCCCCTCGACTCCCTGGCCGCGGGACTCGAGTCGGCGGCCGCGGCCCGCGAGGCGGCGAACGGACAGCCGGTCGCCCGCATTCTCGGTGTGCATCTGGAGGGTCCCTTCCTCTCCCCGGAACGCCGCGGTGCCCACGACCCAGCGTGGCTGCTCGAGCCGACGCCTGAGCATGTGGACCGATTGCTCGGCGTGGATGGCGACATCCTCGCTCTGATCACTCTGGCGCCAGAGCTCGAGGGAGGGCTGGAGGCAATCCGCCGGTTGAGCCAGCGCGGCGTCGTGGTCTCCATCGGCCATTCCAACGCTACCGCGGGGCAGATGGCGGCGGGCGTCGATGCCGGGGCCCGGATGGTCACCCACCTCTTCAACGCTCAGCGCGGCCTGCACCACCGGGAGCCGGGCGTGGTCGGGCAGGCGCTGGTCGAGCCGCGTCTGACCCTAGGCCTGATCGTCGACCTCTCGCATGTGGTGGCGCCCGTCTGCAAGCTGGTCTTCGCCGCGGCGTCCGGGCGAGTGGCGCTGGTGTCGGATGCCACCGCGGCCGCCGGACAGCCGCCCGGTCGCTACGAGCTCGGGGGCGAGATCATTGAGACTGGGCCTAGCGGGCCGCCCCGCCGCCTCGATGGCACCCTGGCGGGCGCCGTGCTGCGAATGGACGAGGCGGTGGCAAACGTGGTCGGATTGGGCGTTGACCTCGCCGTCGCGATTGACGCCGCGAGTCGTATCCCGGCCGATGTGCTGGGGCGCGCGGACCTGGGCCGCCTGGCGCCGGACGCGGTCGCGGACCTCGTTTGGCTGGACGACGACCTGCACACTCGCGCCGCCTGGATCGGCGGCGCCCTGGCCTTCGGGGAGGTGGACTGGTGAGCACACAGATGGCGGTGGAGATCGCTGAGCAGCCGGAGGCGATGGCGCGCACCCTCGACGCGCTCTGGCCCCTGCGAGAGGAGCTCACCAGCCTGGGCCAGAAGGCACGTGCCG
>JALYZG010000173.1 GCA_030948965.1 Candidatus Dormiibacterota bacterium | reverse complement strand
GGCTACTTCGACATGGCGGGGCAATGGGTGAGGCCCTCGGAGGAGTCGGTGGCGGCCGTCCTCGAGGCCATGGGGGCCGGCGCCGAGGGGCCGGCGCCGGCCCCGGTCCTCTGCGTCCACCCGGGCGAGGAGATTCGGTTGGAGGGCGAGCACGAGCTGCTGACGGAGGATGGCCGGGCGCTGCGCCTATCGGGCGGGCTGCCGCCGGACCTTCCTTCCGGCTACCACCGGCTGCACGACCTGGCCGCCGGCGCGACGACCCTCCTCATCGTCGGTCCAGGCGCCTGCCGCCTGCCCGCAACGCTGATGGGCTGGGGCTGGGCCGTCCAGCTGTACGCGCTCCGCTCGGCTCAGAGTTGGGGCCACGGCGACCTCGCCGACCTGCGCGAGCTGGGCACCTGGGCCCGCTCGCTCGGCGCGAGCTCCCTCCTGGTCAACCCGCTGCACGCGCCGCTGCCGACCCTGCCCCAGGAGTCGAGCCCCTATTCGCCCTCCAGCCGGTGCTTTCTGAACCCCCTGTACATTCGCGTGGAGGAGGCGCCGGGAGCCGAGCGCCTGGGCGCCCGCCTGGCCCCGCTGGCGGCGGCCGGGACAGGCCTCGACGCCCGCCGCGAGATCGACCGGGACACGGTTTTCAAGCTCAAGCGCCGCGCCCTGGAAGAGCTCTGGCTGGCGTTCCCCGGCGACCCTGAGTTCGACCGCCACCGTGAGCGCGAGGGCGATCTCCTGCGCGACTACGCGACGTTCTGCGCCCTGGCTGAACGTACGGACAGGCCGTGGCCAAAGTGGGACGAGGGCCTGCGCCATCCAGCCACGGCCACAGTGGCCGAGTTTCGCGCCGCCCATCGTGGCCGCATTCGCTTCCACGAGTGGCTGCAGTGGCTGCTGGATCGGCAGCTGGCGGCCGCAGCGGCCGGCATCGGGCTGATCAACGACCTGGCCATCGGGGTGCGCGCGGACGGCGCCGACGCGTGGCTCTGGCCGGGCGCCCTCGCGGGCGGGATGACGGTCGGCGCCCCGCCCGACCCCTTCAACGCGGCCGGCCAGGACTGGAGCCTGCCCCCCTTCGACCCCTGGCGACTGCGGGCGATGGGCTACGAGCCGTTCATCCAGACCGTGCGGGCGGCCCTGCGCCACGCGTCGGGGCTGCGCCTCGACCACGTGATGGGCCTCTTCCGCCTGTACTGGATCCCGGCCGGGGCCCGCCCCCCCGCCGGCGTCTACGTGCGCTACCCGCACCGCGAGCTGCTCGACATCCTGGCCCTCGAGAGCCAGCGCGCCGGAGCGCTGGTGGTGGGCGAGGACCTGGGCACGGTCGAGGCTTCGGTCCGGGAGGAGTTGGCTCGACGCCAGGTCCTCTCCTACCGCGTGTTCTGGTTCGAGGACCGGCCGCCCGAGCAGTACCCACGCGACTCGCTGGCCGCTCTCACGACCCACGACCTGCCCACCCTGGCCGGGATCTGGGGCGGCAGCGACACCGACCAACTGGTCCGCGAGCGGCTGCGCCACAATGCCCACCTCGTGGGCGACGAGCCGGTGGCGGTCGCCGCCGAGGCGGCCCACCGGGCACTGGCGGCGAGCCCCTCTTTCGTGCTCTCGGCCACGCTGGAGGACGCGCTCGGGGTGGCGGAGCGCCCCAACCGGCCGGGCACGGTGGGCGCCAACTGGCGCCTGGCTCTGCCCTTGCCCCTGGAGCAGATCGTCCGGGCGGAGGGCCCGCGCCGGGTGGCGGCCGCCCTCCACCGGCGGGACGCCCCTGAGAACTAGGATTCGAGGCATGGACGTACGCCGAAGGCTGGACGGCACGGATCTCCATCTCTTCTCCCTGGAGGCCGGGCCGGCGGGCAGCGGCCGCCTCCCGATGACGGTCAAGGTGCTGCTCGAGATGCTGCTCCGAGGCGAGGCCGCGGGCGTCGTCGACCAGGCCAGCGTCCGGGCCCTGGGCGCCTGGCCGGCAGTGCCGGCGGAGGCCGCACAGGTGCCCTACATGCCGGCACGCGTCCTCCTCCAGGACTTCACAGGGGTGCCCGCAGTGGTCGACCTGGCGGCTATGCGGTCGGCCGTCGAGCGAGCGGGTGGGGACCCCTCGCGGGTCGATCCCCGGATCCCCTGCGACCTAGTCATCGACCATTCGGTCCAGGTCGACCAGTTCGGCAACGCCCGCGCCTACGAGACCAACATCGAGCGCGAGTACGAGCGCAACGGTGAGCGCTACGCCCTCCTGCGCTGGGCCCAGCAGGCCTTCCACAACTTCACGGTCGTGCCCCCGGGGATGGGCATCTGCCACCAGGTCAACCTCGAGCACCTGAGCCGCGTTGTCCAGGTCCGCGACGGCGTGGCCCTCCCCGACACGCTTGTGGGCACCGACTCCCACACGACGATGGTCAACGGGCTGGGCGTGCTGGGCTGGGGCGTGGGCGGGATCGAGGCTGAGGCCTGCATGCTCGGCCAGCCCATGTACCTGCCGCCGCCGATCGTGCTCGGGGTCCGCTTCCACAATGCGCTGCCCGTCGGCACGACCGCCACCGACCTGGTCCTGACCCTGACCGAGATGCTCCGCCGCCACGGCGTGGTGGGCAAGTTCGTCGAGTTCTGCGGCGACGGCCTCTCCAGTCTGACGGTCGCCGATCGGGCGACCCTCTCCAACATGTGCCCCGAATACGGGGCGACCTCGGCGCTGTTCCCGGTTGACGCCCAGACGCTGCGGTACCTGGAGACGACGGGCAGAGAGCCGGATCACATCGCGCTGGTCGAGCGCTACTGCCGGGCGCAGGGTCTGTACCGAACCGACGGCGACGCCGCGCCCGATTTCTCCGAGCTCCTGGAGCTGGACCTCGCCACCATCGAGCCCAGCCTGGCCGGCCCCAAGCGGCCCCAGGACCGAGTCCCACTGGGCCGTGTCTGGCAGAGCTTCGCCGAGGTCTTCAAGCCGGACGAGGAGCCCGATGCCGAAGACCTCGCCCGCTTCAACGGCGAGGGCGGGGCCCACACCGGCGGCGGCACGGCAGTCGCCGAGCGGACCGCCGCCGGCATCCGCAACGGATCGGTGGTGATCGCCGCCATCACCAGCTGCACCAACACCTCCAACCCCTCGGTGATGGTCGCCGCCGGGCTCTTGGCGCGCAACGCGGTCGCGGCCGGTCTGCGGGTCCCGAACCACGTCAAGACCTCCCTCGCCCCGGGCTCGCGGGTGGTGACGGACTACCTGGGCCAGGCCGGGCTGCTGGCACCTCTGGAGAAGTTGGGCTTCTACCTCGTCGGCTACGGCTGCACGACGTGCATCGGCAACTCCGGCCCGCTCGCCAGCGCGGAGGTCGAGGCCGAGGTCCAGGCGGGCGACCTGAGCGTGGCCGCGGTGCTGTCGGGCAACCGCAACTTCGAGGCCCGCATCCACCCGCTGGTCCGGGCCAGCTACCTGGCCTCGCCGCCGCTGGTGGTCGCGTACGCGCTCGCCGGCACGGTGCGCAAGGACCTGACCACCGAGCCGCTGGGCGAGGTCGACGGGCGTCCGGTTCACCTCCGCGACCTCTGGCCGGAGGCGGAGGAGGTCGATCGTGTGGTGCGCGAGTCCGTGCACAGCGACATGTTCAGCCGCGAGTACGGGACCATTTACGACGGCGACGAGCACTGGCGCCGGATGGCCGCCCCGACCGGCGCCATCTATGCCTGGGACGCGAGCTCCACCTACGTCCAGGAGCCGCCCTACTTCGAAGGCCTGGAGGCGGAGCCAGTACCGGTCCGCGACATGGAGGGGGCGCGGATCCTGGTCATTGTCGGGGACTCGGTCACGACCGACCACATCTCACCCGCGGGCTCGATCGCGGCCGCCAGCCCGGCCGGCAGTTATCTCCTTGAGCGCGGCGTGGAGCGGGCCGACTTCAACTCCTACGGCTCGCGCCGCGGCAATCACGAGGTGATGATGCGGGGCACCTTCGCGAACATCCGGCTGCGCAACGAGCTGGCCGGCGGGCGCGAGGGCTGGTGGACCAAGCACCAGCCCTCGGGCGAGGAGATGACGATCTTCGACGCCGCCCAGCGCTACCGGCAAGAGGGCGTGGCGACGGTCGTGATCGCGGGCCGCGAGTACGGATCCGGGTCGTCGCGAGACTGGGCCGCAAAGGGCCCCGACTTGCTGGGCGTGCGCTGCGTCATCGCCGAATCGTTCGAGCGCATCCACCGCTCCAACCTGGTCGGGATGGGCGTGCTGCCTCTGCAGTTTGCGCCCGGCGAGACGCGGCGCTCGCTGGGCCTGACCGGCGCGGAGTCGCTCACCCTGCGCGGCCTGGCGGCCGGACTGCGTCCGGGCCAGGAGGTCGAGGTGGAGGTGACGACCGGCGACGGCGCCAGTCAGAGATTCCGCTGCACGGCCCGGGTGGACAATCCGACTGAGCTCGAGTACTTGCGACACGGTGGCGTGCTCGACATGGTGCTGCGCGGTCTGATCGCCTCACCCTGACGCACGGCCGCTCCGCTCAGCCGTGGGTAGTCGACCCGAGGGCCGTCGCATGGCCCCGCACGGGCGTCAGCTGGTGGGCGGCGAGGCGCAGCCGCGTCCACAAAAGCAGCCCCCCGACCACCGCGGCAAGGACGATAAGGCCCCACATCAGCACGTCGAAGACCGCCACCTGCTCTCCGCTCAGGTTAGGCGTGGTCCCGAGCTGAATCGAGGACCACTGCGAGCTGGTCGCGGTTCCGAGCAAGGTGATCAGGAATGCGATGCCGCTGGCCGAGTCCCAGAACGCGTGCAGCAGCGACACCACCAGGTACCAGCCGAGGAGGCTCCACGTCGGGCGCAGGCGGCCTTCCCGGGCGCCTCGAAAGAGAGCGGCTCCGAGGATGGCGGTCCAGAGGCCGTGCCCGGCCGGGGCCAGGACGCCACGCAGCACCTCGGTCTGGATCAGGCTGGAGAGGGACAGTCCGCCGCCGCTCTGGAAGAGGGCATTGAAGGCGTAGCCGGAGCTCTCGAAGGCGGCGAAGCCGAACCCGACCGCGGCCCCGAGCACGATGCCGTCGCGGATCCAGTAGTCGGTCATGCTCCGGGCGATGAACCAGAGCGCCACGAGCTTCGACGCTTCCTCGATCAGACCCACCCAGAGGTAGGTGCCGGCGGACGTGTGGGGCAGCAGGGTGGACTCCAGGACCGAGGCTCCGAGCACGCCGATGATGCCGCCGGTGATGAAGGCAACAAGGATGTCCTGTACGTGCAGCTCACGCGAGGCCTCGTGCTCGAACGCGTAGGAGACGAAGGTCACGGGCACGAGGAAGCTGCCCATCAGGATCACGGTCGGCACCAGCGTCGGATTGCGGGTGAAGAAGGTGACCAGCACCGCCGCCAGCCAGAGGGCGCCCCCGCCGAGGAGGATTCGGGGCCAGGTCCGCCGCCGCCGCGCTGGGGTCGGTGCCCCGCCAGCGGGCGCCTGCGCCCCGGCCTGGACGGGCTGCCAGCTGGAGCCGTCCCACCTCCACCGGCCGTCTGCCGACAGAGGAGGCGATCCCATCCCGACCAGGCTAGTACCGGCAGGCTAAGAGAGCCAAGTGCACCTGGTCTGCAGCGAGCGATCAACGTTGCCGTCGAGCAAGGCGTCGAGCGCCTCGACCCAGAGGCCTATCGTTCGCTGGGAGCGCGGGCAGCGACTGGACGAGACCAAGATGATGCCGGCGTGGTCCTCGCCTGAGGCCAGAACTGGCGATGCAGCCGAACGAAGTCGCGGACGTTGCCAGTGACGACGACGCGATCGAGTTCGCGCGCTGCCCGGAGTAGCTTGGTGTCCTTCTTGCCTTCGAGCCCGGCCTGCGCTTGGGTCGCCTCGACGTCGTGTCCGCGATGCCGCAGCTGCTCGGCAATCGTGGCATCGAGCATCTCGTCGAGGAGAAGCTTCAACGACGAAGGACTCTCCCTCCCTTCGCCACTGCTCTTGAAGCCGGTCCGCCTCTTCGCGGTTGTTCTGTACCCAGTGCTCAATCTCGCCTGGAAACTATGGCCAGAGTGCTGAACTTGAGCTGGGCGCAGGTCGTCGGTCGCCGCCTGACCCGCCACCACCTGCTGACGCCGGCACGCGCCGAAGAGCTGGTGGCCGGGGCCGGCGACATCTGCGGCGTCCACGCCCAGATGGAGGCGAGCGCCGAGCTGATGCTGGGGATGCGCGTGGCCGGGATCACCCGCCGGGACGTACGCTCAGCCCTCTGGTCGGACCGCACGCTGGTCAAGACCGTCGGCCTGCGGGGCACCCTCCATCTGCTGCCCGCCGGCGAGGTACCGACCTGGATGGCCGCCAACAGGCTCCGTTTCGAGGCCGACGAACGACGCCGCGGCCGGCTGGGCATCGACCCCCAGGGCTTCTCAGGGGTCGTGGACGCCATCTCGGCAGCGGTGGGACCGGAGCCGATCACGAAACTGGAGCTGGAGCGAGAGCTCGAAACCCGTGCGGGGGGTTGGGCGGTCGCCAAGAACGCGGGCTGGCTGGGCAGCTACAGCAACTGGCCGATGGCGCTCGGGTGGGCGGCGGCCCTGGGCCGAGTCTGCTACGGCCCCACCCTCGCCGGCCGGATCACGTTCGTCCGCCTGGCTGACTGGACGGGTTGGCGGGAGGAGGACCCGTTCGCGGCCGGGCTGTTCGTCCTCCGGCGCTTCCTTCGCGCCTACGGGCCCTCGACCCGGGCCGAGTTCGCGCGCTGGTTCGGCCTCGAACCGGCCCTCGCCAGACGCCTCTTCGAGGAGCTGCAACCGGAGCTGGCCGAGGTGGATGTCGAGGGCAGCCGGCGGGCACTCCTGGCCGAGGACCTGGACGCGGCCGCCGAACCGGCGCCCGACACGGTCCACCTGCTGCCGCATTTCGACGTCTACACGGTCGGTTCGCACCCTCGCGACCAGCTCATGCCGCCGGGCTCGCCGGTCGCTCTCGCCGCACCGGGCACGGCGGCCCCCCTGGCCGTCCTGCTGCTCGGAGGCTGTGTGGCCGGAGTGTGGGAGCGCCGCCCGAAAGGCAAGCAGCTGGTCATCCGCATCGACGCTCACAAGCCGCTGACCCCGCGGCAAAAGGAGATGGCGGCCGAGCAGGCGCAGCGCGCCGCCCAGGTGCTGGAGCTCCAATTGGCGCTCGAGTTCGGTGCCCTGCCGCTGCGCTGGCACCTGTAGGAGCCGGCGTGCGCCGAGGCCACGAGCACCGCGGGACCGGGCCCGAAGGGGTCGCGGCGCTCCTCCTCACGGGCACGGTCGGCGCCGGCAAGACCAGCGCCGCCATCGCCGCCGGCGAGCTCCTGGAGCAAGCCGGCATCGCCGCGGTGGTGCTGGACCTCGACTGGTTGGGCTGGAGCCATCTCGGCCCCGAGGCGCCCACGCCGCACCAGCTCATCGCCCAAAACCTGGCCGCCATCTGGCCCAACCTGCTCCAGGCCGGCATGCGTCGCGCGGTCCTCACCCGTGCGGTGCGCGCCGCCACCGAGGTTCAGGGCCTCCGATCCGCGGTCGGCGGGACGCCGCTCACCGTGATCCGGCTCACCGCGACCCCGAGCACGTTGGCGGCGCGGCTGCGGGTGCGCGACCGGGGCGCCGAGCTGCGCGATCACCTGACCCAAGCCGCGGCCTTCGCGGCCGCCATGGACCGGGATCTGCGGGAGGTGCCCGTGGTCGCCACCGATGGCCTCACGCCCGAGTCGGTCGCCGCCGCCGTGCTCACCCTCAGCGGCTGGATGAATTAGTTCCGACCGGCACTGAGCGCTCGGCGCCAGCCCAGGGCTAGTTGTAGGCCCGCACCATCTGGAGCATGACGGACTCCTGGGCGAAGGCCGCCTGGGGCCGCTCCCCCGCCGCCATTCGCTCCCGCGCGCGCGCCGCGGCCGCTTCGTCGAGCTCTGTGAAACGGCCGGCGACCTCGTCCGGCGTCTCGCGGTCGATCTCGCGGCCCGGGTCGTCAGCCATCACGCCACCTCCGACTCGGACTCGTCCTCGGTCGGCGCCTCGAGAATCGGGACTCTGCGCTCGGCGCCACAATCAGGACACTCGTACAGCGCCAAGACCTGGTCCGGGTCCGTGCCTCCAGAGTGCAGCGTGACCAAGCGCATCCTTGCCGGCGGCTGGTGGCGCAGGCACAGAGGAGCGCCCTGAGTGTCCATGGAAGCTTAACCGTAGCCTCATCGGCGATGTCATCACTAGTTGCGCGGACACAACCACAGACCGCTGGGATTGGCGCTCAGAAACGATCGAACCGATAATGTCAGCTTGTGGAGACCACGGCCACCGGCGCCACGCTCGATAGCGACATCCCGGCCCCCCCTCCGACTGTGCGAGAGGCCATGACGTTCGGTGGCCTGGCCGAGGCCGTAGTGATCGCCGGCCAGGCCGGCCTCGATCACCTGGTCGAGTGGGTCCGCGTCATGGAGACGCCCGAGACGCCGAACCGGATGCGGCCCAACGAGCTCCTCCTGACCACCGGCTTCACGTTCAAGGACGATCCCCAGACCGCAGCCGGCCTGGTTGCCTCCGTCGCGGCCAGCGGCGGCTCGGGCGTGGTGGTGAAGCTCGGCCGCTATCTCAACGAGTTGCCGGCGGAGATGGAGCGAGATGCAGATCGCCTCGGGATCCCGCTCTTCACCATCGGGCCCGAGGTGCCGTGGAGCGCGCTCATGGAGCCACTCCTGGAGCGGATCATCAATGCCGAGCACTGGCGGCTCAAGCAATCGATCGACATCCATGCGCGTTTCACCGAGCTTGTGCTGGACGGCAAGGGTGTGACCGAGATCGCTCGCACCCTGGCCGACCTGCTGGGCAGCGCGGTCGCGGTCGAGGACGCGTCCTTCCGGCTTCTGGCCCACGCGGGCGGCACCGGGGCCGACGCCCACCGTAGGGAGACGATCGCCCGCCACGGCACGCCGCCCCGAGTCCTGTTCGACCCTCAGATCCAGCAGATGCTGCGTGAGGTCACGGAGTCGAGGCACCCTCAGAAGGTGCCCGCGTACCCTCACCTGGGCCTGCAGAGATCACGGATCATCGCCCCGATCGTGGCCGCCAACCAGTTGCTCGGGGTGATCTCGATCATCGACCCGCCGGAGAAGGAGGACCTGGCGTTCATGGCCGTCGAGCAGGCGGCCCTGGTCATGGCCTTCTCGCTGACGATGGAGCGCGAGGTGGCGGAGGTCGAGGACCGCCTACGCGGGGAGTTCGTCGACGATTTGGTCCACGGCACCTACGGCGACGACTCCGCGGCCGAGCGCCGGGCCCGCCACCTCGGCTACCCGCTGGCCGGGCGTCACGTGGTCCTGGTGGCGGACGTGGACGACTTCCGCGGCTTCATGCGCGGCACCCAGATCAGCGAGGACGCCATCCAGGCGCTGAAGCGGGAACTCCTGCGGCGGGTCTCCGGTGTCGTCCGCGGCGCCCATCCGCGTGCCCTGCTCGGGGCCCGCTCCGACAGCGTCGTCGGCCTCCTGCCCCTGGGCCCCGACCCGGCGGGCGGCCTCGAGCGGCTGCACCCGCTGGCGGACCAGATCCGGGAGACCGTGACCGAGTGGAAGCCGGGCTTCACGGTCTCGGTCGGCTACTCGGCCGCCGTGGCCGCTCCCGGCGGCGTGGCCACGGCCCATCGCGAGGTACGGGCGGTGATGGACACGCTCGCCCGCTACAAGCGCTGGGACCAAGTCGTGGCCGTGCCCGAGCTGGGCCTGACCGGCCTTCTGGCCGGCGTCAGCGTCGAGCGCCTGGTCGAGTTCGCCGGCCGCCATCTGGGCGCTGTCAGCGAGCACGACCGGCTGCGGGGCGGCAGCCTCCTGGCCACGCTCCGCGCCTACCTCGAGACAGGCGAGCAGCAGGCGGCGGCCCGGCGCTTGAACGTCCATCCCAACACCCTGCGCTACCGGTTGGAGCGCATCCGTGAGATCTCCGGACTGGACCTCGATGAAGCTGACACCCGGCTCAACCTGGCTGTCGCCCTGCGGGTGCAGATGCTTCTCGGCCTGTGAAGCCAAGATCGCGCCCCAACGGTGCATTCGCCGGCGGAAGCACGCAACGATGCCGCCCCAAAGGTGCTTCTGACGGCGGATCCACGCCTCGGCGCCGACGCTCGTCTTGTGTGCGGGCGACGATGAGTGCAGGTATTCGTTGGTGATCACTAACTAGGCCGGCAGCGGGATTCACCGGTAGGCTTCGCTCGGCGATGTCCCTGCTCGACGTGTCCGCGCGCGCCGCCTGGCCTGGCGACCTGCCTCGGGAGCGGGCGGCGTGCGGGATGGGCTTTGTCGCCGCCCCCTCGGCGCCTGCCTCCCACCGCGTGGTGGAACTGGGCGTGACGGCTCTCGCCAACCTCGCCCACCGCGGCGGCCTCGACGCCGACGGCCGCAGCGGCGACGGGGCGGGACTGATGCTTCAGGTGCCACGCGGCATCTTCGGCCGCGACACCGCGGTGGCGGTGCTCTTCGAATGGGACGATCGGGCGAGGCGCGTCCTGGCCCGGGCGCTCGCCCGGCACGGGCTCGGCGTCGCCGATTGGCGCCGGCCTCCGGTCGACCCTGACAGCCTGGGCCAGCGCGCCCGCTCCAGCCTCCCGACCATCTGGCACGCCGTCATCCCCCGCCCAGACCTGGCCGAGGCGGAGTGGGAGGATCGCCTCTACCGGGCGCGCCGCCTGGCCGAGGGCTGGGCCGCGGCGGAGGGCGTGCGGCTCTACCTCGCGTCCTGCTCCTGCCGCACGATCGTCTACAAGGGCCTGATGGCCGGCACTCACCTGGGCGAGTTCTACCTCGACCTGGGTGACCCCGCCGCCGAGAGCCAGGTCGCCGTGTTCCATCAGCGCTACTCGACGAACACGCTGCCGGACTGGCGCAACGCGCAGCCCTTCCGCCTCCTGGCCCACAACGGCGAGATCAACACGATCGCCGGCAACCGGGCCTGGATGCGCGCCCGAGAGATGGAGCTGGAGCCGGACCTGCGCCCGGCGCTCCTCGCCGAGGGCTCCGACTCCGCCTCGCTGGACAACGCGTTGGAGCTCCTGGTGCGGCGCGGTTTCGACCCGGCCGAGGCGCTGATGACCCTGGTCCCGGACGCTTGGGAGGGGCGCGGCGACATGGCTCCCCGCGTCCGCGACTTCTATCGCTTCCAGTCCACTCGCTTCGAGCCCTGGGACGGTCCCGCCGCCCTAGCCTTCTCCGACGGGGTGGTGGCGGGGGCGGCGCTCGATCGCAACGGCCTCCGCCCCGTGCGCTACCAGGTGGCCAGGGACGGCCTGGTCGTGGCCGCCTCCGAGGCCGGCGTGATCCCGCTGCCCCCGGCCGACGTGATCGAGCGCGGTCGCCTCGGCCCCGGCCAGCTGCTGCTGGTGGACCTGCGCGAGGGCCGGCTCTACCGCGACGCCGAGGCCAAGGCCCGCGTCGCCGAGCACCACGACTACGGGCTGCTCGCCGACCGCGTGCTGGTGCCGATCGAGCGCCGTCAGGTCGAGCCCGAGGTCCCGGCGCACCTGCTGCGCCTGCAGCGGATGTACGGCTGGGGCGCCGAAGACGTGAAGATGGTGGTCCAGGCGATGGCCGACGCCGGGCTGGAGCCGACCTACTCGATGGGCGACGACATCCCCATCGCGCCGCTGGGCCTGACCCCGCGCCGGGTCACCGGCCACCTCCGCCAGCGCTTCGCCCAGGTCACGAACCCGGCTATCGACTCGCTCCGGGAGCGTTCCGTGATGTCGCTGCGGGTGACCCTCGGCGCCCGCGGCCGCACCCTCGGCCCGGAGAACGCCGCCGGGGAATCGCTCGGCCGGCCGCTGCACCCCGCGATCGTCGGCCACACCCAGCCTCTGCTCGAGCTGCCTTCGCCGGTGCTCGCCGCGGCGGAGCTGGCCCGCATCCTGGGCGGCCCGGGCAGCGGCGCCGAGCCCGGCGTGGGGCTGGCAGCCCTTGTCCTGGACGCCACGACCGGTCCCGGCGAGAGCCTGCGCCAAGCCCTGGAGCGCCTCGCCGGCGAGGCCGTCGAGG
>JALYZG010000153.1 GCA_030948965.1 Candidatus Dormiibacterota bacterium | reverse complement strand
CCCGCACCTGACGCGCCCTGGCCAGTGCCTGCCTTCGCTTCTCCAGCACCACGGGATCGGTGATCTTGCGCCTGGTCCGAGGCGGTGCTGAGGAGGTCGCAGCCGATCGCCGGCCGGACGCGGAGGTGGCAGACGAGGTGTTGACCGCACGTTCCAACTTCCGCTGGATAGGGCGCAGCGCCCTCTCACCGACCGTGGCGGCGTCACGCACGACCTTCTGCTTGAGTTGCGCGATCTCTCGTTGCAGTTGCTTGTTCGTGCTGATCAGGTCGTTGACCATTCCGTCGAGAGCGCCGAGATCAGTGCTGCGATTGGGCTGCCGACGTCGACGTGATGGCGCGGTTGCCGGGTCGGTGTGTTTGGCCGATCGACGACGCCGAGTGGACTGAGTCTGGGTTGCCAACGTCAATACTTCCCTCCGAATCTTGGTCTCGTCGCCTTAACTATGGTTTCCCGAGTCGGGCGCCATCATGATCGCCGCAACCAGACTATAGGTGAATCTGCTTGCCGAGGTGTCAATCGCAGGCTTCCAACGGGCTGAGTAGTCCGTGATCGTCATCGACGCAAGCGCCGTATCACGAGAGACCCGAGCAACCTGGGCTGTGCGCCGCTTGCCAGGACTGCCGTGCCCCTTGGTCGATCTGGCCCTGCGCGTTCTCCTTGAGCCGCGGCAATAGCTGAAGACAAGGATTTTCGCGCCCGGCTCGATCGTACATGCGGGAGCTCGGATTGTCCGCGCCATGTCCGCCTGCCCGGTCCAACATCTTGGGGTGTTGCAATCAGCAATTTGGAGTGCCATGGATGTAGGCAGGAGCCTTCGCACCGAGCTGCTGCCGACGAGTACGGCAGTGAGCCGCCGCGTGTCAACCAGAGGGCCGACACCGGCAACAACTCCAGTTGGAGTTGAGGCGCGGCGCATCGGCTGTGGACAAGGACATGGCCAGAACCGTCGAGTGCAATCCTCGGCCCATCGTACGGGGCAGTCACCGTCGTGGACTGCCCCGCAAGTCACCCCGACAGCCGGCCTTTGAAGGCGCTAAATGGACCACCGACCGGCGTAACACCAACGAGCTCCAAGCCGGCCTCTGCGAACAGCGTCCCATACTCAATCGCAGTGCGATCGCGACCGCCGTACACCACCATCGTGTGTAGATCCAGGAGCGCATGCGGTCGCTGAGCGCGGCCAGATGGAACTTCCTGCTCTACAGCCACCACCCGCGCATCACCGCTCATGGCAGCGCGGACGTTCCTCAGGATCCGCAGGCACTCATCGTCGTCGAAGCATCGGAGGACGGTGCATGTGAAGTAGGCATCGGCGCCGGCTGGTACCTCCAGGAAGATATCGCCGCCGACAACTGTCACCCGTTCGGCCACTCCCGCGGCTTCGAGGTGGCGTCGCCCATTGGCGACTACGTCTGACTTGTCCAGTAGGATGCCGCGCATGTCGGGGTGGCGAGGCAGGAGAACGCTGAGGAAGGCCCCCTGCCCCCCGCCTACATCGACAATCGTACCAACGTCCGAAAAGTCGTAGGCGCGGCAGATCTCGTCGAAGGCCTCGACCGTGGATTCCATCGCCGCCTCGTAGTCGGCTGCAGCGCGGGGGGTCGACGCGAGGTACCGGTAGAACGGATGCGCGTAGACGTGATCAAAGGCAATTTCTCCAGTCGTCACGGCGTGGAGCAAAGCGCCGAAGGCACCGTAAATCTCCGGCAGCATCCGCCAGCCCACGATCATGAGCCTCGCCTCGCTGTCGCCGACAAGCTGGGCGCTGAAATGGGTCTGACTGAAGTCGCCGCGGTCATCCTCCTGGAAGACGCCCTCGGCGGCCAAGGCTCGCATTACACGGCGTAATCGGTCGGGGTGTGTGCTGGTCGCCGTGGCGAGGTCAGTTGCGCTCCTGCCTCCGCGCTGTAGGAGGTCCGGAATCTTGAGCGTGGCCACAACGTACAGCGCTTGCGACAACCGGTATCCCTGAACCATCAGCGGCAGCGCCTCGGGGTCCAGCTCGGGAATCCTGGTCATCGAGAACACCCGATCAGAGCCTGCCTCCTCTTGGGTCGGTCTTCGTCAACTGAGCACCAGGTGCTTCGGCACGCCTGTCGCTGCACGCCGGCAAGCTGGTGAGGCGTTCGATGCGTAGTGAACTCCACCACGACCGTCTTGGGTGAGTACTCATGCGCTGATTTGATCTGTGGTCCGAGCCCAGAGCTCACGGAGCGCCCGCCGGTGGTCCGAGGTGTAGATCTGCTCCGGCGGCACAAAGTGGTGGATCCCGCTGAAGCGCCGGATGTGGACGTCAGGAAACAGCCGGCCGAGGATTCCTGCTCTGATCTCTTCGTGCTCACCGCTCAGATCACCGTAGCCAAGGAAAACCGGGAAGCGGCACTGGCGGAGCGAATCTCGGTCGAAGGGATGCTTGCCAAACGCCGCCAGCATGGCCGCGAGGCCCGCCGGTCGGTGCCGCATCCAGGGTGGCGGTGGACCAGCTGGCGTTGGCACGTCCACTCCCGGTCGCAGCTCGAGGCGGATGAAACCCCCCATGAACTCCGCACCGGAGAGGTCGGCCAGTTCGGCCTCCAGGCGACGGAAGAGCGGCGCCTCCTCGGCGGTCAGCGCGCCCGGTATCGAAGCCGGCTCGAAGAGCGTGAGGCTCAGGAGGCGGTCCTTGTGGGCGCCAGCGAAGGCCAGTGACACGAATCCACCACCCGAATAGCCGAGCAGGTGGAAGCGGTCGAGGCCGAGCGAGTCAGCGAACCTCGCCACCGCCTCGACCTCGAGAGCGATCGAATAAGCGGCAGGAGGCTCGTCCCCTGAGTAGACCTCAAGGTCCTTGGTGTGGAGCCCCACGTCGGACCCAAGGGCTGCAGCTAGGTGTGCATACCGCAGGGCAGCCGGCATCACGCCACCGGGCAGGGCAATCACCGGAACGGTCATCTCGGACCTCCTTGTCATGAACGCATGCTGGCACCAAGCCCTTTGGGGCGCATCGCGCGTTCGCGCTATTTCAGAAGGTCTTGCTCCAGGGCGAAGAGCGTCGCGCCCGCGCGGGTCTGGACGCCGGCTTTGCCGTAGATGTGACGCAGGTGGTGGTCGACAGTGCTCGGGGAGATCGAGAGCTTCGCCGCCACCTCCTTCTTGGTGCCCCCGCGGCAGATCAGCCGGAGTACCTCCACCTCGCGCTCGGTCAGGCCCGCCGGCCACGACTGCCGGGCGCGCGTAAGCCGGTGACCCGCGGCGGTCAGGACCCTCCGAACGGCCTCCCGGTCAAGGCGGCCCACCGCCGCCATCGACTCCAGCTCCGCGGCGGCCTGCTCCGGCGCCAGGGCCGCTCGATGCGGTCTTAGCTGGGTCATCGCCTGGTATGCGTCGGCCGCGGCGAGGATCCGTGCGGGCGGCGTGATCTCACCGCGCAAGCTGCCCCGGTGGTATCCAGAGCCGTCGAGCCGCTCGTGATGCATGCCGACCATGACCGCCAGCTCGGCCAGGCCTCGAACACGGCCCACGATCCGCTCCGAGTAGTAGGCGTGCAGCCGGACGCGCTCCCACTCGCCGCCGGTCAGCGGGCCCGGCTTTTCCCAGATTCCGTTCGGCACCGAGCTTCTGCCGAGGTCGTGGAGCAGGCCGGCGCGCCGGAGCATGGCGGCCTCCGGGCCACCCGCCTCGCCGGCGAGACTCGCAACTTCGCGGGAGTGTCCGGCGGTGAACGGCGACTTGAGGTCGATGAAATCGGCGAAAACTCCGAGCACGGCGTCGAGGCGCCCCTCCGGCACCCAGGGCCTGGGCTCCGGCTCGCGGTCGAGAACGTCCTCCCAAGGAGTGGTCGCGTCAGCGCCGGCCAGGACCTCCGAGGGAGCGGACAGGAAGGCGTCGGCGACGCCTGGCTCGTAGGCGAGGCCGCGCCTCTGCTGCACCACTGCCTTGGCAACTTCGGTGCCGTCCTGCCGGTGGATGACCTCGAGGTCGCGAGCGAGGAAAACCACGCGCGAGGCCAGCGGAATCGCCTCGCGCGACAACCCGTTTGGCAGGCCCTGACCGTTCCACTGCTCGAAAGACGCCGCCAGCCCGGTGCGTACGCCCTCCGGCAACCCAAGCCGGTGGGCGAGGCTCTCGCCCACCTCACAGTGCGCCCGCAGGCCCTCACGGGCACGGTCCCGACCGCTCCTCACCATCCCGGCGACCAGCCGTAGCCGGCGCAGCGGCCCGCGGCCGGCCCCGACGGCCGGCATCACCCGCGAGGCGAACTCGTTCGGCCTGCCGCCTAGGACAGGGGCGATCGCGGCCCGCACTGCGATCTCGTCACCGCCCACCATCTCGGCCCATTCATGCGCGTCGGCCGTGCAGCCGAGGAAGCGTAGAAGAGCTACGTAATAGACCTCACCCAGCTCCTCGCCGGCGAGACCCAGCCTCTCACCGAGAGCCAGCGCGACCAGGCAGGTGCGAAGAGCCTGCTCGAGCGGCTGGCCCATGCCCAGGTCGGTCGCCAGGGAGAGCGCAGCGATCAACTCGGCCAGCCTGAGACTTTCGGCCATACTCGGAGCTTTGCACGTGACAGCGGTCATCGCATGCCGGCACTGGGCGCCGCAGAGTGGACGAGTGGTTCAAGAGCCTATCTGGACCCGGCTTGGCCCTCGGCGTCGAACCGGGCCAGCCAGCAGTGCGCGCACTGCCGCGAGACGGCCTGGACGTTGGTGAAGTCGGACGGTTGACGTAGGTAAACCTCCGGGTGAGGTGTGCTTGTCGAAGGCTCATACCGTCCGGAAGTCCTCATGTCCCACGCTAACTCTCGCCTGAATGTTCACGGCCGTCGCCTGCCAGTCGACCGGGTCCGCCGCCGGGGGTGGGCGGTGGCGCACGTCGCGAGGGCGATGGGCGTCTCGCGGCCGTGCGCGCCCGTTGGCTTGGCCCGGTTCGACGCCGAGGGCCAAGCCGGGCTGGTGGACCGCTCCTAGGCGCCGCATCGCTCGCTCGGCGCACTCCGGCCGAGGTGGGGGTCGCGGTGCGGGAGCGGCGCGAGGAGCACTGGCGCGGGCGGGACTGGATCGGGCCCGAGCTGGGTGGGCGGGCCCGGACCGTGTGCCGGGTGCTGCGCCGCCACGACGTGCCCTACCTGCGCGAGTGCGACCCGATGACCGGGGCGGTCATCCGTCACCGCGAACCGCTACGAGAGGGGCCAGCCCGGGGAGGTGGTCCACGTCGACGTCAAGAAGATCGGCAGAGTCCCCCACGCCGGCATGTGGCGAGCCCTCGGCCGGGCCATGGGTTCGATCGCGGCGTAGAAGAAGGCCCGGATGGCGTACGACAACGTGCACTCCATCGTCGATGACCGCTCCCGACTGGCGTACTCCGAGATCCTCCCGGGCAAGAAGGGAGCCACCTTGGCGCGGGGGGAGGAGATTCGTTACCCGCATCATTGGACGGGGGCGGTCCGAGGTTCGTTCCGAGGTTCGTTCTGGCCAGCTGTCGGCGGGTAGGTTTACCGTGGGTGGACACAGGAGCCCAGGTGAGTACGGGGAGACGATGACCACACTCGAGAACCGGCTAAGCGTTCACCCAGCGCGGGCCCTTTTGGACGAGTTCGCGCAGTGGGCCATGCCACCGAGCTGCGAGACCGCTGTGGCCGTTGGCCGGATCGCCGCGACAACCGGTGCTGGGGAATCGCCAACGCGCGGCTCATCGTGCGGCGCCGTGGCAGTTGAGAGGCGGCGACTCGACGCGTTCGGCACGGCGTGCGAGGACAGCCGCGCCGCCCGCCGCTGCCCGCCGACCTGATGGGGTCGGCAAACGTCCGCATCAGGACCGCAAAATGGCCGGCATGGCTGTGGGGCGGCGAACGGTGGTCCTGACCTGATCGAGTAGCCGACGGCTGCCGGTCATCGACCGGCACGTCATCAGGAATCCCGGGCTTGGCCGGTGCGTGGCTGCTTGCACGCGGATGTGCGCTTCCTGCGCGGCTTGCTCGCCGGCCTCCATGCGAGTCAGCCGGTCGTGCCCTATCGCGGTGCGGCCGATGTCCGAGGTTCGCGGACGCCGGCCGCGCTGAGAACGGGCGACGAGCCAGTCTGCTACTCCCAGGTTCACCCGCTTACCATGTCGCGCATGGTTGCGGGTAGGAGCAGGCGGCTGGCCCTAAGCCGGTAGTCGGGATCCCGCGCCTGGCGGCGCGAACCGACACGTCACGGATTTCCAGTCTTGGCCCACCTCGGGTGGCGGCGAGCGAGCACGCTGGCGCGCACACGCCGGCTGTGTCGCGTCTGCACTCCTCTCCCAAGGAGCCGGGCGCCGCCCGAGGGCCAATACGCGTTTGGCCTCGCGCTTGGCGCTTCCCGCTCCTGGATTTACTGCAACACGCTTCCGGTGGCGCCAGAGATTCTAATGGCCGATCAGGCAGAGTGGTTGTGCCTTAATTAACACATCATGTAGAAGGCATGGCGTCGAGCATGCACAACATCTAGTGGATGGACGTGCTATTCTCCTGCTACATCGACGCGGCTGGTCGCCGGGTCGGCGAGGCGAGCCATGCGGGGAAACGGATGAGCGGTAGCCGTCCTGGGGTCGATTCCAGCCCTGATTCACAGGGCCGCCACGAACTCCGTGTCCGCGCCCATGCGGTGGGGACCGCCATCGCCCTGCCCAGAGTTTTGAGGGGCGTCGGAGGTCATATGGCAACCGGAGGAGGAATGTTGCTGGCACAACTGAGCAAGCGGAGCTTTCGGGAGCTAGGCCCGCGCGAGGTCTGGCGAAAGTGGGCGGTGAGGACGCTCGTCTACGGCACGGTGGTGGCGTTGCTGGCAGTGGCGGTGTTCGACGTGGCGGCGGTGCGGCGCATCAACCTGGCCCAGCGTTCTCAGGCGACGGCCGCCCAATCCCAGATCGATCAGGGCGCCGAGGTCTTTGCCACCCGCTTCGTGACGGACTACCTGACCTACAACGCCGGCCAGGCCGACGCCTACACCCGGCGCCTCCAACCCTACCTGGCACCGGGGGTGGCCGCTGACCAGGCCTGGAATGGCATTGGTCAGCAGTCAGTGCGCGTCGCTCTGCCCGTCTCTGAGCGCGCGAGCGGCGCTCTCGAGCTGGTGACGGTCGCCGCCCAGCTCTCACAGGGCCAGTGGACCTACCTGGCGGTTCCGGTGGCGGCGATCGGCGGCGGCTACACCGTCGTCGGACTCCCGGCCACCATCCCCGCACCCACGGCTGCCACTTACCAGGGATCGGCGGCCAACCTCAATGTGGACGAGCAGCTGAGCACCCAGCTGCACGACAACCTGGCCTCGTTCTGGCGTGCGTACGGCGCCGGTGACCAGTCCCAGCTGGCCTACTTTGCGGCCCCCGGAGCCACCCTGGTCGGCCTGGGCGGCACGCTCGTCTTCGCGTCCATGCCCTCACTCCAGGTGGAGGCGGGAGGCAGCAACCGCGGGGCCACGTCCGAAGTGCTGTGGCAGGACCCGGCCAGCGGCGCCCAGCTCCGCCAGGACTACCGACTCCGGCTGCAGCAGGTGAGCGGCAAGTGGCTCATCGCATCCGTCGGCCCATCTTCTCAAGGAGGCAACCAATGACGATCTATCTCGCGGCGCTCAACCTCAACCTGGGCGTGCAGAACGCGCGCCAGCTGATCGTCGGCATCATTTTCGTTGTCGTCGCCGTGGCTCTGCTCGGGAGCGTGATCCGTAAGAGCTTTTTGGGCGCGATCGTGGTCGTGCTGCTCGGCGGCATCGTGCTC
>JALYZG010000149.1 GCA_030948965.1 Candidatus Dormiibacterota bacterium | reverse complement strand
GGCGCGAGGTCCTTTGGCGACTTGTCGACACCGTCGGCGGCGAACCGGTAGGACTGAGTGAACGGACCGCTCGCGACGCCAGAGTCACCCGCGCCGGGACGGAGATCCTGTTCGCGTGCCTCGGCTTTCCAGACCACGGACACGGTATAGGTCGTGCCGGGCACCAGGAGCGCCCGATTGTCCGGGGGCTCGGTCAGCGCACTCGACAGGGCCTTCTGATTCGAAGTCGCAACGATGTCGTCGTAACCGTGGCGATAGCGCTCGCTGGCGACCAGCCCGGACATCGCGATGAAGTAGAAGGGGGGCGCCGGCTGATCTTTGAAGGCCGCGCGGTCCCAGCCAACAACGACCTCGACGGTGCCCTTGGGCACTTCCCGTCGCGACACCAGGGCAAGCATCTGGGCGACGCCGGAGGTTGCGACAACGCGCGCGCCGATCCGACCAGCGCGCTGCACGGGGTCGGCCCAGGGCCCGGACGGGTCGACCCACCCTGCGGGCAGAGGGTTTGCGACGTTGACCAGGTCCGGGAACGAGAGGCGCGTCTCGCCGAGCACACCGCCCTTGGCGTCCTGGAAGCGAAGGACCAGCCGCTCCGCGAACAGCCTCTCGGGCACGAGGAGCAGCATCGTGAACGAGTCGAGGCCACCGTTGGCGTGGAGCTTGACGGCATCGGCGAGCGGGTCAGGGGTGAAGCCGAGGCGCGCCCATGCTTCCTTGACGAGCTCCCGGTCCTCGGGCGTGCCCAGTGGCGCAGGCTCGGGTACGTCCATCGCCGGCGACCGGAGGATGCGTCCATCGCAGCCCAGCTGGAGCTGCGCGTCCAGCAGCCCGCCCAGCCCAGGGTCCCAGGACCGCTCAGCGCGCGCGGCGGCGACATCACCCAACGGGACTCCCGCCGCGAGCAGGTCCACGACCTCGTCGAAGATCGCACCGTCGCCGGGCAGCGCCGCATGGCTGAAGGTGAGCGGCTGACCCGCCAGCCATCCCTCGAGCGGGTTGTGGGGGCCCATGTCACCGCCGGTGAAGCACGGCACGGCATCCCCGATGACCGTCGCGGGCTGAGTGCCTTGAACGATGTCCACCAGGGGGTCGCAGCGCCATGGTTCGGTCACCGTGAGCTCACCCTCGACAGGGGCTGTCCGCAGGACATTCGCCGGGTCCGGCCACGGCACGCCGTCGAGGTGCCAGCCCGGCTGGCTCGGTCCCACCGGCTTGTGGTCGAACGTCCAGAGGACCTCTGCCGGCGGGGCAGCCGGGTCGCAGACGGTCCCCCAGCGGTGGTCGACCTGGTCGGTGAGGGCCTTGCCATACGGCACTGCGGCGGAGAACGGTGTCGGCAGCCAGTCGAGCAGGGCCAGGGCGGGCCCATGAGCCGGGTCGGCCGGGTCCGGGCCCTTCCACCAGGCGCTCGGTACCGCGCCGCTCGGGGGCGTCAGGGCCCCGGCCAGGTCGACGCTCACCAGCTGGTACTTCCACCATCGGTCGCCGATGCGGGTCCACGGGTTGGCGCCCGCGCCGGCGTCGTCATGCTTGTCGGCGCCCATAACCGTGGTGGCGGAGGTGTCCGGCGCGGTACGGAAGACGACGACCGGTACGGCGTCCAATTGCACGTCCGGAACGGTCTGGCCAGGCTGGGGGCGCTCAACCGAGAGTGCATCTGCGAGCTTGCCGTCGATCGAGCCCTCCGTTCCGGTGCCCTCGAGGCGGGCGGGAGTCCGGCTGATGAGGCTGACCCCGGCTACCAGATCCAGCGGAACGGGAGTCTTGTCCGGCTCGCTGCCGATCGTCAGCGACACGCAGCCCTTTACGGAGAAGAAGAAGAAATCGACTTCGCCGCAGACCTCGCCGTGGACATAGGGCTGCTGCTCCTCGTGGCCGGCGACCATGCGCTTGCCGACTAGCACCGTGAGCTCGGCGCTCGCGCCGATGCTGACGATGAAGATGCGCAGCTCGCCGCTGACGTAGATCTTGCCTCCGAGGAAGAAGGGATCGAAACCGAGGATCGCGTCGAACCCGGCGGCCACCTCCAGGTATAGGCCCACCGCCCGACTGCCCATGAGCACGGCCTGGATGTGGAACCCGACGGCGATGGCCAGCCCGTGGGAGATCGGTGGCAGGCCCGGGATGGTGATCCCGTTGCCGTGGACCATGAGGTAGCCGCTGCCGCTGATGACGTCGAGCACGTCGACTGTCACCCGGGCCTGGTAGTTGCCGAGCTCGACGAGCCAGTTCTCGGGCTGTTGCGA
>JALYZG010000107.1 GCA_030948965.1 Candidatus Dormiibacterota bacterium | reverse complement strand
CACCTCGAGATCAAGTCCGGGTATGGGCTGGACGTGGAGACGGAGGCCCGCTGCTGCCGCGTGGCCCGCGGTTTGACCTCGGACGTCACCTTCCTCGGCGCCCACGTGGTGCCGGTCGAGTTCGAGGGCCGCGCGGACGCTTACGTGGACCTCGTTTGCGGCGAGATGCTGGCCGCCTGCGCTCCGTTCGCGCGCTGGATCGACGTCTTCTGCGAGGAGGGGGCGTTCTCCTGGGAGCAGTCGCGGGCGGTGCTGGAAGCTGGCCGGGCGGCCGGCCTCGGCCTCCGCGTGCACGGCAACCAGCTGGGGCCGGGGCCGGGCGTGGGCTTGGCGGTGGCCATGGGCGCGGCTTCGGTCGACCACTGCACCTATCTGTCGGACGCCGATGTCGCGGCGCTGGCCTCGGGTTCGACAGTGGCCACATTTCTGCCGGCGGCGGACTTCTCGACGCGCCAGCCCTACCCGGACGCTCGGCGCGTCATCGACGCCGGAGCCCGTGTCGCCATCGCGACCAACTGCAATCCCGGCTCGAGCTACACGACCTCGATGAGCTTCTGTCTGGCGCTGGCGGTTCGCGACCTGCGCATGACGGTGGAGGAGGCGCTGCAGGCGGCGACCGTGGGCGGGGCGCGGGCGCTGGGGCGCTCGGACGTGGGGCGGCTGACGCCTGGGGCGCGGGCGGACGCGGTCGTCTTGGACGCGCCCTCACCCGCGCATCTCGTCTACCGGCCGGGGGTGCCGCTGGTGGCGGCGACCTACGTCTCGGGGCGGTTGGCCTCTTCGGCCTAGGCCTCAATGTGTTCGGTCGCCCGAGGTCGCTTTCACCTCCGGCGCGACCCGACTATGCTGGTCAGGTAGTCGTCCCGGCGGTGGCGGGACCAGCCAACACGGAAGCGGGGGACCAGAGCGCGTGGACCCGACCCTGCCGGCACGCGTGCAGTTCGCGCTCACGATCTCCTTTCACTACATCTACCCGCCGATCACGATCGGCCTGGGACTGGTGCTGGTCGTGCTCGGAGTGCTGCACCTGCGCACGGGCAACCCCGTCTGGAACCAGGCCCTCCGGTTTTGGACGCGCATCTACGCGCTCAACTTCGCCCTCGGCATCGCCACGGGGCTGGTCCAGGAGTTCCAGTTCGGCACCAACTGGTCGACCTACTCGCGCTTCGTCGGCGACGTGTTCGGCAGCGCACTAGCGGCCGAAGGCATCTTCGCGTTCTTCTTGGAGTCCGGCTTCCTCGGCGTCATGCTCTTCGCGGGCGATCGCATCGGCCCCCGCCTGCAGGTCCTGGCCACGTTCTTCGTCGCCCTCGGCGCCCACTTCAGCGCCATCTGGATCGTCGCCGCCAACACGTGGATGCAGAACCCGACCGCCTTCCATGTCGTGCGCGGGCCGGGCGGCGACATGCGCGCCGAGGTCACCTCGTTCTGGGGCGTCGTCTTGGGTCCCACGTCGCTCGACCGCCTCCTCCACGTCATCGTCGGCTCGTGGGTGACCGGCGCCTTCCTGCTGCTGTCGGTCAGCGCCTGGTACCTGCTCAAGGGCCGCCACCAGCAGTTCGCGCACTCCTGCATGAAGGTGGCGCTGGTGCTGGGCACGTTCGGCACGATCTTCCAGGTCTTCATCTCCGGCGACCAGAGCGCGCGCTACGTCTCCATCTACCAGCCGGCGAAGTTCGCCGCCATGGAGGGCCACTTCGAGACCGGGCCCGCGCCGTTCTCCTTCGTGGGTTGGGTCGACGAGAACGGCCGCAGAACGACCGCCATAGCGCTGCCGGGGGGGACCAGCTTCCTGCTCGACTTCAACTTCGGATCGTCCGTGCTGGGCCTGAACGACATCTCACCCGACAAGTGGCCGCCGGTGAACTGGGTGTTCCAGGCGTATCACCTCATGATCACGCTCGGCGGCTTCCTGCTCGCGCTCAGCCTGGCCAGCTGCTTGTTTTTCTTCTGGGACCGGCGGCTGTACCGGACGCGCTGGCTGCTCTGGCTCCTGGTTCCGGGGCCGGCTTACGCGATCGCGTGCAACCTCGCTGGCTGGTGGACGGCCGAGATCGGGCGCCAGCCGTTCATGGTCTACAACGTGCTGCGCACGGCGAACGGGGTCTCGCCCAACGTTCCCAGCGCCACGGTGATCGCCTCGATCGCGATGTTCGTGGTCATGTACACGCTCTTGGGCGCGCTCTACGTATATCTCCTCAACGACAAGGTCCAACA
>JALYZG010000096.1 GCA_030948965.1 Candidatus Dormiibacterota bacterium | reverse complement strand
CGGAGGGCCTTTGGCGACAAATGGTCGGGTCCGTCCTCGTCGATCAGGAAGAGTCCCTGCTCGATGGCGGAGAACGGCGGCTGAACGTACAGTTCCGGACTGATCCCATCAGACTGTTGGATCGGTGCCGAACACATGTTCGTATTCTATCAGAAATAGGTTCAGAGTCAATAGGCTCGGAGCCACCAGGCGCTCACTAAAACGGATCTCCTGCACTGTCCGTGAGTCGACCTGAGTCGGTCATGAACTGAGGCGCACGCCGCTCCGAATACGATTCCGACCGAGATCAAGCGGCTCAGTTTCGTGGAGGGAACGACGTGCGGACTTCGAGTGTATGGCGACGCCTGCTGGCCGTCGAGCAGGTGGTCATGGTCGCGTCCCAACGGTGGTGTAAAAGCGACGCGGGCAGTAGGCTCGCCTGGAACCAGCAAGTTTCAGGAGGTACCCGATGCCCGCGTCAAGACGAGTATCCGCCAGTGAGCGGTTCTGTGCTCAGGTCGAGGAGATCTTCAACTCCGGCCGTGAACCCGGCCAGGTCCTGGAAGAGGTAGCCCGGACTGCTGTGCCGCTCCTCTTCCAGGTCGCCCTGGAGGCGGAGGTGACCGAGTTCCTGGGCCGCGACCGCTACGCGCGCGGCGAGCGTGTCCACGAGGGTGCGCGCAATGGCTACGCGGGCATCAGGGTTAAGACCTCGGCGGGTCCGATCAGCCTGGAGCGGCCGAAGCTGCGAGGGAACCCGGAGCCGTTCGCGTCCCGGCTGCTGGGGATCGGCGTGACCCGGACCAAGGCGCTGGAGTCGTTGGTGAGCGCCAGCTTCGTGCGCGGCCTCTCGGTGCGCGATGTGGAGGCGGCTTTGGAGGAGGCGTTGGGAGAGCAGGCGGCGCTCTCCAAGTCGACGGTGAGCCGGATCTGCCAGGTGTTGGTCAGCCAGTTCGAGGTCTGGCAGAAGCGGGGTCTGTCCGAGTGCGAGCTCGACTACCTGTTCTGCGACGCCACCTTCTTCAAGTACCACCCGCCGGCCAAGGGGGAGCCGATCCTCTGCACCTGGGCCATCACCACCGAGGGCAAGAAGGTCTTCATCGGCCTGACCGCGGGCGCGGCGGAGAGCTTCGACAGCTGGCAGGCCCACTTCCTGGACCTCAGAGAGCGCTGCCTCAAACCACCGCTGCTCGGCATCACCGACGGCGCCTCCTGCCTGGTCGGCGCGTTCGAGCAGGTCTTTCCTGAGAGCCTGCGTCAGAAGTGCACGGTGCACACCGCCAGGAACGTGCTGGAGAAGGTCAGCAAGCCCGACCAGGAGGCGGTCAAGCAGGACTACTGGGCGATCTTCAACGGCATCGAACCGGCGCCCGGAGATGAGGCCGTGTCGGTCGCCCACGCCCGCGCCGACACCTTCGCCGAGAAGTACCGCAGCCAATACCCGCGGGCGGTCGACTGCCTGCTCAGCAATCTAACCGCGCTCACCGCCCACCTGCAGTTTCCGGCCGAACATCGGGAACGCATTCGGCATACCAATCTGCTGCAGCGGACCTTCGGTGAGACCCGCCGCCGGGTCAAGGTCATCGGGCGCCTGCCCGGCGAGAACTCCGGCCTGTCGCTGGTCTGGGCGGTGCTGGACCGGGCCAGTGTCGGCTGGCGCGGGATCGAGACCTCGGTGGCCGGCATCCGACGCCTCCAGGATCTCCGTCGTGAACTCCAGGGACCGCCCGAGCTGCGAGCCACCGGCTGAACAGGTCCTCCCCGGTCCCAGGACGGGTCTCTCCCGCCGCCCGGCCAGGTCTGCGACCCTCGGTGCCGGCGTCGCGGGCGTCCTGGGGCCTCTCAGCGGCTCGGCTCCCGGCCCTCACGACCGCTGATGGCTCTGGCCGACCGTTACACCCGCCGAGGACCGTTCTTCCCGCCGCCCGGCCAGGTCCTGCGACCCTCGGCACCGGCGTCGCGGGCCTCCTGGTGCCTCTCAGCGGCTCGGCACCCGACTCTCACGACCACTGACGGCCTGGCTGGCCCTTCTTTGGTGGAGCCAGGCGGGCGGTGGTCAGGTATAGCGCCTGCACGCATGGCGATGGTCACGTTTCTTGACATTGGTCGTATCGGCGCGTCTAATTTAGGCGACGCAGAATACCCGCGATAAAAGGAGCCCCGGCTTGGCATCGGGCATGGCTCTCGGGACCCTAGGTCGTCGGCGCTTCGGCCGTGTGCAATAGGAGGGTCAAGCAGCTTGTCTCATCAAACCGGCACCGTGCTGGCGGAAGTCGGATTCCTGCTCATCCTTTTCGCGGGAATATGGCTGGTGGCGGCGCAGCTACCCGCCTTCCGCCTCGCCACCGAGAGGACGATCGTCGCGGGGGCCGCGCTGGCGGTCGCAGGAGTGCTTCTCATCGTCGCCACGCGCTGGGGTCACTTCGGTGGAAAATGACATACAAGAAGACTGTCCATCAACGGCTATGTTGGCAAGGGGCCGCCGCTAGTAGCCGACCGTCAGGCGCGTCCAGGACGGTCGCTCCCGTCGCCCGGGAGGTCCTGCGCGACGCTCGGCGCCTGGGTCGCCAGCCTCCTGGGGGCTCTCAGCGGCTCGTTCCGATCCAGCAGGACCCGCTGACGCCTCTTGCCGGCCCTCACGCGCGCCAGGACGATCTCTCCTGTCGCCAGGTGTCGTGTGTGCGACCCTCGGCGCCCGGGTCGCGGCCCCCTGAGGCCTCTCAGCCGCTCCACCTCCGACCTCCCCGGCCGCTGACAGCTGACGCCTCTCGCTGACCCGATAAACGGCCCTGCCTCAGCCTTGGCCGGTCCCGCCCCGGACCTATGATGGTCCCGCCAGGCGGAATGCTCGTCGCCTTTTACACCAAACGGTGGACTCCACGGTGCTCATTGAGGATGCCCGCTTCGAAGAGGAGGATCTGGTCATGGATGCAGCCGCTGGGCGCCTTTGAAGAACGCCGACGATCTCACTGACCGCCAGCAGCGCAACCTGCCCTGGGTCGCACGTGTGAATCACCGGCTCTACCGCGCTTACCTCCTCAAAGAGCATCTCAGGCTGATCTTTCAGCTCCCCTTCGAGGAGGCGGTCGAACTCCTCGGGCAGTGGCTGAGCTGGGCCTGGGGTAGCCGACTGCAACCCTTCTCCCGGCAACGACCTGGTCGGCTACGTGAACAAGAGGTCGACGTCGGCCCGTTGTGCGCCTTCCTGCCAAGTGAGCGTGAAGTGCCAACATCCAGCGGAAGGTACGGTTGGCCCGGTCGGGTAGATCTCGCCTGGACCCGAATCGGCCGCCTTGCTGAATCTGGCGATCGGTTCGGTTGCTGCGAGACGATGGCCTTCGGCAATCAATGTCGAGCGGCCGCGCGGCATCCCGACATACCAGAGGACCTTGGTATTGGCGTTCAAGCCAGCGGTCAGCGGGTAGCTGAAGAGATATCCGACCGCAATGCCTGGCGTCGCAACAACGTATGGGAGAAACTTAGGCGCATTTACGCTTGCCCAGTCGGGCAACACCCCGCCCTTGTGGATCTCAGTCTTGCCACAACCGCCCTCCAATGGCTTGGAGCCCAACGGTAGAGCGTCGGCTGCAGCTGGCGCTGATGCTGCGGGGGTTGGAGCAGGGGGCGGCGCTTGAGTCTGGCTTGCACGAGGCGGCGAACCGCCGCCAGCGCAGGCGACCATCATGACCAGCGCGACCCCAGCGGTGAATCTCACTCTCTTCTCATACACCGCTCCGCAGCGTTGCGCTCCCGCGATCGGTTCAACCGCGAGGCCGCGTCAGGGAAAGTGCTGGCTCGACTAGCCGGTCGCGGCAAGCTGCTCGGGGAGGCAGCAGCTGCCGGCGCGGTACCCCAGCTTCGCAGGATCGGCTCCCCGGCCGGGCGGTGGTACTTGAAGAAGCTGGCGTCGCAGAAGAGGTAGTCGAGTTCATATTCGGAGAGGTCGCGCCGGATCCAGACCTCGAATTGACTCACCAGCGCCGGGCAGATCTGGCTCACGGTCGACTTCGAAAGCGGCGCCTGCTCGCCCAGGGCCTCGGCCAGGGTCGCCTCCACGTCGCGCACCGATAACCCGCGCACGAAGCTGGCGATCACCAACGACTCCAGCGCCTTAGTCCGGGTCACACGGATCCCCAGTAGCCGGGAGACGAAGGGTTCCAGGGTGCCGCGCAGCTTGGGTCGCTCGACCGTGACCGGACCGGCCGTGGTCTTGACCGTGATCGGCGCGTACCCGTTGCGCAGCTCCTCCCGCTTCCGTTCGCCCTGGGCGTAGCGGTCGCGGCCCACGAACAGTCGCAGCAACAATCAGTCCCAGTTCCAATCACGACCGACTGCGCGGGACAGGTTTGGCGGAGACCGTGAAAAACGACCGGGACCCGTGATCGCCGTCGCCGGCGAGCTGTCCACCAGAGAGGGCGGGTAGCTTCGGCCGGCCGTCGCTTCAGCTCACGACCGTGGTACGCAGAGGAGGAGCGTCCATGGCGCAGTGACTGACGTGCGTCTCCGGCGCCGGCCGGTCCGGAGACGGCGTGTCGGGTTCGCGAGCAGGATTGCGGATGGTCAGCGCGGCCAGCACACCGCCGAACGCGCAGAGCCCGGCGGCCACCAAGACCGCGATCCGGAAGCCCTCGTTGAACTGGCTGGGATGCAAGTAGCTGGCGCCGGTGATACCTGCTGCGGCCGGCAGGATGGCAACCGCCAGGAGGCTCGCCGCCCGAGCGACGTTGTTGTTGACGGCCGAGGCTACCCCCGCCTCCTCGCTTGGCGCAGCGGCCAGCACGGTGGAGGTCAGCGGCGCCACCGTGATGGCGAGGCCGAGTCCAAAGACCAGCACCGCGGGCAGTACCTCGCTGACATAGCTTCCGGAGGCATCGATCCGAGCGAAGAGCGCCATCCCGATGGCTACCACCACCGGGCCCACTGTCATCTGCAAACGGGGACCGATCCGGCTCGCCAGTGCGCCGGACCGAGAGGAGAGGACCAGCATGATGAAGGTGAGCGGAAGCAGGGAGATGCCCGACTCCAAGGGTGAGTAGTGGGCGACCTGCTGCAGCTGGATCGGCAACAGGAACAGAGCACCGCCCAGGGCCCCGTACACAACGAGTGTGACCAGGTTGGCGCCGGTGAACTGGCGGGAACGGAACAGTTGGAGCGGGAGCAGAGGGCGCGCCACTCGAGCTTCGACGAACACGAACAGCGCCAATCCTGCCACGCCGATCAGAAGCGCGCCCATCACCACCGGAGATGTGAAGCCGAGACCGGGTCCCTCGATCAGGCCATAGCACAGGCCCACGAGACCGACCGTGGCCAGCAGTGCCCCGACGACGTCGAGGCGCCCGCCCGCGGCCGGATCTCGAGACTCAGGGACATGTGTAACCGAGATCAGGACGACCGCCACGATGAGCGGAACGTTGATGAGGAATATGAGGCGCCAGGAGGCGGCACCGATCAGATAGCCGCCCAAGAAGGGGCCCACGGCTGTCGCGACTCCTCCCAGGCCGGACCAGGCACCGATCGCCCGGGAGCGATCGTCGGGGTCGAATGAAGCCTCCAGCATGGCCAGGCTCCCCGGGACCAGCAGTGCGCCACCGATGCCCTGCAGCCCCCGAGCCAGGATCAGGGCCAGGATGTTCGGCGCCACCGCGCAGAGCAGCGAGGCGACTCCGAACCAGACCACCCCGACCAGGAACACCCGCTTTCGACCGTAGCGATCGCCCAGAGCCCCGCCCAGCAGGAGCAGGCCCGCCAGGGTGAGGAGGTAGCCCGTGGTCACCCACTGCAGATCCGCCACCCCGACCCCGAACTCGCGGCCGATGACCGGCAGCGCGATGCTGACGATGGTGCCGTCGAGGGCGGCGACGCCTGACCCGAGCACCGTAGCCGCGATCGCCCAGCGCCCGGCGCGGCTGGAGTAGCGCAACCGAGCCTCGGCCGTCCCTCCCTGCAAAGCTCTCCTAGGATCCCAGGAAGGAGAGCAGGTCGGAGTTCAACTGCTCCTTGTGCATGCTCATGAGGCCGTGGGGCGCGCCCGGATAGACGTTCAGGGTGGCGTCTTGACGATCTTCGAGGCGAAGCATGGCCGAGGCGCCGATCGCCACGATCTGGTCGCCGTCGCCATGAAGGATCACCTCACCTGGGTGCGAGACCGGCGAGGCGTGGCTCGACGCGACCTCCACTGTCGTAGCTTGCATGCCGGCGGCTAAGAAACGCTCCAGGTCGGGGTGATGGCTCGGTCCAGCTTGGAGACCAGGTACCAGCGGCAAGCTCAACTTTGGCCGACCCAGTTGAAGCTGGGAAGAGCCGGATTTACACTGCTGTCCGTGTCCGGCGGAGCACGTGCAGGAGTGGGACGATGAGCAATGGCGACGGCGGGATCCTCTCGCAGCTCGACAACCGTGGGGCCACCTCCTTCTACTGGTATCTTGCCATCCTCTCCACGATCGGCGGCCTTCTCTTCGGGTACGACACCGCGAACATCGGCTCGGTACTCAACTTCATCCCCTATGACCTGGGCGCCGTCGGCACGGGAATCGTCGTGTCCGGGGCCTCACTGGGAGCCGCCGTCGGCGCCATTGGAGCCGGCCCCCTCACCGACCGCTTCGGTCGCAAGTCGCTGCTCATCGTCGACGCGGGCATCTACGCGGTCGGTGCGCTTCTCTCCGGATTCGCATTGAACGCCCCGATGCTGATCGGCGCGCGGATCCTGATCGGGCTCGCGATCGGCGCTGACTCGGCGATCGCGACCTCCTACATCGCGGAGTTCGCACCGGCCAACCGCCGCGGTTCGCTGAGCATCATCCAGCAGTGGATGATCACGGTCGGCATCCTCTCCGCCTACATTGTCGCGATCATCCTTCTTCTCGCGCTCCCGAAGCAGTCCGGCAACCTCGATTGGCGGCTGATGCTCGGCCTCGGTGCGGTCCCGGCGGTGATCGGCCTGCTGCTCCGCTCCCGGATGCCCGAGTCACCACGTTGGCTGCTGCTGCATGGCCACTACGACCGGGCGATCAAGGCGCTCGACCTGCTCGGCCTGGAGCCCTCGATGGAAGACGTGCGGGACGCCAGCGAGCGCCTGGCGGAGCTCGAACGGGAGAGGGGGCGAACGTCGCTCTGGACGCCGGGCGTGCGCCGGGCGCTGCTCGTCGTCTGCGTGTTCTTCGTGTTCCAGCAGATCACCGGAATCAACATCCCGTTCTACTACGGTCCCCAGCTCCTCTCCGGAATTTTCGGGGCCAGTCAGGGAGGCGCTGTTCATGCCGCGGTCGCCGGGGTCGAGGCAGCGACGATCCTCGCCGTCGTCAACGTGATCGCCACCTTCTTCGCGTTCCGCTACATCGACCGGGCCGGACGTCGCCCGCTCGCGATCGGTGCGTACACGGGCATGGCGATCTTCATCCTCATCGGCGCGGCTGGCGTTTTCTTCCTCCACGGCTCGGCCCAGGTAATAGTCGTCATGGTGGGCTTCGCGCTCTTCATCACCTGCTTCGCCATCGGCGTCGGCGGCACCGGCTGGCTGATCCAGGGGGAGGTCTTTCCGACCGCGGTGCGCGGCACCGCGGCCTCCATCGGTGCCACCGTGGACTGGCTCGCCAACTTCGCGCTGATTCTTGTCTTCCCGATCGCGCAGAAGTCGATCGGGCTGGCCGGGGTGATGGTCGCCTTTGCCGTCCTCTGCATCTTGGCGATCCTGTTCGTCGCCCGCTTCCTCCCGGAGACGAAGAATCTGAGCGTGGAGGAAGTGATCGCGCTCTTCGAGAAGCAAGCGGCAAGCGGATCCGGCCCGGCGCGCGCGCCCGCGTAAGCGTGTGAGCGGGACGCCCCTTCGGCGTGTACGAAAGAATGCTGAAAGGCGCCGGACCGCCGAGCAGTTGTGGACCGCCGCTGCTCGGTCCTGGTGACGTCAGGTGGCCCCGGCGTCTCATTGTGCCGAAGTACTGGCACGCTGGAGATGACCGTCTGCATCACGGAGCAATGCCGACGTCCACGTATCACCAAGCGTGCGTACTGACGGGCAGAATCACCTGGGAGGGCGCCTCATGGCTATCAGTCAACCGGTAGACGGAGGGCGGGTGCGAGCCGGCGGGAATCTACGCTGGCTCATGGTCTTCATGGCGTTTCTGGGCACCACCATCAACTACATCGACCGCGCCAACCTGGGCGTCGCCGTGCCCTTCATACGCAAAGAGCTGCACATCTCGCCCGCACTCATCGGTCTCGCCCTCGGGGCCTTCTTCATAACTTACGCGATTGGCCAGCTGCCCGCTGGCTACTACGTTGACCGTATCGGCGCCCGCGCCATGTACGCATTCGCCGTCGTCTGGTGGTCGATTTTCACCGCGGCAACCGCGCTCGCGCGGGGCTTCACCTCGCTCTATGTCATTCGCCTGCTGCTCGGATTTGGTGAGGCTGGAGCCTATCCCAGCAACGCAAAGGTCGTCTCCGAGTGGTTTCCAGTCCGGGAGAGGGCCTTTGCCACCAGCATCTTCGACAACGGGGCCCGCTTCGGAACCGCCCTCTCGCTGCCAATCGTCACCGCCATCGTGGCCACGCTGGGCTGGCGCGCATCGTTCGTCATCACCGGGGCCCTCGGTATCGTCTGGGCCGTCGTCTGGGTCCTGCTCTACCGGCGCCCCCAAGAGCACCGGCTGCTGAAGAAGGAGGAGCTGGCGTACATCGAGCAGGGCGCTCGCCTCGAATCCGCGCAGGAGAAGGGCGCCGCGCCACGCATCCGCTGGATCGACCTCTTCCGCTACCGCACGGTCCTAGGCATGATGCTCGGCTTCTTCTGTCTCAACTTCGTCATCTACTTCTTCATCACTTGGTTTCCCACCTACCTCGTCCAAGCTCGCCACTTCAGCCTGCTCAAGCTGGGCCTCTTCGGCACCATTCCGGCTATCGTCGCCATCTTCGGGGGCTGGACCGGCGGGCTGGTGGCCGACCGCTTGGTGCGCTCGGGCATGGACCTCACAAAGGCACGGAAGCTCTGCCTGGTCGGCGGCATGCTCTTCGCCTCAGTGATCGCGCTGGCCGTCTTGGTCCCTACGGCAGTGCTGGCGCTGGCCCTGTTGTCGATCTGCTACGCGAGTCTCACCTTCGCGGCCGCCAGCGTCTGGTCTCTCCCGGCCGACGTGGCTCCCACGCCGCATCACGTGGCCTCGATCGGAGGCATTCAGAACTTCGCTTCCAACATTGCCGGGGTGATTACGACCTTCTTCACCGGGCTCGTGCTGCAGATCACCGGCAACTTCGTGATCGCACTGGTGGCCGCCGGCATTCTGGCCCTGGTCGGTGCTTTCTCCTACCTGTTCATCGTCGGAAAGATCGAACCGCTGCCGGCGCCTGCCAACTTGGGCCCGAGGGCGCGTGCGGCTTGACCAGCGCAGTCAGTCAAGGTACGCAACCGCTCACGTCCCGGTTGTAGGGTGCGCTCTGCACGCTTCAGGCCTCAGTGGTGCGGGCCCGTGCAGGACGTCATAGGTCACCTCGGCCGGGAAGGGACCGCGAAGGCGTCATGGTCGCGATCGCCACGGTCCCGTCCTGGTCGCCGTGTTATCGTCCCGGCGAGGAATCGCTAACCGGCCTCGGCTTCGGCGAGCGATCGATCTTGAGCCCTGGGTCGGGCCGGCGACATTCCCGGGAGGTAGCTGTGACCGACGCCCGCTCTCGCCATGGTCAGCGTCGAGAGGCGATGCACGATCCTTTCCCGGAACGCCTCGAGTCAGTTGTCCCGACTCCACACCGCGAGCCCGACGCGTCTTCAACCCTGAACCACGGCGGGTACGGCACGAGGCAACGCGCGGACCAATTGGTCGTCGCAATCTTCGTCGCCTCCGGCGCCGCCGGACTCATCTACCAGATCGTCTGGTCCAGGGAGCTGGTGCTCGTCTTCGGTGACACGACTCAGGCGATCGGGACGACCGTGGCCGCCTTCATGGGCGGGCTGGGGATGGGCGGGCTGGTCGGCGGTCTCCTCGCTTCCAGGTTGCGGCGCCCCCTGCTCGTCTATGGCCTGGCGGAGCTCTGCGTCGGCTTCACCGCGCTGCTGGTCCCGCTCGCCTTCCGCTTCATCGCCGCGGCCTACGGCTTTGTCTACGACGAGGCCTCGCCGCAGCAGCTCACGGTCATCCGTCTTGTCCTGACCATGAGCGCGGTGACACCGGTGACATTTCTGATGGGCCTGACCCTGCCCCTCCTCACCCGCCACCTGGTTGACTCGATGCTCACGGCCGGGGCGCGCATGGGTCAGCTCTACGCCGCCAACACGCTCGGAGCCGTGGCGGGCACCCTGGCATCCGGTTACATCCTGATCGAACTCTTGGGACTATCGGCGACCGCCGGGATCGCGGTCGGAATCAACGTGCTGGGCGGCGCCATCGCGGTTGTTCTGGGGGCGGCCGGGCGGATTCCGGGCCCCGCCTCGCCGCGGACTCAGATGGTAGGGCGCGAGGTTCAGGTGACGTTCATCCGGGGTCTGCGCCTCATGCTCTACGCGACCACTTTCGTCTCGGGCTTCGTGGCGCTCGGCCTCGAGGTCCTCTGGACGCGGATGCTGGCGGAGGGCACTGGCTCCCTGATCTACAACTTCGCCGTCATCCTGGCTGTCTATCTGCTCGGCATCTCGCTCGGCGGCGGCATCTATCGCGCCGTCAGTCGCCCTGACCGCGATACGCCGCTCCTGCTCGCCGTGGCCATCCTTGGCATCGCGATCAGCACTCTCATCACGGTGCCACTGGGAACGCTCTGGCTGGGTCCGTCGCACCCGCAGCGAGCTGTGATGATGCTGCCGGCCACGATTTGCATGGGCTACGCCTTTCCACTCACGGCCCGGCTCTTGACCAGTGATCCTGATCACGGCGCGCGCAGCATCGGCTTGCTCTACGCCTGGAACACGATTGGCGCCATCCTGGGCTCGCTGACGGCCACCTTCATTCTGGCGGGAAGTCTCGGAACCAACGCGTCCATCCTCACCCTGGCCGCCGCTGATGCGGCCGTCGGTCTGGCCCTGACCCTTCTGAGCCGACCCTCCTTTAGGCGCCGCTCGTTAGCCACCCCGGCGATCGCCCTGATGCAGCTGGCGGTCATCGCGACCTCCTCGGTGGTCGTCGCCAGCGGCTCTCCACTGCTGAAGACAGCGACAGAGCACTGGCTCGACGCCAACCACGAGCCGTATCGTCATGTCGAGGACGACCTCTCCACCGTCGACGCCGTCGGCGGCACGCGCTCGCACCGGCGGCTCTACCTCAGCGGCACCGCGATGTCGGCATTGAGCGTCGACACCAAACTGATGGCCTACCTTCCCAAGCTGCTGCGCCCGAGGGCCTCCAGTTTTCTCGACATCGCCTTCGGGATGGGCACCACGTATCGCTCCGCAATCAAGCTCGGGATGCGCACCGACGCCGTGGACCTCTCGCCGTCGGCGCCACAGCAGATGTCCACCTTCTATTCGGACGCTGGCGCCTACCTCCACAATCGGCTCGGGCGGATCATCGCCGGAGACGGTCGCAACTACGTACGGCTTACCTCGGACCGCTACGACATCATCTCGGTCGATCCTCCACCGCCCGTGCAAGCGGCGGGCGCCGTCGTCCTCTACACGAGCGAGTTCTATGCCGATGCCCATCGACGCCTCAAACCTGGAGGGGTGATGTTGCAGTGGCTCTATTTCGGCGTCACCTTGACCGAGCTTCGCGAGCACCTGCGCAGCTTTCGGTCACAGTTCAGGCACGTGGATATCCTGCTGAGCCCGATGGAGGGCGGCGTCTACATGCTGGGTTCCGACGCGCCCCTCGAGTGGGATGGCGAGAGTGCAGTTCGGATCCTTGATTCGCCGGAAGCCAGGGCGGACATTGGTGACGCGCCTGACTCGCCGCGATTGGGCGGCCGCTCCTGGCCGGACATTCTGAACCGTATGCGGTGGCTGCAGGACGCAGAGGTCGACAAGTTCGCCGGCCAGGCACCGCTGATCACGGACGACCACCCCAGGACCGAGTACTACTTCGTGGGGCAGACGCTAGGTTGGGAGAACAGGCGGTATGTGACTGCGGCGCTCCTGCGTCGTCTGCACCCAACACCGGCCGGGAGCGTCCTTGAGGAACCCTGACCGTCGTCGCCGACAGAATCTGGTCGCCCGAGCCTGATGGCTGGCAGACATCCGATCCATACCGAAAGCGGCCATACACGCGAGGGTCAAGGGCCGCGGAATGACTTCCCTCGCTTGCGGGCGTAGGCTGACCGCCCAGGTGAAAGCAGTCGACCTCGGACGACCGGCGGCGGGCTGGCCCTCGGGACCACCGGGCGATTCGCTCGCCGAGTTCGCCGCCGACCGACTCGGTTTCCTGGCCCGCGCCGCCCGGGAGTTTGGTGACTTCGTGCCCTTCCGGCTGGGACGAAGGCAGATGGTGTTGGTCAACCATCACGAGTGGATCGAAGAGGCCCTCCTCTCGCCGATTACAAAGGACTTCAGCAAGGACTATCTGACCGAGCTCATGCCGCCCTTGATTCGGCGGCATCTCCTGTTGAAGGACCCCGATTCCTGGCTCGCCGAGAGGCGACTGTCGCAGCCGGCCTTCCATCATGATCGCGTCGTCCGCTACGCGACGGCCATGACCGTGGAAGCCGACAGGATGGTGGCCGGCTGGGCCGACGGAGGTCGCCTGGACATCGCAGCGGCCATGCGGCGCATGACACTTCACATCCTGTGTCGGAGTCTGTTCGACGTCGATATCTCGTCCCAGTCCGGGGACGCGGCCGCGCTGATCGACCTCCTGCTGGCTCAGATCGACGCCCGCGTCACCCGGCATGGAGGCCGGATCGTGTCGTTGTCGGCCATACCCGGCGATCTCAAGCTACTGCTGAGACTGCGCCGGTTGGAGCGTGAGCTCGATCGCCTGATCAGCGAACGCAGTACGGAGGCCGATCATGGTGATGATCTTCTCACCCGGTTAACCAAGACCGTCGGCCCTGACGGCTATCTTCTGAGCCGAGCCCGCATTCGCTACGTGGTCGTACCGCTGTTCTTTGCCGGCCACGAGACGACCGCGGCGGCTCTGGCCTGGATGGTCTACCTGCTTGCATTACACCCGCAGGCTAAGGCCCAGGTGCTGGAGGAGCTCGACAGGGTTGTCGGCGGTCGGCCGGCCAGGGAATCGGACCTGCCCTCGCTGAAGTACCTGGGCAGCGTTGTCAACGAGTCCCTACGCCTGTACCCGCCCATATGGGGCTTCGGCAGGCAGGCGATTCGACCGACCCAGGTGGGTCCCTATTCGGTTCCCGAAGGGACGGTCCTCTGGATGAGCCAGTGGGTGATGCATCGGGACCCACGATGGTTCGAACGGCCAGACGACTTCATCCCCGAACGCTGGAACGACGGCCTTGCCAGCAGACTGCCCAGGTGCGTGTACTTTCCGTTCGGCGCGGGGTCGCGCCGCTGTCTAGGCGGGACGTTTGCGGCGTGGGAAGCCACATTGGTGTTGGCGACCGTCATGCCGCGATTCGACCTGATCCTGGACGAATCGGCCCAGATCGCGCCGGAGGCGTCCTTCACACTGCGCCCCAGAGAGGCCATGACGATGATTACTCGAAGGCGACACTGATCCAGCAGATCGAGGGCGTGCCCCCCACGGGTCTCTCATCCCCCCGGTAGACGACATGAACCAGTGACCACGGTCGCCTCACGCAGACGGCCGAGCAGTAGATTGTGCAGCCATTGAGGACGGAAGGCCGGTCTGCCGGGGCGCGAGAACGAGCCAGACTACGTCCACATAGACAAGGGCCGCGACGGCGAGCGCAAATAGGTAGGAAACCGAAAAAGCGCTCAATTGCGCAGCGATAAGACCGCCCCATACTAGACCTCCCCAAATTGGGATGCGCGCCGCGGCAGGCGTCACGACTATCGCCCATAGGCACCAAGCCATTGCCACGAACCTTGACACGAACGCCGGAGTGTAGAGAAGCCCACCGTTCAGCCACACGGCGCCCGCGACTGCAGCCAGGCACAACGCCGGCACCGCGGCGAAAGCAACCATGACCAGCGGTTTCTGAGAGGGCGATAATCGCTCGTTGCACCGGGTCAATAGCCTGCTTGACCATCTGGCAGGTGACCACTTCTCCTCAGGACGCACCGCCGTCAGAGCCTCTGCCTGCTGCATGCGCACCAGCATCCAGCACAGTTCACCGACGATGACTATCGCGGCGACTAGCCCCGGCAATGCCAGCAGAATCCCGAATGTGCCCGTGAACGCGGCGGCCGCAATCCCAAGCAGCGACAGCATCGTCACTCCAACGAACACCAGGCCTCCCAGGTCGGAGCGGATGTTGGATGATGTTCCGCCAAATACGAAGAGCGCGAACGCGGTAAGTGCTGAAATCAGCGTCCCCTGTAGTGCGCCTGGGATCGATGCGACAGCTGACGACCCGACCTGCGCCACACCCCCGGCTGCGTTGGCAAGCGAAGCGGGATCGACCATGGCGCTCAGAACCAGCACGCGGCTGGCGACTCCCAACAGAAGACCGTAGGCGGCAAGCAGAACCAGAAACGATGTCAGGCGTCCGACCTGGGCCCGGACAACATCTCTCTGCCTCGCCCGCCGAGCGGCCTCAGCACGGTCCTGTAGTTCGCGAATCTGAAGGACGAGAAACTCCTTCTGGAGCTGAGTCATCGTCGGATCGTCTGGGCGCTCACGTCCAAAGATATAGTCGCGTATGCGCCGGGAGCCCAATCTCATGCGGCTGCTGCCCCTGCTGACTCGCCATGAGGCCTCAGGCGAACCGCTCTCATCGGGACGGCCCCGTCGGCGCCCTCGGGGAACGATTCGATCTACGGAGTGAGAGTCTATCGGCGGCGTCCGTCACGGGGACACTGCTTATGGGGATGGCGCAGGGGAGGTCGACGTGCTCCGCGGGCTGTTCGAAGACACGTTGTTCGGCACAGGAGCGATGCTCGGCGACGGGGGTGATCCAAAGGTAGTCGGGGGGACATCTCCCGTCCAAATACCCCCCGGCTCGGAAGAAACGGGCGCCGTGCAGTCGGCGCTCCACACGGTCTGAGCCGGCTCTGGTGTGGCGGGGATGTCCCAGCGCTCTATGCCTGAGGCTGGGTCCCGCTCACCGTTGGGATGCAATGTGTGGCGTTTGCCATCGGAGTACGTCACGACTGCCTGGACCTGGCACTTAGCGCCTGCGGGAACCGGCACCTTAGTCTCTAGGTGCGTCTCGCTGCCGGTTGCATCCAGCTTATGAACGAGGGAAGTCCGCGCCGAAGCGGATGGTTGGGCGTGGGCGTTGACACGAGGACTGGCGCTGCTGTCCGGTGTGGCCGATGCGCTTGCACTGGGCAGCGCGGTTCTGCTGACCGGTTGCCGATCTGGTCCGCTGCCGCACGCAATGAGGGCAGAGAGCACAACGAGGAATCCCGCAGTCCCCAGCCGCACAGTTTCGCCAGTATGGGCCAGCTTTGCCACTTGTCAACCCCTCGCATCCTGAGACGGGACTTGGGATCGTCCAATCGTAGGGTGCGCGACGCGTTTTGCCCGGAATGAGGAAGGCCTCACCATCACCGTAAGCCTCAATCTCCAGCACTCCGAAGGTCACCTCTCATTACCAGTCACGCCCTCGCAGTGTCGTTTGACACGGACCTCGAGGTGGGGGTCCGCAGACTCCGCCTGTCCAGTCGCAGAGCCGGCGGGCCATGGGCACTTTTCTCATTGACCCGTTTTGGCGTCTGCTTCGCGTCCGCATAGCACCTCGGTCAGTGAGAATCGTTCCAGACGAGTAGCCCCGATGTGACTCCGCGCTGAGAACCCTGCGGGCGTAAGTCCGCCATCATCTGCGCCGCACCTCACCGTCGCAGATCTCAGCCTATATCTTCAGGCCGGACTGTCACGTCCTTGCCTTCGGCGATGGCGGATGCGTAGGAGTGGAGGAGCTCGTTCGAGACATCACCAGAAATCAGCCGCTTGGCCAGCTCGGCCTTGAGGGCCGTGAAGACGAAGTCGGCCTCCTCCCCCCTATGGGCCTCCGCCACCGACCGGACCGCTTCCTGGAGTTCGCTGGCAGCCCCTTCCGATTCAGGTGTGGACTCGTTTGGCGTGGCATCTGTGGTCATGATTCGGACACTACGCGCAATGTGACAGCCCGGTACAAGGATGGCCGCAGGTCCGGAGATGCTGGCTAGGGGAAGACTCAGCGCTGGCATGGGCGGGCAGGATTTGGCGACGCGAATGCGCAAGAGGCGACGACATTATCGTGGAGGAACATATGACCAGCTCGACGCCGCCGGTCTACCGACGGCAAGATCTGCTACCTCGAGATTCCCGCGACCGACATATCCCGATCTGCCGACTTCTATCGTCGGGCCTTCGGCTGGGCGATTCGACTCGACGAAGGCGGCTCAGTCGCCTTCGATGACACCGTCGGCGGAGTCGGCGGCATGTGGGTGCTCGGCCGTCCGCCGGCGACCGAGCCCGGGCTGATGGTTTCTGTCATGGTGGCGAGCGCAAATGCAGCTGTCGACGCGATCAGCGCCGCCGGCGGCGAGATCGTGCGGCCGGTCGACGAACCCACCTGCGCCTCACCTACGCCGCCGCCAGCCCAGCCGACCTCGCCGAGGGCGTGCGCCGGCCGCCCTTGCCCTACGACACCAGCAAGCCGCGTCGCCCCGCCAGTAGGGATCAGCTTGCCGCCCCCTCCAAGGTGGCCCAAGCGTGACCACGATTGCTTTTCCGATCACGGGGTGGGCTATGGCGGTCGACCTGATCGATCCGGTCATCAACCGGCGCCCTTGAGCTACCGGCTCACGTCAGGACAACCGCGGCCGCATTATCAGCTGTGGCGAATCTGATCCCGTCGCTCACGACCGTCGTGTTCTGATCGGACGAGCTGTAGCTGACCCCGGCGGCATCCACCACCGTCTGCGGCGGCAGCTCGGGTGCGAAGACAGCAACGGCTCCGTTGCGCGCCACATCGACCGTCCAGCCGCTCGGCAGATCGTTCTTCTGGAGGGCGATCTCCTTGGCCGAGAGCTGGCGCGGATGTGAAGCTGAGTTGCTACAGAATGGCCCACATCCGGCCACCGCGATAAGAGCCGTTCCGACCACCATCAGCCTCCTCAGGCGACGTCGGCCGTCCATCGCTGGGCGCCTGGCTGGGTGTCGAAGGCCTCCCACATGCGCTCGTGGACGAGATCGACCTGCAGCCGCCCGCAGCGACCCCAGGAATCGCGGTAGAGGCACTCGCCCCTTGCCGCCCGCCTCACCAGTTGCTGGATCTTGCT
>JALYZG010000081.1 GCA_030948965.1 Candidatus Dormiibacterota bacterium | reverse complement strand
AGCGCGAGCGGCGCCCCTATCGCTACTCGCGGCGCTGCCTGGAGGACCCGCCCGCCGATTACCTGACGCGCGACTTTGCGGTCCGCTTTCAGGTGCCGGAGGGGGAGGCGGTCTTCGCCGACCTGATCCGAGGCGAGGTGCGGTTCGCCCACGAGACGATCGGCGACCCGGTGATCGTGAAGTCGAACGGGTACCCGACCTACAACTTCGCCAGCCCCGTGGACGACGCCGACATGCGCATCACCCACGTCCTTCGGGGTGAGGAGCACCTATCCAACACGCCCCTCCAGCTGATGCTCCTCGACGCGCTCGGGCAGGAGCGGCCGCAGGCGTTCGCGCACCTGCCGGTGATCGTGGGCAAGGACCACAAGAAGCTCTCGAAAAGGCTGCACCCCGAGACGCGCCTGGGGCTTTACCAGGAGCTCGGCTACCTGCCCGAGGGCCTCCTCAACTACCTCGCGCTGCTGGGCTGGAACCCGGGCACCGAGCAGGAGATCTTCGACCTCGCCGGCCTGGTCCGCGAGTTCGACATCGCGCGCGTCCAGCGCTCTCCAGCCATGTTCGACTGGGACCGGCTGGACTGGATCGATGGCCACCACATCCGCGCTCTCGGGGACGACGAGCTGGCCCGCCGCCTCGGCCCCTACGTGCCCGAACTGCCGCCGGAGACCCTACGCCGCGCGGCCCCCGCACTGAAGGAGCGCCTGCAGAGGCTGGATCGGGCGGGGGAGCTGCTGGCCTTCGTCCTGGAGGAGCCACCAGCGCCGAAGCTGGACCCGGCCCAGCGGGCGATGGTCGCCGAGGTGCGAGAACGTCTCGGCTCGCTCCAGGAATGGAAGGCCGCCCGGATCGAAGCGGTGGTGGAGGCGCTCCGCGAGGCGCAGGGCTGGAGCCGGGGCAAGCTGTTCACGCCGCTCCGCCTGTGCGTGGCCGGCCGGGTGGCGCCGCCGATTTTCGACACCCTCGCCCTCCTGCCGCAGGCGGAGGTCCTGCGCCGCCTGGATCGGGTCCTGCGATGACGCACTCCGCCTTCGCCGCCATCGTCATCGATCTCAATCCCAACGTCGTCAGGCTGGGCCCGATTCTGATTACGTGGCACGGCATCTTCTCGGTCATCGGCATCATCGCCGCCGCCCGCGTGGGCGCCTACCTCCTGGCCCGTGATGGCATCAGTGCCGACCGCATCTATGACATGGCGGTCTGGATGGTGGTGGCGGGACTGATCGGGGCGCGCCTCCTCTACGTGTGGGAGAACTACCAGCAGTTCGTCGGCTCCTGGCAGCGGGTCGTGCTGCTCAACGAGGGCGGCATCGACCAATGGGGCGGCATCTTCGGGGCGCTGATCGGCGGCTATCTCTGGTCGCGGCGGCACGGCATCGACTACCGCCTGATCCTCGACGCCGTCGGCCCGGCCAACGCTCTCGGCTTCGCCATCGGCCGCATCGGCGACATCATCAACGGCGAGCACCACACGATCACGACCACGCTGCCGTGGGGCTTCACGTACGTCAACCCGCTGACGCTCGGCATCCCGGGCGAGATCGTGCAGCCGGAGGTTGCTTACGAGCTGATCTGGAACCTGCTCGTCTTCATCGTGGCGATGGCCACGTACCGCTTCAAGAAGCGGCTGCCGCCAGGGGTCACCGGCCTGATCTGGCTCGCCGTTTACGCCTTCGGCCGCTTCTGGCTCAGCTTCCTGCGCACGGACTCCCTCCTCTACGGGCTGCGCCAGGCGCAGTGGGCAGGCCTGGCCATGATCGCGGTTGCCATCGTCCTCAGCGTCGTCTGGCTGCGGGCGGCCGGCCGCGGCCGCGGACCCCACGAGCCGGCGACAGCCGCGCCGGGCGCAGAGCCGACCGTTTGACCGCGGGCCGCCTGGAGGGCCGGGTGGCGGTAGTGACCGGGGCCGCGGGCGGCATCGGCGGCGCCATCTGCGCCCGGCTCCGAGCCGAGGGGGCGGTAGTGGTGGCGACCGACCTCCGGCTCGGGCCCGACGTGCGCGCC
>JALYZG010000064.1 GCA_030948965.1 Candidatus Dormiibacterota bacterium | reverse complement strand
GCCATGACCCACGCGGCGGGCCTGCAGTCGCTGGTGATGGCGCCGACCGACATCCTCGCCCGCCAGCACCTGGCCAAGCTCCGCACGTACCTGGAAGAGTCCTTCCCGGACCTTCGGGTGGAGCTCCTGGTCAGCGGCTTGAGCGCCGCCGAACGCCGCCGCGTGCGGGCCGCCGCGGCCGCCGGCCACTGCGCCGTGCTCGTAGGCACGCACGCGTTGATCGAGGAGGACGTGGAGCTGGCCGCGCTCGGCTTGGCCGTCGTCGACGAGCAACACCGCTTCGGCACGCGCCAGCGCGAGCTCCTGCGCGGCAAGTCCCGTGCCGGCCGGCCCCACTTCCTCTGCATGACCGCGACGCCGATCCCGCGCACGCTGGCCCTGGCGCTCTACGGCGAGATGGCGCTCTCGACGCTGCCCGACCTGCCCCCGGGCCGGACTCCCGTCAGCACCTCCGTCATCACCCCCGACGATCGGCCCGCGGCCTATGCCCTGGTCCGGCGAGAGGTCGCGGCAGGGCGCCAGGTATTCGTGGTTTGCCCGCTGGTGGAGGAGTCGGCGACGCTTGAGGCGAAGGCCGCCACCGCCGAGTTCGAGCGGCTCCGGACCGAGGTCTTCCCGGACCTCCGGGTGGCCCTGGTACACGGCCGGATGCGGGAGAAGGACAGTGTGATGCAGGCCTTCCGAGACCGCCAGAGCGACGTCCTGGTGGCGACCTCGGTGATCGAGGTTGGTGTCGACGTGCCCAACGCGACGGTCATGCTCATCGAGGGCGCGGAGCGGTTCGGCCTGGCGCAGCTGCATCAGCTCCGCGGGCGCGTGGGCCGGGGCGCGGCCGAGTCCCACTGCCTGCTCGTCACGGACGAGCCCACCGCGGCGGTGCGCCTGCGCCTGGAGCTCGTGGCGCGCATCCACGACGGCTTTCGGCTGGCGCAGGAGGACATGCGCCTGCGGGGCATGGGGGAGCTGATGGGGGCCAAGCAGCATGGCGTCAGCGACGCGGCCATGCAGGCCCTGGAGAAGCCGGAGCTGGTGTCCGAGGTCCGCGAGGAGGCAGAGCGGCTGCTGGCGGCGGACCCGGCTGGGGAGCACTGGCCGGCCCTTTGGGGCGCCGCCCGGCGCCGCCTCGAAGCCACCTCTATAAGCTGAGCCCCGAACACAGAGTGCGCCCCCCGCCGGCCCGTCTGCTCCAGGAGCTGATCCGCTTCGACACCACCAACCCGCCCGGCGGGGAGGGCCCCTGCGTGCGCCACGTCGCGGCTCTGTTCGAGTCGCGGGGCGTGGACACTCAGATCCTGGAATCGGCCGGGCGCCCCAGCCTGGTGGTGCGCGTCACCGGCCGCGGTCAGGCCCCGCCGCTGCTGCTTCAGGGCCACCTGGACGTGGTCACAGTGGCCGGGCAGCGCTGGAGCCGGCCGCCGTTCGCCGGCGACGAGGTGGACGGCTGGGTCTGGGGGCGGGGCGCGTTGGACATGAAGGGCGGAGTGGCCATGATGGTGTCGGCCCTGCTCCAGGAGCTGGACGAGGGCACGCCGCCAGCTGGTGACGTGGTCCTCTGCTGCCTGGCCGACGAGGAGACCGGAGGCGTCCACGGCGCCGGCTTCCTGGTCGACCGTCATCCCGGGCTGTTCGCCGGCATCCGCCATGCCCTGGGCGAGGGCGGCGGCGCCTCGCACCAGCTCGAGGGGCGCGTCTTCTACCCGATCATGGTGGCCGAAAAGCGCATCTGCCGGGTGCGGCTGACGCTCCGCGGGCCCGGCGGCCACGCCTCGCGAGTGCACCGCGGGGGCACAATGGCCGCACTGGCCCGGGTGCTGGCCACGCTCGACCGGACCCTCTTACCGGTGCACGTGACTCCCGTCACCGCTGCCTACCTACGGGCTGTGGCCGCGGCCCTCGGCGGCCGCCACCGGGAGCCGGTGCTGGCCCTGCTCGAGCCGGGCCGGGCCGAGGCGGCCCTGGAAGCGATGGGTCCGGACGCCGGCCGCTTCGACCCCATCCTCCGCCACACCGTCAACGCCACGGTGGTGCGGGCGGGGGAGAAGATCAACGTCATTCCGGCCGAGGCGGTGATCGACGTGGACGGGCGGATGCTGCCGGGTTTCGAGCCCGACGAGCTGCTCCGGGAGCTGCGGCAGGTGCTGGGAGACGGCGTCGAGATCGAGATTCTGACCGCCGGCCCCCGACTCCGCCAGGCCGAGATGGGGCTGTTCTTCGACTTGCTCGGCGGCGTGGTGCGCGAGCTCGACCCCGAGGGCATCCCGGTACCCCACCTGATGACGGGAGCCACCGACCAGCGCCACTTCGCCCGGCTCGGCATCCAGGGTTACGGCTACCTCCCCCTGCGCCTGCCCCCGGACTTCGGCCAGGAGACGGTGCACGCGGCCGACGAGCGCGTGCCGTCGGCGGCGCTGGACTTCGGGACGGAGGCGTTCCACCGAGTGCTGACCCGCTACCGCGGCTGATCGGCCTCTACAACCGGCTGATGGCCGGCTCCGACGTCGACCCGCGCGGCGCCGCGTCGGCTCCGCCGATCCTCCTCAGCCGTTCCTGCGCCAGGGCATCTCCGCGCGCGGCCATGGCCGCCCGGCTGCGCCGCAGGAAGTCGCCGATGACCGCCAACTCTTCCTCGCTATACCTGCTCGCAACCTCCAGGCTTGCCCGCAGCAGCGGCCCGAAGACCTCGGCGTCGCTGGCTGCGGTCAGCTCGGTGGCCTCGACCGATACGCGGCGGCGGTCGCCGCGGTCCCGCCGTCGGCGAACGTAGCCCGCGCGTTCCAAGCGGTCGATGACCGTGGTGACGCCGCCCGTGGTGTAGCCCATGGCCTGGGCGAGCTCCGTCGGCGTCAGCTCACCGCTCCGGCCGACGGCCTCCAGGGCGTGTAGGTCGGTGCGATTCAGGCCGTAGCGGTCGGCTGCGAGCTGGTCGAGGCGATCGCCCTCACTGCCGAGGGCTCGCAGCTCGTCCATGGTCGCGTTGGCCAAACCGTGTCGCCTAGTGGGGTCACTTGACATTCTAGTAATTAGAAGCGCATGCTACGTGAGGATCGAGTTCATCGTATCACAGGCGGAACCGCCTGCACAGGAGGAGACGATGTCCGACGAGACGTTTCATAGCTCTGGCGCCACCGATTCGGATCGCGTCGCGCGGTCGGCACTGCTCTTTGTCGCGGCCCTGTTCATCCTGGGCGCCGCGGCCGTCTACGCCTGGGGGGTCGCCGCCTCTGACGGTCAGGCGTACCCGAACGTCGGCCGCCTGTTCCTGGCGGCGGCCAGCGTGGAGGCCGTTGCCGTCGTGGCGCTCATGGTCTGGCCCCGGCGTCCGGTGCTGGTGCTGGCGACAGCCCTTCAGTTGCTTTGGGCGGGGCTCTGGGCGCTCTCTCGGACGGTCGGCCTCCCCTTGGGGCCGGCGCCCTGGCGGGCCTGGAATGTAGGGATGGCCGATCTCATCTGCACCGCCCTCGAGCTGGCCGCCGCAGTGGCGCTGATCGCGCTGATCCGGTGGCGGCGTGCGCAGGGCCGGGGCCGGCGGGCACGTTGGGGGAGGCTGGTCGTGCCCCCCGCGCTGCTTCTCGTACTCGTCCTGGTCCCGTACGCCAAGCTGACGGCGGCGATCGATGTGCCGTCGCCGCAACTGGCGAGCGTCCCCTTGGCCGCCGGCGAGATGGCTACCTTCACCTACTGCACAGCCGGGCACACACAGCTGGCGATGGATCTGTACGAGCCGCCCGCGGGCGCCGCCCGCCCGGCACCGGTCCTCCTACAGATCTATGGCGGCGCCGGCCTGTACGGAGATCGCAAGGTCGAGTTCCTCCCTGGCCTGGTGTCCGACCTGAACCGGAGCGGCTTTGCCGTAGCCTCAATCGACTACCGTCTGGCGCCTCTCCACAGCCTGGCCGACCAGGTGGCGGACGCCAACTGCGCCGTCCGCTTTCTTAGGGCGAACGCCCTCCGACTGGGCGTCGACCCCGCCCGGATCGGCGCGTACGGGGGCAGCCAGGGCGGGTTCCTGGCGTCGGCTTTGGGCACCGGCGTCCCGGTCCAGGGGCAGGGTGCCGACCGCGGCCAGTACGCGGGCGCGTCTGGTCGGGTGCAGGCGGTGGTCGACGGCTACGGGCCGATCGACTTTCGGACCCTCGCGCAGGATGGCCCGTCCTGGGTGGGCAACCTGGGTTTCGTCCTCCGTGTCGGCGGCGGGCAGCGCTCCCAGTCTCCGGCCGACTACGTCGCCTCGGGCGACCCTCCCTTCCTGATCTTGCACGGCACAGCCGACTCGGTTATCCCGTTCAGCCAGTCGGAGGAGATGGCCCAGCGCCTGCGGGCGGCCGGTGTGCCCGTCCGGTTGGTCACGGTGCAGGGAGGCCCGCACGGCCTCGGCGGCGCCGGCGAGAGCCCCAGCCAATCCCAGCTGGCCTCGGTCGTGACCCGCTTTTTCGTTGCCGCGCTGGCCGTGGGCAAGAACGGCTCGGCCTGACACCTGCCTGCCCCGCGTCCAGGCCCTGAGCCAGGCCGCATAGGATGCCGCCCTCGCCCGCCAGACTCATCCAGGGCTGGATGAGTGTCGCCGCGGCTACTCTGGCTGACTATGGACAGCGAGCTGCGGCTGACCCGCTACAGCCACGGCGCCGGTTGAGCCTGCAAGCTCAGCCCAGCGGAGCTGGGCCAGGTGCTGGGGGCGCTGCCCGCCGTCGATGACCCGAGAGTGATCGTCGGCGCGGCCGGCGGAGATGACGCGGCCGTATTCAGGGTCGCGGAGGACCGCGCGCTGGTCGCGACGGTCGACTTCTTCACGCCCATTGTCGATTCGCCCGAGGACTTCGGGGCGATCGCGGCGGCCAACGCGCTCAGCGACGTCTACGCGATGGGCGCCCGACCGCTCTTCGCTCTCAGCCTGGTCGGCTTCCCCCGCGACCTTCTCGGCACCGGTTATCTGGAGCGGATCGTGGCCGGCGGCGCCGCCAAGCTGGCCGAGGCCGGAGTGCCGGTGGTCGGCGGGCACAGCATCGACGACGCCGAGCCCAAGTTCGGGTATGCGGTGACCGGCGAGGTCCACCCGGACCGTTTCATCGGCGCCCACGGCGCCCAACCCGGCGATCGCCTCTACCTAACGAAGCCGCTGTGCAGCGGCCTGGTAGCCACCGCCGTCAAGCGCGGCCTCTGTCCGCCGGACTTGGAGCGCGCGGCCGTGGCGGTCATGACCCACCTCAACCGGGACGCGGCGGAGGCGATGACGGCCGCGGGGGCCAGCGCGGCCACCGACGTGACCGGGTACGGCCTGCTCGGCCACCTTCGCAACCTGGGGGTCGGAGCCGAGCTGGAGATAGACGCGGTTCCAGTTCTCCCCGGCGTTCGGGAGCTGGCCGCCAGGGACCTCTTCCCGGACGGCACCCGCCGCAACCTGGCCTCGCTGCAGGCCGAGGTCGTCTGGCCCGACGTGCCCGAGGTGGAGCGGCTCCTCCTTTGCGACGCCCAGACCTCGGGCGGCCTCCTGGTGGCGCTGGGCGAGGCGCAAGCGCCAGCATTCGAGGCCGCGCTGGCGGCGGCCCGATATCCCGCCGTGCAGATCGGGTTGGCCACAGAGGGACCGATTCGGGTCCGAGCGCGGTGAGTGGCGCTCTGCGCGTCGCCGGCGGCGAGGCCGGGGGGCGCCGGCTGGACGCGCCCAAGAACATACGGCCGACCTCGGCGCTGGTCCGGGAGGCGATCTTCGACTCGCTCGGCGAGGCGGTGGTCGGGGCAGTGGTGCTCGACCTCTTCGCGGGCTCTGGGGCGCTGGGCCTGGAGGCCCTTTCGCGCGGAGCGGCGCGGGCGACCTTCGTGGACCGCGACCCGGAGGCCGTGCAGGCGCTGCATCGAAACGTGGCGGCGCTGGGCTACGGCGAGCGCGCCATCATTCGCCGGGCGCACGTCGGCGCGTTCGTCAGCGCGAACCCGGAGATGGTCGCGGAGGCTTCGATCGTCCTTCTGGACCCACCCTACAATGACCCCGTCTTGCACCAGGCCGTGGCCGTCCTGGACACCCTCGTGGGGCCTGACGTGACAATGGTCGTGGAGCGGGCGACGCGCCAGGCGGCGCTGACAGCTGGTCGGCTCCGGATCACTCGCGAGCGCCGCTACGGCGACACGACGGTGAGCTTTCTGAGGTTGTGACCGGCCTCTACCCGGGCAGCTTCGACCCCTTCACGCTGGGCCATCTGGACGTGGCGGAGCGAGCGGTGGCGCTGTTTCAACGCCTGATCGTGGCGGTCGCCGCCAACCCCGAGAAGCGGGCCCCGCTGTTCACGCCGGCCGAGCGCGTCGCGATGATCGGCGAGGTCTTCGCCGGCCGCAAGGAGGTCGAGGTCACCGAGTACACGGGCCTCACGGTCGACTTCGCCCGGGCCCGCGGCGCGGTGGCGCTCATAAAGGGCCTGCGCACTCCGGCCGACCTGGAGGCGGAGCTGCAGCAGGCGCTCATGAACCGGAGCCTGGCGCCCGAGATCCAGACAGTCTTCCTGCCCTCAGGCCCTACTCACATCTTCGTGTCGTCATCTATCCTGAAGGACGTGGCGGCGCATGGCCGCGACATCGGGGAATTCGTGCCTTCGACGGTCTCGGAGCGCATCAAGGAGAAGTTCAACTGAAGGTCGACGAGATCCTCGACCGGGTCGAATACCTCATCCATCACGCTCGTCACGTGCCCTTTTCGAGCCAGGTGATGGTCGATGAGGACGAGGTCATGGACCTCGTGGACCAGCTTCGATTCAATCTTCCGGAGGAGATCAAGCAGGCCAACTGGACCATGCAGGAGCAGCAGCGCCTGATCTCCGAGGCGCATTCCGAGTCGGCCCGGATCATGGCCAAGGCCAACGAGCGCGCCGAGCAGTCGGTGCAGGAGCACGAGATCCTGCGCCGGGCCGAGCGCGAGGCGCAGCAGCTGACGCGCGAGTCGCGAGCGCGCTCGGACCAGATCATCCGCGAGGCGGAGACCTACGCCTTGGAGCAGCTGCAGCAGCTGGAGTCGCACCTCAGCCGCACGCTGGGGACCGTCAAGCGCGGGGTGGAGGCGCTCCAGACGAGCACTGGCGCCAACGCCCTGGAGGCAGTGGGCGGGGTGGACGAGGCCGCTCTGAGCGAGGAGGCGGAGTCCCGGGCCTGAAGGTCAGCCCCGGCCGGGTATGAACGCCTGGCGCTGCTCCTCCTGGATCTCGCCGCAGAGGGCGAGGCAGCCTTCGCAGATTGTGGCGGTCGGACCGGCGGTGACGAGCCGCTCCACCTCCGCCTGCCGCTTCCCGCAGAAGCTGCAGCTGGCGGACGCCCGACCGGCCACGAGGCTGAGCGGCGCCTCCGGCTCGGGCTGGCCGGCGGCGTCGGTGCACCTCCCGCAGATGAACACGCCCGGACCCGCGACCAGGTAGGCGACTTCGAGACCGTTCCGGCCGCAGAAGGAGCATTCCCACCCAGCCCGGTCGACCCGACCGCGGAGTTGTTCGTATCCCGCTCCGCGATCGGCCAGGATGCGGGCGCCGAGCCCCGCACCCTCGCGCGCGAGGCCGAGCAACAGGTGCTCGCTGCGCACGTGCGGGCTGTGTCTGCTCTTCGCCTCCAGGGCGGCGAGCTCCAGCACCTTCTTTGTGCGCTCGGTGGGCCTGAGATCGCTCACAGTCGTGGGCGGCGCCTCGCCCACGAGGTCGCGAACGGCTGTGCGAATGGGCTCCAGTTCGGCCCCAATCGCCGCGAGCACGCGAGAGGCGACCCCATGCTCGGTCCGGATCAGGCCGAGGAGGACGTGCTCGGTGCCCAGGTAATGGTGGTGGAGGGCGCGCGCCTCGCCCTCCGCCAGCGAGATCGCCTCCCGTGCGTCGACATGAAATCGGTCCCATTCGAGGCCGGCAGGCCCCGAGCCCTTGGGGCTCGGTTCGCAACTCCTCTGGCGCCCGCGCACCAGACGGCTCAAGACACCACGACGCCGGGTTGGCGTTCCCATCTCTCCACCTCCGTTGACGATCTGATGAACCCGCTGGTGACTGATCCCCAGCGCCTCGGCGATTCCGCGCATCGACGCGCCGGCAGAGTGCAGCCGGCGAACGGCCTGGTGGAAGTCGGCTCGGCTGCGCTCGACGTCGTCCTGGAGTTGACCAAGCTGATCGAACGCTGCCTGCGCCTCCCGGACAAAGGTCGCCTGGACGTCCACGTGTCTAGCGTACTAGACGCTGGCCGATCCGTCTACTAGGTTTGAAGATTCGCCGTGAAGAGACCCCCCTGACACCGGTCTGGTAAACTCGCCGGCTGGTCATGGGACTGCCGAAGGTCAAGCTTTCCAAGGGGCGCAAGGGGCGCCGGCGCTCGCACCTCGCCCTGGGCATGGTGCAGCTCCAGCCCTGCCCGCACTGCCACCAGATGCGGCGACCCCACCACATCTGCCCGAATTGCGGTCACTACGCCGGGCGCGAGGTCATCAAGACTGACTAGGCCGGCCGGCACGCCCGGCCTGCGAATCCAGCGTCCGATCCTCCTCCTCCTGGCCGTGCAGCCGACCTCTGCACTCACGCAACTGGGGGAGTGTGACTTATCCGTTTCCGCCCCTCGCTCGGAGCAGGCCGCTATGCGTCTGCACGCCGGTAACATCCCTGCCCTCCGGTAACGCCCCTACGGGGCGCGTGGCTGCCCACACAGCGTTCCTGTTTCCCGGCCAGGGCTCCCAGCACGCCGGGATGGGCCGGGCCCTGCTCCAGGATCCGGAGATCGCCGCCCTGGCGCAGAACTGTGCCTCCGCCTCGGGCGTAGACCTTCGGCGACTCCTCGAGGAGGCCGACGACGAGGAGCTGAGGCTCACCACCAACGCCCAGCCCGCACTGCTATTCATGGGCGTGGCCCTGGCCCGTCTCATGAGCCGTCATGGAATCCGGCCGGCGGCGGCCGCGGGCCACTCGGTGGGCGAGTACACGGCCCTCTGCGTGGCCGGCGCCATCGAGCCCGAGGATGCGGTCCGCCTCGTCGTCGACCGGGGCCGGGCCATGGCCTCTGCCGCCCCCCCGGGGACCAGCTCCATGATCGCCGTGCTGGGCCTCGAGCCAGACGCCATGGCCGCGGCCCTCACCGGCGTCCCGGACGTCTGGCCGGCGAACTACAACACGCCGACGCAGGTGGTGATCGGGGGCACGACGGCCGCGCTGGAGTTGGCGGGAGAGAGGCTGCTCCAGGCAGGAGCGCGCCGGGTCCTGCCTCTGAACGTGGCCGCCGCCTTCCACACGCCGCTCATGGAGCCGGCGGGGGTGGTTCTGCGCGCGGCGCTGGACACGGTCAGGTGGCGCCCCCTCGAGGTGCCGGTGGTCGCCGACCTCGACGCCGAGGTCTATCGCGACCCGGCGGCCATCCCGCCGAGCCTCGAACGCCAGCTCAGCTCCCCGGTACGCTGGTCCGGCTGCGTTGCCCGCCTGGCCGAGCTCGGCTGTACCACGTTTTACGAGGTGGGCCCGCGGCGCGCGCTGACGGGAATGATGCGTGAGCTGGCGCCCGGCGCCACCGCGCTCGCGGTCTCTACTGTGGAGACCGTGCAGCAGTTACATTAGGGCGCGATTTCGGCCCGCGCCACGGAGGGATTCGGTTGGAGCACAAGAACATCAGCTTCGATGATTTCAAGAACATCGTCGTCGAACGCCTCGGCTGTGAGCCGGAGCAGGTGACGATGGACGCGTCTTTCCAGGAGGATCTCAACGCCGACTCCCTGGACCTGGTCGAGCTGATCTACGCGTTCGAAGAGAACACCGGCCTCGAGATCCCTGACGAGGATGCCGAGAAGATCACTACCGTCGGCCAGGCTTGGGAGTACATCCAGGAGAAGTCCGCCTCATAGTCCGAGCCGGCCGCCGTCCAATCCCCGACCCGCAGGTTCCGTCCGGCACGCTGGACGACCTAGAGCAGCGCATCGGCATCTCGTTCCGCGACGTCTCTCTCCTGCGTGAGGCGCTGACGCACAGCTCGTTCGCCAACGAGAGCCCCCACGTTTCGCCCCGGGACAACGAGCGCCTCGAGTACCTGGGCGATGCCGTCCTGCAGCTGATCACGGCCGAGTATCTCTTCAAGCGCCGGCCCCAGGCCAACGAGGGCGAGCTGACCCAGGTCCGTTCCGACATGGTCAACACCAACACCCTGGCCGCCCTCGCGGAGGACCTGGGCTTGGGCACCTTCCTCTACCTCGGCAAGGGCATCGCCAAGGGTGGCGGCCGCAACCTCAGATCCATCCTGGCCAACGCCTTCGAGGCGGTCCTCGGCGCGGTCTTCCTGGACGCCGGCTTCGACGCCGCCTACCACTACTACCTGGGCCGCTTCCGGGTCCTCCCCGAGCCGGTCCAGGACGAGAATCACAAGGGCCGGCTGCAGCACCTGGCGCAAGATCGCTTGGGGCTCACGCCGTTCTATGAGAGCGGAGGCGTCAAGGCCGAGAAGGGCCGGCGCCGGGAGTACACGGCGGTGGTGTACGCAGGCTCCGACGCTCTCGGCACCGGCCACGGCTCGACCAAGCAGGCGGCCGAGCAGGACGCGGCGGGGCGGGCCATCGCCGAGCTCGAGCGCCGCGACGCCGAGCGC
>JALYZG010000264.1 GCA_030948965.1 Candidatus Dormiibacterota bacterium | reverse complement strand
GCCCCGGCGCCGGTGGCCGCGGGGGTGATCCACACCGACTTCCTGAAGAGCTTCATAAAGGCCGAGGTGACATCCGTCGAGGCACTCGTGGAGGCGGGTTCCATGGACGCGTTGCGTTCGGCCGGGCGGCTGCGCCTGGAGGGAAGGGACTACCCGGTGCGGGACGGCGACGTGGTCCTCTTCCGCGTCGGCCGCTGATGGGATGGCCGCGAATCGGTGGGTTCCGGCTAGACTGCGTTGGCCCTGGGGCGGCCGCTCCTGCCCCGCTCGACCGCTAGGAGGACCTGAACCATGCCCGAGACTCTCAACACGTACCTGATCTCAGCCACGATCACCACCAACAAGATCATCGCCTTCATCGTGCTGGTCGTCATCGTCGCGGCCGGCCTCTTCTTTTGGCGCCGCAACCGCGCCGTCTGACCTCCGGCGCGGACTGCCTCAGTCAACGCCGTAAGTGGCCCGGACCTCGCGGCGGGTGAGCCACACCAGCACCGGGATGCCGACCAGCACCAGCGACCAGAGGGCGGCGATCACCGTCGCCGCCAGCCAACCCCAGCGCTTCAGGCGGCGGAGCCCGTAGAAGGCGACGAAATGGGCGGCGGCGGCGATGAGGAGGAAGGCCATCTGCAGCACCGCTTCGGCCAGCAGCAGCCCGGTCAGCGTCTCGCCCGAATAGCCCTGGGCGAGCAGCAGCCGGCGCTGGGCGGATTGAGAGATCGGGTTGAGGAAGTACGCCAGCTCCTGGGTGGCCAGCATCAGGAGCAGGACCGCGCCCGCGCCGTAGAGGTAGGGCAGGACTGCGGAGCGCGCTGAGACCGCGGCGGACATGACCGGCGCGCGGTGCGTTTCGACGCTCATCGGGGCCTCAGGCGCCGGCGTCCAGCGCGGCGCCCCGCAGCGCCAGCAGAACTGGTGGCCAGGCGCCAGCTCGGCGCCGCAGACAATGCAGAATCGAGGCTCCGGTCCGGCCACTGCCTCCAATTCTCGGGCGGCCGGCCGGTCGAGGCGGTGTCGCCCTTGACTCTGCCCACATGATGAGGTAGGCTGCACTGCGGGACACCAGATGTCGTAGTCGCCAGTAGAGCTGGTGTCCCAGCAGCAGCGGCTGGCAGGCGGCCCCCGCAACGAATCTGCAAACGTCGTAGCCCGGTCCCGTCATCGCCTGCCTCCAGGCCCAGCCAGGCCCAGGTTGGGCCCGGTCTCCAGTCGAGCCCGGTAAACTCGCTCGCCGTGGCTCGAAAGACCAAGCGACGCCAGCCGCAGCGCCGGACCGCGCCCGCGGCGACCTCTGGCGCTGCGCCCACCACTGCCAGCGCAGCGCCCGCCGGCGTTCAGCCTGCGCGTCCCGTCGAGATGTCTCTCGGCCCCAGGGCCGCGGCTCGCCGGCCCGTGCGGAGTGAACGCCTTCAGCTGGGTGATTCGGACCCCGCCATACCGCTCGACCGCGTGCCCTACTTCTTGCGCGACCTGCGTAACCTCGGCATCGCCGCAGCGGCGATGCTGGTGCTGCTGGTGGCGGGCGCGCAGCTCATCCCGCTCGTAGTCAAGTAGGGACGCTCGGCTCCAGAGGTGATCTCCATACACTGATTCGGTAGTGCGGGTCATCCTCTTCACCGGCAAGGGCGGCGTGGGGAAGACCTCCGTAGCCGCGGCGACCGCCATGCGGGCCGCGGCGCGCGGTCACCGCACCATGATCATCAGCACGGACGCCGCCCACTCGCTGGGCGATTCCCTCGACGTCGAGCTGGGCACCAAGGCCGAGAAGGTCGGCGACAACCTGTGGGCGCACGAGGTTTCGGCTCTGCACGAGATGGAGCGGCATTGGAAAAAGCTCCACGACTACGCGGCCACCGTGTTCGCCACCCAGGGCCTCGATGACGTGGTGGCCGAGGAGGTGGCCAGCCCGCCCGGCATGGACGAGGTGGCCTCGCTCATGTGGATCAAGCATTACGCGGCGCTCGGCGAGCACGATCTGCTCGTCGTCGACTGCGCGCCGACAGGGGAGACTCTGCAGCTGCTCATGTTCCCGGACGCGGCCCGCTGGTGGCTGGACAAGATCTATCCCTGGGAGCGCAAGGTCATGAAGCTGGCCCGGCCCATGCTCCAGCAGATGATCGACGTGCCTTTGCCCACAGACGAGATCTACGCCTCCATCAAGGATCTGCTCTTGGACCTGGAGGGCATGAAGAAGGTGCTCGTGGACTCCAGCGTGACCTCGGTCCGGCTGGTCGTGAACCTCGAGAAGATGGTGATCAAAGAGGCCAAACGGGCCTTCACCTACCTCAGCCTGTTCGGCTATGTCACCGACGCGGTCATCGTCAACCGGCGCCTGCCGCCCGACATCGCGGACCCGCTCTTCCGCAAGTGGCACGACATCCAGCAGCGGTACACCAAAGAGGTGCAGCAGTCTTTCCAGCCGCTGCCCATCCTCAACGTCCCGCTATTCGACGAGGAGGTCGTCGGTGAACGCATGCTGCTGCGTATGGCGGACTCGATCTACGCCGAGCTGGACCCGGTCGAGCACCTTTACCAGGGTTCTTCGCAGCGTGTCGAGAAGATCGGTGGCGAGTACGTCCTGACCCTCAAGATGCCCTTCACGGAGCGCGGCGACGTCGACCTCGCGCGAGCCGACGGCGAGCTCTTCGTCACCGTCGGCAACTACCGGCGCGAGATTGCGCTGCCCCGCGTGCTCGCCGCCCGCGACACTCTCGGCGCCGCCCTCACGGATGGCGAGCTGCGCGTCCGCTTCGGCAAGAGCGTGGTGCCGGTGTGAGTCCGCGCGAGATCGACCGCCTCCTGGAGTTGGGCGTGGACATGGGTTCGCGCGTCACCCACGCGCTGCGCGACGTGGTCCCGCCCGAGGCTCAGGCGCACCTGCTCAACGCCCAGCGCGAGCTGCTGACGGCAGTCTTCCTCATCTACGAGCAGCAGGTGGGAGGGCGCCGGCCGCCGCCGGCCGCCGAGAGGCTGACTGCCAAGGCCGCGCCCCCGGCCCGGCGGTCCCGGTCCAAGCCGCGCAGCGGCCGCATCCCCATCGATTGAGCGGCCGCCTGGGTCGCGACCCGGCGGGGGTCCGGTAGTCGTGCTTGGGTTTGGCGACCCCGTCGCGTTCCTGGTGGGCTCGGTCTTCCTCATCCCCGCGATCCTCATCGCCATACCTGCCCACGAGCTCGGGCATGGAATCGCCGCCCTGCTCATGGGCGATCCGAGCCCGCGCAACCGCGGCTACCTGGTGCCCCGGCCCCAACTCTTCCTCAACCTCTATGGCGTGATCACAGTCTTTCTCGCCAACGTGGGTTTCGGCACGCCCATCCCGGTCAACGAGTACCGGCTGAAGGGGATCGGGCGCAAGGTCGTGTACGCGCTTGCCGGCCCGGCCACGAACCTGGTGCTGGCGGTCGTCTTCGGCTTGCTCGTGCGCTACCTGGTCCTGCAGAGTGGCGCCGTGGTCCCGGTGTTCGATACTCGGATCCACGCCCTGCTCGACTATGTCGGAACAGCCTGCTACGCCATCTTTTTCCTGAACCTGGCCATGTTCGCCTTCCAGCTCCTGCCCGTGCCCGGCCTCGACGGATGGCGCGTCGTGGAGGGCCTTTTCCGTAACCGCTTCCCGCGCTTTTTCTTCAACGTCGCCGGCCACACGCAGCAGATCTGGCTCGTCGCCGTGGCCATCGTCTTCTTCGGCCCGATACTGCTCCGCTTCAGCGTGCTCGGAGCGGTCGTGGGCATCTTCTTCGAACCCGCCAGCCTGGCCATCCTCGGGACCTGCGCGGGCTACACCTCACTGTCCCCGTGCCCGGTGTCGGCACACTTCTGAACCAAGCCGGCTACCGCCGGCTGCAGGACAGCTATCCGCGCGAGCTGGTTGCGGACGCGGTGCGCGCCAGGCTGGCGGTGGAGCGTCTGGGGGCGGCAGGCTCGCCGGAGCACCGGCTGGCTGAGGTCGCCGCGCTGCTGGAGGACTGGACGGGCCCCGGCCTCGGCCGGGTCATCAACGGCACGGGCGTCATTCTCCACACCAACCTCGGCCGAGCCCCCTTGGGGGCGGAGGTGATGCGGTCGGTGGCTGAGGTCGGGGCCGGCTACCTGAGCCTGGAAATCGACCTCGCGGGCGGTCGCCGGGGCGAGCGCGCCCCGCGTGCGGCGGAGCTGCTGCGGCGACTGACGGGTGCCGAGGCGGCGCTCGTCGTAAACAACAACGCGGCCGCGGTGCTGTTGATGCTGACCGCTCTGGCGGGGCGTCGCGAGGTGATCGTATCGCGCGGCCAGCAGGTGGAGATCGGTGGCTCCTTCCGCATGCCGGATGTGATGCGCTTGTCGGGCGCGCGGATGGTCGAAGTCGGGACCACCAACCGCACGCGGGGTGCCGACTACGAGGCCGCCATCGGCCCCCGCACAGCCGCCGTTCTACGGGTCCACACCTCCAACTTCCAGGTCACGGGCTTCACCGAGTCGGTGCCGCTGTCCGAGCTCGGCGGCATCGCGCGCCAGGCGGGCGTGCTCCTTCTCGACGACATCGGCAGCGGAGCCCTGGAGCCGCTGCCCGGGGAGCCGGAAGTGAGGGAGTCAGTCCGTCACGCGGACGTGCTGACCTTCTCCGCCGACAAGCTGCTCGGCGGCCCCCAGGCCGGCATCGTCCTGGGCCGGGAGGAGGCGGTGCGGCGGATGGCGCGCCACCCGCTGGCCCGGGCCCTCCGCGCCGACAAGCTGACGCTGGCGGCCCTGGAGGCGGCTCTCCGCGAGCGCCTGCTGGGCCGGGCGCTGCCGGTTCAGGCGATGCTGGCGGCGCGGCCGGAGGACCTTCGCCGCCGCGCCGCGTTCAGCGTCGCCCGACTGCGCGAGCGAGGGGTCCGCTGCGACCTGCTGCCCGGCATGTCGACCGCCGGCGGGGGCTCGGCCCCGGGCCTGGAGCTACCCTCGTGGTTGATCGTGCTCGACGGTCCAGCCGCGCGCCTCGCCACCGCTCTCCGGCGGGGCACGCCGCCCATAGTCACCCGGGTGCACGAAGGGCGCTGCGCCGTCGACCTGCGCACCGTGCTGCCGGGCGAGGAGGACACGCTCCAGGACGCGATCGAGGCCGCCACCCTGGCCGGGGCAGGGCCTCGCCGGGCGCCGTCGCCCGCGGTCGCAACCGGCAACGCGGCGAATGCGGGGGTCACCCCCGAAAAACCGGGCACGGGGGGAAAGCGGGGGGTCTCCCCCGCAAAATCGAGACCGGGGGGAATGCGGGGGGGCTCCCCCGCATGAGCCACGTCGTGGGCACGGCCGGCCACGTCGACCACGGCAAGTCGGCGCTCATCCAGGCCCTCACCGGCATCGACCCCGATCGCCTGCCGGACGAGAAGCGGCGGGGCTTGACGATCGACCTCGGCTTCGCTCACCTGACGCTGCCCAGCGGCCGCGAGGTCGGCATCGTCGACGTGCCGGGACACGCCCGCTTCGTCCACAACATGCTGGCCGGCGTCTCGGGCTTGGACGCCGTCCTGTTGGTGGTGGCCGCGGACGAAGGGGTCATGCCCCAGACGCGGGAGCACTTGGACATCATCGATCTGCTGGACCTGGACCGCGGCCTGGTCGTGATCACGAAATCCGACCTGGTGGACGGGGAGTGGCTGGAGCTGGTCAGGGGCGAGGTGCGGGACGCGCTGGCCGGGACCTCGCTGGCGGCGGCGGAGATGGCGGCGGTGTCGGCGCTGACCGGGACGGGCCTGCCGGAGCTGATCGAAGCCCTGGACCGGACGCTGGCGCTGACCCCCGATCGCGCCGACCGGGGCCGACCCCGGCTCCCGGTGGACCGGGTCTTCACGATCGGGGGGTTCGGCACCGTGGTGACCGGCACGCTGACGGACGGCCGCCTGCGGGTGGGGGACGAGTTGGAGTTCCAACCCACGGGCCTGCGGGCGCGGGTCCGGGGTCTCCAGCAGCACAACCAGCAGGTCGTGGAGGCGGTGCCCGGCAGCCGGGTGGCGGCCAACCTGGGCGGGGTGGAAAAGGCCGAGCTGGAGCGGGGCGAGGTGGCGGCGCCCCCCGGCGGCCTGCGTCCGACCCGCCGCCTGGACGTCTCGATTCGGGTCTTGAGCTCCACACCCCGGCCCCTGCGCCACGGCGACCACCTCCAGCTGCACACGGGGACTTCGGAGGTCCCGGCACGCGTCATCCTGCTGGATGAAGGTGGCCTCGAACCGGACGCCCGAGCCTTCGCCCAGCTCTACCTCGGCCGCCCCCTGGCCGCGGTGGCAGGCGACCGCTACGTCATCCGGCTCCCCAGCCCCGCGACCACGGTGGCCGGCGGGGTGATCGTGGACGCTGCGCCCCGCCGCCACCGGCGCGGGGACGTGGCCGCACGCGAATCGATCGCTCGGCGGCTGCAGGGCCACGTGCTCGAGGAGGAGCTGCGCAAGCATCCTCACGGCATCACCGAGGAGGAGCTTTCTCGCGCCGTCCCGGACTGGCCGCGAAATGGCACCATCGCGGCCCGTCGGGTGGGTCGCCGATTGTTCGCGCCGGCGGCTTGGGCCAATCTCGCGGCCCGGGCGGTGGGGGTGCTGACGGACTTCCACGCCCGCCACCCGCTGCGCGCCGGCATGCCCCGCGAGGAGCTGCGCAGCCGCCTCGGCCTGGCCGCGGCCGCGTTCCCGGCGGTGGTCGCGGCGCTGGCCGAGGCGGGCGCTGTGGTCGATGCCGGCGGGGGAGACGTCAAGCTGCCCCGGCACCAGGTGCGGATCGACCCGGCCGAGGGCGGACCGGCCGGCCGCCTGCTGGAGCTGCTGGCCGACAGGCCCTTCGCTCCCCCGTCTCTGTCCGAGGCGATGCGCGAGGCGGGGGCCGGCCCCGAGGTCGCGCGCGCCCTCGCCGACCGGGGCGACCTGGTCCGTTTGTCGGACGATGTCGCGCTCACAGCTTCGGCGTACGAGGCCGCGGTCGCCTTGGTGCGGGAGATGATCGTGAGCGAAGGATCCGTCAGCGTGGCCACCCTGCGTGACCGCATGGCTACAAGCCGGCGGCCGGCGCTGGCGCTGCTGGAGCATCTCGACGGCCGCCGGGTCACCCGCCGCCTCGGCGACGCGCGCGTCCTGCGCTGAGCTGATGAGTGATCCTCCACCCTCACCCCGCGAGCCGCGCCAGCCCGGCCGGCTCGATCTTCTGGCGGTGGAGGTTCTCGAAAGCCTGGCCGGGCACCCCCAGAACGAGGAGCGGCACGCCTCTGAGGTTGTGCGTCGCTGGGTGCGGGAGGAACTGCCCGAGATTTCCGGCCTTCGCGGCCCGAGCGGTGGTCAGAGCCTGTGATCGACCGCTCGGTGTATCCGGACCGTGACGATGAGTCCCGGCTGGAGACGGCGGCCGACAAGGCCGACTATGTGGCTCGGATCTGCGCAGCCTGGGACTTCGGTCTGGTGCCTACGATCGAAACATTCGCCCTGCTTCAGGCTGGAGGGCCATCCTCGATTCTTTCCTTCTTCCGCCCCCTCCGGTTGCGGCCGCCTTTCGGACGCTCTTGGGCTGGCCACCCATCGGTTCAGGCTCGGTGATGGCGGTCGACTATGAGCCGGTCGACGCCCGCGCGGGCCGGCTCGATGACCCCTGCGTGCGGTGCGTGTGAGCGAGGTCGTGCGTGCGACCCGCCTCGCGGGCCCGCATTCCACGAAACTAGTACCGACGTGAGAATCGGAGTCCTGACCGGCGGGGGCGACGCGCCGGGCCTGAACGCGGCGATTCGCGGCGTGGCCCGGCGCGCATTCCAGTTGGGGCACCAGGTGACGGGCGTCAAGAACGGTTGGGCCGGCGTGCTCGGCGGCGACATGGACGACCTGCCCTCTGCCTCCGTGCGCGGCATCCTGCAGCTCGGCGGCACGATCCTCGGCACCTCGCGCACGAACCCGCTCAAGGAGGCGGACGGGCTGCCACGCGCAATCCGCATGTTGCGCCGCAACGGCGTCGACGCGCTGGTAGCGATAGGGGGCGACGACACGCTTTCAGTGGCGAGGGGCCTCAGTGATGCCGGCTACCCGGTGGTGGGCGTGCCCAAGACGATCGACAACGACCTCTC
>JALYZG010000049.1 GCA_030948965.1 Candidatus Dormiibacterota bacterium | reverse complement strand
GCCGCAGCCTCCTCGGCGCTCGGCCGCTCGGATGCCGCCCAGGGCGTGGTGCGCGTGCTGGAGGAGGTCGCGGGGATCGCGGAGCGCGCCGCTTGACCTCGGCCCCCAGCCACGTGCACCTGATCGGGATCGGCGGAGCCGGGGTCTCCGCGCTGGCTCGTGTCTTTCTCGCCCGCCGCGACCGGGTCACGGGCTGCGACATCGCTGAAACGGTCGCCACCCGGGCGCTGGCCGCAGAGGGCGCGGCGATCGTCCTCGGCCACGACCCGGCGCACGTCCTGGACGCGGACCTGGTCGTCCACACGTCCGCCGTCTTCGGGCCGGCGCTTGAAGAGGTGGCGGCGGCGCGCCGGGCTGGGGCCCGGGTGCAAACGCGAGCCGAGGTGCTGGCCGATCTGATCGCCGGCACGGACTCGGTGGCGGTGGCCGGCTCGCACGGCAAGACGACCATCACCCACATGCTCGGCCATGTGCTGACGGCGGCCGGTTGGGACCCGACCATCCTGGTCGGCGACCGGACCCACTCCCGCGCCGGCGGCAGCAGCTGGCTGGTGGCCGAGGCCGACGAGTCGGACGGATCGCTCGTCCTCCACCGCCCGGCGCACGCGATTCTGACCCAGGTCGAGTTCGACCATCCCGCCCAGTTCCATGACGTGGCCGAGATCGACGCGCTCTTCCGGCGCTTCCTGGCCGGGGTCCGGGGCGTCGCGCTGCTCTGCGCCGACGACGCTCGGGCCGCGGCGATGGCCGCCCCCGGGCGCCGGCTCACGTACGGCTTCCACGAGTCGGCGGACTACCGCTGCGAGGCACTCGGCGGGGGCCGGTACCGAATCCAACGGGGCGGCGCCGAGCTGGCCGCGGACCGACTCTCCGTGCCCGGCCGGCACAACGTGCAGAACGCGACCGCGGCGCTGGCCATGGCGGTGGAGCTGGACCTGGAACCGGCGTTCGCGGCGAGCGCGCTGGCCGGTTTTGAGGGCGCCCACCGGCGGCTGGAGCGGAAGGGCGTGTGGCGGGGGGCGGCGCTGTACGACGACTACGCCCATCACCCGACGGAGGTGGCGGCGACCATCGCGGCGGCTCGGGAGCTGCCCCACCGGCGCCTGGTGGTGGCGTTCCAGGTCCATCACTTCGCCCGCTTCGCGGCGCTCCGCGACGATTTCGCGCACAGCCTCGCGGGCGCGGACGTGGCGGTCGTGGCCGAGATCTTCGGCCCCGGCGAGGAAAATCCCTGGCGGGCCTCCGCGACGCAATTGGTGGAACGCGCCCCCAACGCGCGCTTCGCGCCCGACCTGGCCGCGGCGCGGCGCGAGCTCGAGGCGGAAGTCAGGGCGGGCGACCTGCTCCTTGTGATGGGCGCGGGCGAGATCTGGAAGCTGGCGGATGACCTGGCCAGCGAAGGCTGATCGGGCCTGGCTGGAGGCCCTGCCCGGCGTGGTCCGGGATCATCCCCTGGCCCGGCACATGTCCTTCAACATCGGCGGCCCGGCCGACTACTTCGTCGAGACCGCGGACCCGGCCCCGGTCGTGGCCGGCTGCGCCGAGCGTGGCATCCCCCATCTGCTTCTCGGGGCGGGCACGAACCTGCTGGTCGCGGACGCCGGCGTCGAGGGTTTGGTCGTGCGCTGCGTCGGCCGCGGCTGGCGGGTGGAGGGCGACCGCGTCCACGCGGAGGCGGGGCTCAAGATGATGCGCCTCGCGCGCATATGTTCCGATCACGACCTCGCCGGCTTCGAGTGGGCGATCGGCGTGCCGGGTTCGGTGGGCGGGGCGGTCTACCAGAACGCCGGCTGCTGGGGTTCCGAGCTGGCCGAGGTCCTGGAGTCCGCCTGCGCCTGGACGCCCGATCGCGGGCCGGCCTGCCGTCCGACTGCCGAGCTCGGCCTCGGCTACCGCACCTCCGCTCTCCGGGACGGCCCGCTCCGCGACGCGGCCGTGCTCTCGGCCACGATCCGGCTCCGGCGCGGCGACGGCGCCGCCTCGCGGGCGCAGATGGCGGCCTGGACGGCGGAGCGGACCCGAACCCAGCCCGTCCGAGCCAAGAATTGCGGCAGCGTCTTCCGCAACCCCCCCGGCGACTCGGCCGGCCGGCTAATCGAGGCCGCCGGCCTCAAGGGCGCGCGGGTCGGGGCGGCCGAGATCTCGCCGCGGCACGCCAACTTCATCGTCAACCACGGCGGCGCGACGGCCGCGGACGTGCAGCGCCTGATGGGGACGGCGCGGAGCGCCGTGTCGGACCGTTTCGCGGTGGCCATGGAACCGGAGGTGGAGCTGGTCGGCAGGTGGGGCGGGTGAGGCGGCCGTGAGGGTGGCCGTGCTCCGCGGCGGCCCGTCGGCTGAGCGCGAGGTCTCGCTGCGCTCGGGCGCGCAGGTGGAGCTGGCCCTGCGCCGGCGGGGCCACGAGGCCCTGGGCCTGGACCTGCGTGCGGACGCCTGGGCGCGCCTCTGCGAAGGCGGCTACGACTGCGTCTTCATTGCGCTCCACGGTCGTTTGGGCGAGGACGGCACAGTGCAGGGGATGCTGGAGCTGCTGGGCCTGCCCTACACCGGCTCCGGCGTCCAGGCGAGCGCGATCTGCATCGACAAAGTGCGGACCAACCAGGTCCTGGAGTGCGCGGGGCTGGCCGTGCCCGCGTACGAGGAGGTGGTCGGAGACGAGGTCGAGGCGCTGGTCTCGCGGTACGGCCTGCCCCTGGT
>JALYZG010000046.1 GCA_030948965.1 Candidatus Dormiibacterota bacterium | reverse complement strand
CGCCAGGCCCGCGCCGCCGACGCCGAGCGCCTGGCCGCCGGCCTCGCCGCCGCCCTGCCCGAGCTCGAGGCCGCGCTGGCGACGGCCCGCACCCGAATGTCCGCCGGAGAGCGCGAGATGCCGGGAGAGGAGGCCGAGCTTTCCGAGTCGGCCCGCCGGCTGGTCGCGGCCGAAGAGGCCCGCGTGGACGCTCGCCTCGCCGCCAGCACCATGGAAGGCAGCGTCGCCCTCATCCGCCGCGACGTGGAGTTGGGGGCGGCCCGACTGGAGGAGCTGCGAGGCCGGATGCCCGAGGGTCTGGCCCCGGACGAGGTCCCCGGGGGCAGGGCCCGGGAGCGGGAGATGCGCCAGCTGGAGCGGCGGCTGGAGGAGATCGGCCCGACCAACGCCCTGGCCGAGACCGAGGCGGCCGAGCTCGAGGCCAGGTACGAAACGTTACTCGCGCAGCTCGAGGACATCACCGCCGCCCGGCACGACCTGGAGGAGCTGATCGGCCGGCTGCGCGAGGAGGAGGAAACGCGCTACGAGGCCGTCTTCGGAGCGGTGGCGGTCAACTTCCAGGAATACTTCGCCGAGCTGACGGCGGGCGGCAAGGCGACGCTGCGCCACGCCCCCGGCGACGACGGGCCGCGGAGCGGAGTCGAGATCCTGGTCCAGCCGCCGCGCAAGCGCCTGCAGAACGTAACGCTGCTCAGCTCGGGCGAGCGCTCGCTCACCGCGCTGGCCCTGGTTCTGGCCGTGCAGGAGATCAACCCTGCGCCCTTCACGATCCTGGACGAGGTCGACGCGGCCCTCGACGACGCCAACGTGGCCCGCTTCGGTGAGGTCCTCCAACGCCTGGGCCGGACCCGCCAGCTCTTGGTCATCACCCACAACCACCTGACCATGGCCAGCGCCGCCGCTCTCTACGGCGTGCACCTCGATGAGAGCGGCTGCTCCCACTTGGTCTCGGTGCGCCTGGAGGAGGCGCAACCGGCCGGCAAGGCGGGACCCGCCGCGCAGAGCGCCTGAGTCCTCGTCGCGAGTGCTCTGGTGATTGCACCATTTCGGTACGATTACACCATGCCTTTGAATATCAAGGACCCCGAAACCGAGCGCCTGGCTCGGGAGGTCGCGGCTTTGACGGGCGAGTCCAAGACCGGCGCCATCCGCGTTGCGCTGCGTGAGCGTCGGGCCCGCCTAGCGTTACAAGGCGTGGCCGGCGACCGGGAGAAAGCGCTGCGCGCCCTGCTGGAGGAGGAGATCTGGCCAGCCCTACCAGAAGAGATGATTGGCCGGGCGCCGAGCGCGAGCGAGCAGGAGGCGATTTTGGGTTACGGCGCCGACGGCGCTTGATCCTCGACACTTCGGCGATCCTGGCGATCGTGTTTCGCGAACCGGAGCGAGACGACTTCCTGCGCAAGATCGGTTCCGCCGGCACCGTCGGCGTCGGTGCGCCGACCCTCGTCGAAACCAGCATCGTTCTTCGTGCGCGCCTGGGCGAGCAAGGTCGGAGATGGCTGGATCTCCTGGTCGAGAGAGCTGAGCTGGTTGTAGTGCCTTTCGAGGCCGCCCACGCCCACCTCGCCATGGATGCCTGGCTGAGATTTGGGCGCGGACGTCATCCGGCCGCCCTGAACCTCGGCGACTGCCTGGCTTACGCGACGGCGCGCGCGGCCGATCGGCCGCTCCTCTGTAAGAGCGAGGACTTCAAACAGACCGACCTCGCGCTCGCGTAGAGGCCAAAGGGACGGCCGCGTGTCCGGGAACGCCCATTGACAGACGCCGTCCGGACGCCTCAAATCTGAGCCTACGTAAGTCAGCGCCGGCGCTTCGGCGGCCGCAGCTCGCGGTAGGCGCGGGCCAGCTCGGCGCAGATCTCGAAGTTCTCCCCGAACTTGGGATTGTGGGAGCTGGCCCGCGTAGCCACTACGGCAGTCTCCAGCCGGTCCCAGTAGAGGTCGAGGGCGAAGCCGTCGAAGAGCAGGTCCTCGGAGATGAGCCGGTGCATGGCCAGGGTGCAGATCTCCTCGAAGAGGTGGGTCAGGGGCACCAGGTCGCCTGGCACCAGCTCGTCGGCCAGGAGGCGCCCGAACGAGCCGGCGGTCGGGGTCTCATGCAGGATGCGCATCAGCCCCAGGAAGACCGGCACGTCGGCCGGCCCGGCCGTGCCGAACTCGGGCTCGCGACGTGGAGCGCGTCGGGGGTCGAAACCGGGGTGGCCGGGCACGATTGGTCAAAATCGTAGCCGTGCCATCGGTCTGGGAGCGCGTTGCCGGCCGCACGCGCTCGTTCTTCACCGACGGCCTGCGGGCGGCGGGCAGCCCTCTGCAGCCCAACTTCTACGAGGAGCTGGAGGAGCTGCTCGTGGCCGGTGACTTGGGCCCGGGGCTGGCCACCTCGATCGCGGCGGGCGTCTACTCCCACCGGCCGCGGACGCTGGAGGCCGCCCGGGCGGCGCTGGCGGCGGAGCTGGCGGCGGCGATGTCGGACCGGCCGCGCGGTCTCTTCATCGACTCGCGGCCGGCCTGCGTCCTCTTCTACGGCATCAACGGCTCGGGCAAGACGACGACCGTGGGCAAGCTGGCCCACCTGCTTGCCGCCGACGGCTTCAACCCCCTGATCGTGGCTGCGGACACGTATCGCGCCGCGGCGATCGAGCAGATGCAAGCGTGGGCCGAGCGGGCCGGGGTCGAGTGCTTCGCCGGCAAGCCGGGCGGCGACCCGGCCGCGGTCGTGTTCGACGCCCTGCAGATGGCTGCGAGGCGCGGGCATGGGGCTGTCCTGGTCGACACCGCCGGCCGGCTGCAGACGCAGCAGAACCTCCTCCAGGAGCTGGCCAAGGTGGGCCGGGTCGCGAGCCGGGCCCTGGCCGGGGCGCCGCACGAGTCACTGCTCGTCCTCGACGGCAACCTGGGCCAGGCCAACCTGGCGCAGGCGACCGGCTTCAACCGCGCCCTCACCGTCACCGGGCTCGTGCTGACCAAGATGGACGGCACCGCCAAGGGGGGCGCGGTGGTGGCCATCGAGAACGAGCTCGCGGTCCCGACCAAGATGATCGGCGTGGGCGAGGGCCTGGCCGATCTCGTGCCCTTCGACGTCAACGGCTTCGCGCAGTCCATTTTCGGCGGGGCCGCCTGAGCCGATGGGCCTGGGCGACCTCCACTGCCACACGACCGCCTCCGACGGCATGGCCTCGCCGGCGGCCCTGGTCAGGGCGGCGGTGGCGGCCGGCCTCGACCTGATCGTGGTCAGCGACCACGACACGATGGCGGGGGTCGAAGAGGCGCAGGCGCGGGGCGAGGACGCGGGCCTGGCCGTGGTCGCCGGCCAGGAGGTGACAACGCGCTGGCCGGCGCAGACCCACGTTCTGGGCTGGTTCCTGGAGCACCCGGTGCGCTCCGGCCGGAGCCTCGAGGAGACGGTGGACGCCATCCACGACCAGGGTGCCCTGGCCGTCATTCCCCACCCGTTCATGCCGACCTACTTCGCGTCCTGCCAGCCGGGCATGCTCCGCCGCCTGATCGAGGAGCGGACGGTGGACGGGGTGGAGCTGATCCCCAGCGCGCCCATCACCGGCGGCCGCCGGCGGGCGCTGGAGGCCTTCTACAGCCAGCACCGCGACCGGCTCGGAGCGGCGGTGGGCGGCAGTGACAGCCACTTCGGGCGCCACGACATCGGCCACGTAGTGACCGAGTTCGACGGCTTCAGTGCCGAGGCCTTACGTCTCGGCGTCATCGGCCGGACGACAGCACCCCGCAGAGGTCGTCCGGCGGAAATCCCGGGCGGACTGGCCCTCCGTCAGCAGTGGAAGAGCCTTGTCCTCCTGCCCCTCGCCCGGGTCCGCGGGCAGCTCGAGTGAGGGGGGCTGTCGGCGGCTAAGCGATCATGCGTTGGTGGTGGTGTTCATCTGGTTAAGACCACCCGTGATCTGGCAGCGGTCACTGTTGTTTGGCGATGGGCGACCACACCCTGAGCTCGGGGTGGGCCACTGCCCACCCCAACCCTTGGGCTCGCGTCAGATGCTCCGGCCGGCCAGGGCCTTGACCTCGCTGAGATGCCCGGTGCGCACGTCATAGACGAAACCGCGTAGGCGCGACTTGTTCGGGATGAAGGGACTGGTCAGGATCCTCGCGATGCTCTGGCGGACGTCCTCCTCGAGATCGCTGAAGGCCTCCAGGGCGAACGGCGGCCGGATCCCGGTCTCCTCCTGGATCTGCTGCTTCACATTTTGGTCGGTGAAGGTGAGCATTCCGCAGTCGGTGTGGTGGATGAGGATGATTTCCTCGGTGCCGAGCAGCCGCTGGGAGATGACGAGCGAGCGGATCGCGTCCTCAGTGGCGACGCCACCGGCGTTGCGGATCACGTGGGCGTCGCCCTCCTCGAGCCCGAGGATACGGTGGACATCGAGCCTGGCGTCCATGCAGGCCAGGACGGCGACCTTCGTCGCAGGCGGCATGGGCAGGTCGCCCCTGGTGAACGAACTAGCGTAGGCCTCGTTGTTGGCGAGTAGGGCGTCGGTAACGCTCATCGGAATCTCCTCGATTTCTGGCGAGTGGGGCGCAGGCTCGGGCGCCCCGAGCCTCCGGACTGCAGGGGAAGTTCAGTCGCTACAGAGAGCGGTCTGGCACCGGCCGAAGTCGAGAGCCCGCCGCCGGGTCAACAGCAACCTTGGCGCTCCCATCCCGGGAGCATATCTCGATACGGCCAAGCGACTACAAATTCTTCGTGGACTGCCGAGCGGCTAGGCGCAGGGGGACTGTGGCCCTCGCCTGAGAGGTGGGGGCACGCCAGGCGACCTCCCCGCTGGCCGCGCTGGTCCAGCCGTCCGGTCGCCCGCGACGACTGGCAACCAGGGCGGGCTCGTCGCTGCGAACTACCTACTGCCGCTGTGTACTGCCCGCAGTTGCGGCGGCGGTGGCCGAGTGGCCTTGCGGATGGTTCGACGCCGTCGTCCGTGACTGAGCCTGTATTGGTCGAGTCGCGTTGCTACCACAGTTGAAGGCTGAGCTGGTGCGCCAGGTAGCTTTGGAGTCAGTCTCGTCGCCAGGTTTCCCAGAGCTGCGCCAGCCACTCATCATGCGTACGACTTGATCGTCGAGCTGCTCGCAAGCGCGGGGTGGACAGGCTCGAAGCGCTCGGCTACGAGCCTGTGGCTTCCCTACCCCTCCTGGAGGCCGAGGCCGAACATCGCCTCCAAGTCGTGCTGCGAGAACTGCTGGAACGCGACCATGGTGTGCGTGCGCTGGATGCCCTCGACCGCGGCCAGCTCGTGGGCTACGACCGTGGCCAGCTCGTCATGCTCGCGGACGCGAACAATGACCACGAAGTCCCAATCGCCGGTGACGGTGTACACCTCCGACACGCCTTTCATCCCCGCGAGCTTCGGCCCCAGGACGCCCAGCCCCTGGCGCGTCGCCCGGAGCAGAACGATCGCCGTCAGCATCGTGCCCTGAGTCTAGCGGCGGGGCAGCGCTTGCGCGACGACTCGGTGCGTTGGGTGCGCGACGATCCCGGGGCGCCCGACGACGGCTTCGCCGAGGCCTACGCCAGCCTGCCCGACGCCACCCGCCTGGAGCCCTGGCTGCGCTGGTGCCGGGCGGCGGAGCCACCCGTCCTCTACGCCGGCGTCGGCGCCGGGCGGCTGGCTGTGCCGCTGGCCCGGGCCGGCGTCGACCTGGTCGGGGTGGACCCGCACCCGGGAATGCTGGAGCGCCTGCGGCCCCGCCTGCCGGGCGTGGAGCTGCATCAATCCCGGATCGAGGACCTGGCCGGAGAGCGGCGGTTCGACCTCGTCATCGGTCCGGCCCAGGTGCTCGGCGGGGCTGCGCGCCTCCGCGCCGCCGCCCGCCTGGCCGGGCGCCGGGTCGGCCTGGAGCTCGTCAACCCGCACTGGCTGGCCGCCGGCGGGGGCGGCGGCACCAGAGTGCGCAGTCTGACCCGGGATCGGGCCGTGGTCGAGATCGACTACCCAGGTGGGGTCCGCCAGCTGGCCGAGGTCGAGCTCGTCTGGCCGGAGGCGCTCGAACGGCATCTCGACGCCGCCGGCCTGGAGCTCGAGCTGCTCACCGGGTCCGACCCGGCGGCGCGGCTCGAGGAGTGCCCGACCTTCCTGGCCCTGACCGAGGTCTGGCCGCCCCGCGCAGCCGGCTGGCGAGGGCCATGATGCCATTGACATAGCCCAGGCTGCTGGGATAGATGCCGCGCTTCGCCGTCCCCAGCGCGCCCTGGTAGTAGGCGGCGAGAGCCAGCCGGGGATCGTTGAACTGGGCCACGTAGCTGCCCAGCAGGGCCACCCCGAGTCGCGCATTTTGCCGCGCATCCGCCAGGTCCACGCGCCCGTGGAGCAGGGCGGGGCCGGCCCAGGCGGCCGTGTAGGGCTCGATCTGCATCAGGCCCACGGCGCCGGTGGCCGAGGTCACGCCTTGATTCCAGCCGCTCTCCCAGAGCGACAACGCCTCGGCCAGGGCGGGGTCGACGTGGAATTCGAGGGCCGCGGCGCGGACGAGCAATCTCGCCGGCTCGCCGCGAACCGCATTCGAGGCGGCAGAGGGAGCCGGGACCGGAGGTGAAGCCGGTGCTGGAGGCAGCGCGGCCAGCCGCAATTGCTGGCCCGGCTGAAGCCGGCGCGCGTCAATGAGAGCGTTCAGGCGTTTCAGGTCCGCGACCGCTACACGCGTACGCCGGGCGATCGCCCAGAGTGAGTCCCCGGTACGCACGGTGTACGTGGTCGGGGTCGCGGCGGCCGCCGGCGGCGAGTCGAGCAGCAGCTGCTGGCCGGGATGAATCCGGTTGGCGTCGGCCAGGTGATTGGCGGCCACGATTCGGGCCACGGGCTCCCCGGTCCGCTGCGAGATCCCGGTCAGAGTGTCGCCCGACTGGACCGTGTAGGCGGAAGCCGAGCCCGCGAAAACCGCGGTCGCGGCCAAGCCAAGCAAGACGGCAACAATTATTTGCTTACCCACCACAGTGCGGCTATCTTTCCAAATGCACCCGCCCGGCGTCAAATCAGCAGGGGAAGGCGAGCCGCCGCGGCGAGCTCAGGCCGGCCGGTCGAGCACGGCGCGCAGCACAGCGCCGGTATCGGTGAGATCCGCCAGCACGACGCCGGCGCCGGCCGCCCGCAGCTGCTCGGCGGACATCCGGCCGGAGGCCACCGCAATCACCCGTGCGCCCCCGTCGCGCCCTGCGTCCACGTCATGCGTCGTATCTCCGATCAGCACCGTCCGCGCGGCCTCGAAGGCGACTCCATGCTTTGCGCCAGCGCGCCACCGAGCCAGCCGCACGAGATCCGAGCGGAGTCTCGCCTCCGGGCCGTAGGCGCCGATTTCCAGGTCGAGTTGGCGGTCCAGGCCGAAGGCTGTGAGTTTGATCCGAGCCACCGCCGCGACATTGCCGGTCACGACGCTCTGCACCACCTCGAGCGTCCCGGCCAGCGCAGCGAGCGCGGCCACAGCCCCGGGCAGCGCGCGGCCGTGCCGGCTCAGCTCAGCCATACCCAGCGTGTAGGCGGCGGCAAGGGCCGCTGCGAACGCCGGGAAGGGATGGGACGCGGGGTCGAGATCGTGACCGGCCAGGGTGTCGCGGTAGATGTCGGGGTCGAGCCTGCCGGCGGCCGGCGCGAGGTGCTCCATCGGCCGGCCCGTGACCTGCCGAAAGGCCGCACCGTACAGCTCCCGCCCGAACGACCCGGCCTCGACCAATGTGAGGTCGATGTCCCAGAGGACCAACCGGGTCGGGGGGAGATCGTGCGGCATGGCAGGCCACCATACGGCGCGCCACCGCCAGGGGTACCGCCCGGACCCGGTTACACTGTCAAGCGATGAGCCTTGACAGCCTGGCGTTTCGACAGCGCCAGGTCGAGCTGTTCGAGCGCTATGGCCGGCTGCTCACCGAGCACCAGCGGTCGGTGCTGGAGCTGTACCTGGGCCGCGATTGGTCGCTGTCGGAGGTGGCGCGCGAGCGCTCGACCTCGCGCTCGGCGGTCCACGACCTGGTGCGGCGCTCGAGCCAGCTGCTCGAGGACTATGAGGAGCGGCTCGGGCTCCTGGCCGAGAGCGAACGGCGGCGCAGCGAGAGGCTCGAGTTGGGCCGGGAGCTGGGCGTGATCCGGCGCCGGCTCGCGAAGGTGGAGACGGAGATGCAGCGGTCCGGTGTTTGAGAGCCTGAGCGACCGCCTGGGTGGGGTCCTGAAGAAGCTGTCGGGACGCGGCCTACTCCGCCCGGAGGACGTGGAGGCGGCACTGCGCGAGGTGCGCCTGGCGCTGCTCGAGGCGGATGTCAACTTCAAGGTGGTCAAGGAGTTCACGGAGCGCATCCGATCTCGCGTCGTCGGGGTCGAGGTGAGCCAGGCGCTGAGCCCGGCCCAGCAAGTGGTGAAGGTGGTCCGAGACGAGCTCATAGAGCTCCTCGGCGCCAACGAGACCGGCCTCGTCTACGCCGATCGGCCGCCAACCGTGATCCTGCTCTGCGGCCTCCAGGGCTCCGGCAAGACCACGACCTCGGTCAAGTTGGCCCTCTTCGCGCGCCGCGAGGGCCACCGGCCGATGGTGGTCGGGCTGGACCTTCGGCGCCCGGCCGCCGTCGAGCAGTTGCGGGTCCTGGCCGAGAGCGAGGAGGTCGCCTTCTTCACCGGCAGCGGCCCCGCCGCGGAAATCGCCCGCCAAGCGCTGGCGGCGGCCCAGCGCGGCGGCCAGGACTTCGTGGTCCTCGACACCGCGGGCCGGCAGGTGATCGACGAGGGCTTGATGGCCGAGCTCCGCGGCCTCCGGGAGGCCGTGCCCGTCACTGAGTCGCTGCTCGTGGCTGATGCCATGACCGGCCAGGAGGCGGTGCGGGTCGGCCAGGCCTTCCATGACGCGGTGGGGGTGGACGGCGCGATCCTGACCAAGCTCGACGGCGACGTGCGCGGGGGCGCGGCGATGTCGCTCAAGTACGCCACCGGCCAGACCGTGCGCTTTGCGGGCGTCGGGGAAAAGCCCCAGGACCTGGAGGTCTTCCGGGCTGACCGCATGGCCTCGCGGATCCTGGGCATGGGCGACGTACTGACGCTCATCGAGAAGGCCGAACGGAACCTGGACCAGGACTCGGCCGAGCGCGCTGAGCGCAGCCTCCGGTCGGGTCAGGTCACCTTTGACGACTTCCTGCTCCAGATCCGCCAGCTGCGAAACCTGGGTTCGGTGGGTAGCGTCCTGGAGATGCTGCCCGGGGGTGCCCAGCTCAAGGACCAGCTGGAGGGCGCGGACCCGGAGGTGGGGGTGCGAAGGATGGAGTCGATCATCCTCTCCATGACGCCTCGCGAACGGGCCCGGCCCGACCTCATCGACGGGTCGCGCCGGCGCCGGATCGCGGCCGGGAGCGGGACTACGGTGATCGATGTCAACCGGCTCCTGAAGTCGCGGCAGCAGATGCAGCAGATGCTGAAGCAGCTTGGCTTCGGTCCCGGCCGGAAGGGCCGCAAGCAGCCCAGCATGATGGGCGGCCTCGGCCGCATGTTCGGCCAGTAGCGGGCGCGTCCGCTTCCAACCTCAAGGAGGGCACGAGAAACTTTGGTCAAGATCAGGCTGAGGCGGATGGGCGCCAAGCGGCGGCCTTTCTACCGGCTGGTGGTGGCCGACGCGCGCTCGCCGCGCGACGGCCGCTTCATCGAGCAGCTGGGGTACTACGACCCCCTGACCGACCCGGCCACCGTGAAGATCGACGAGGACAGGGTGTTGCGCTGGCTGGGGGAGGGTGCGCAACCCTCCGACGCAGCCCGGATTTTGCTGAAGCGGGAGGGAATTCTTGAGCGATATGCAGCGTCGCGAAAGCCCGGATCGTCCATTCAGGCGTAGCGGACCGCCCAGCGGGGGCGGCGGCGGTCGGGTCGAGGCTGGGTACAGACGGTACGGTGCGCCGTCCGGCCCCGCGGTCGACTACCGGGCGTTGGTCGAGTTCGTGGCCCGCTCCGTGGCCGACAAGCCGGATGAGGTCGAGGTCAACGCGGTGGATCGCGGCCGGGGCACGCTGGCCATCAAGGTCCGCATGGCCGACGAGGACATGGGCCGCCTCATCGGCAAGTCCGGCCGCAACATCGAGGCCCTGCGCACGCTCGTCCGCGTGGCGTCGCTTCGCGAGCACCGCCGCGTGTTCGTGGACCTGGCCACCGGGAGGTAGGCGTTTGGTTCGTGTGGGCGTCGTGATGGGGGCGTTCGGGGTTCAGGGTGCCGTCAAGGTCGAATCCTTGACGGACTTCGGCGACCGGTTCGACCCTGGCGCCGAGCTCCGACTCGGCGGGGAAGCGCGGCGAGTCGAATGGAGCCGGCCCGGGTCCCGCGGGGTTGTGGTCAAGCTCGCGGGGCTGGATGACCGCGCGAGCGCCGAGGGCTTGCGGGGCCGCTATTTGGAGGTGCCGGAGGCGGACCTGCGCCGGCTGCCGGCCGGAGCCTGGTACCACCACGATCTGGTGGGGCTGAGCGTCGTCACCGCCGGTGGTGTGGACCTGGGGCGGCTGAGCGCCGTACTGACCCGCCCTGCCAACGACGTCTGGGTGGCGCACCGGGAGGGCGTCGAGCATCTCCTCCCAGCCACGCGCGACGCGATCCTGGAGGTGGACCTGGAGGGGCGTCGCGTGGTCGTGGCCGATTGGCTATTGCGAGTGGAGGACACCTGACGCACATGCGCTTCGACGTCGTCAGCATCTTCCCCGAGGTCTTCGGGCCGGTCTTTGAGCGGGGCGTCGTGGGCCGCGCGGCCGAGCGCGGCCTGCTCCAGATCGCCACGCACGACCTGCGCGAACACACCTCGGACCACCACCGGCAGGTGGACGACGCCCCGTTCGGTGGCGGCCCGGGCATGGTCCTGCGGCCGGAGCCGGTATACGCGTCGGTGGCCGTCATCCGCGGCCTCAACCCGGGACCGGTGGTGCTGCTGGAGCCGTGGGGCGAGCGCCTCGACCAGCGGCTGGCGGCCGAGCTGGCCCAGGAACCCGGCCTGATCGTGGTCTGCGGGCGTTACGAGGGCATAGACGATCGCGTCCGACTCTCACTGGACGCGCGCGAGGTGTCGATCGGTGAGTTCGTCCTGAGCGGGGCCGAGCTGGCCGCCATGGTCCTCATCGACGCAGTCGCGCGCCTCCTGCCGGGCGTTCTGGGCGACGCTGCCTCGCTCGCCCAAGACGCTTTCGGCCCGGAGGGCGGGGGCTGGCCGCAGTACACGCGGCCCGCCTCCTGGCGCGGCCTGAACGTGCCCGACGTTCTCCTCTCCGGCGACCACGGGGCGATCGCCCGCTGGCGCCGCGAGCACTCGCGCTCGGGCCCTGACCGGATCCCAGTGACAACCAGAGGTGACTAGATGAACGTGATCGAACAGCTCGAGCGAGAGCAGCAGAAGGACGAGGTCCCCGAGCTGCGGGCGGGGGACACGGTCCGCGTCCATGCCAAGGTCGTGGAGGGCACGCGCGAGCGGGTACAGGTCTTCGAGGGCTTGGTCATCCGTGTCACCGGCGGCGGCCTCAAGCGCAATGTCACCGTGCGCCGCGTGGCCCATGGCGTGGGCGTCGAGCGCACGTTCCTCCTGCACTCGCCGCGAATCGACAAGATCGAAGTGCTGCGTCACGGCCAGGTCCGCCAGGGCCGCCTGTACTACCTCCGCGACAAGGTCGGCAAGGACGCCCGGATCAAGGAGCGCCGGGAAGGCGGGACCGGGTCCAAGGCCGAGGCACTGCGCGCTCGAGCGGCGCGGGGCGGGGGCCGGGGCGCCGCGACGGAGGCGCCCGACGCCGAGGCGGAGCCCGACGACGCCTGACGCGGGCGCGGTCTTAACCGGCGGCGTTGCCGTTGGCGGCCGCCCGGCCTAGCCTGGCCCGTGTGAAGAAGACCGCGCGCCAGCCACCGCGGCCACTGCTCTGGGCCTCAGAGCGCCAGCTGCAGCAGATGGGCTACAGCCGCGTCGCGGGCATCGACGAGGTGGGCCTGGGCCCGCTGGCGGGACCGGCCGTGGCCGCGGCGGTTATCCTCCGCACGGGCGACCGCCTGCCCGGCCTGAACGATTCCAAACAGCTCCCGGCGGCCGAACGTGAGCGCCTGGACCGGATCATCAGGCGGCGCGCCGTGGCCTGGGCGGTGGCTGAGGTCACGGCCGCCGAGATCGATCGCGGGGGGCTGACACGCGCCCGCCAGCTGGCCATGGAGGGGGCGGTGCGCGGCCTGGCGGTCGCCGCCGAATACCTGCTGATCGACGCCTGGGAGGTGCCGGACCTGCCCCTGCCCCAGCTCTGCGTGGTCAAGGGCGACGGGGTCTGCGCCTCGATCATGGCCGCCAGCATCGTGGCCAAGGTGCATCGCGACAGCCTCATGGTGGAGTTCGACCGCGCCTACCCCGGCTACGGCTTTGCCATCCACAAGGGCTACGCC
>JALYZG010000034.1 GCA_030948965.1 Candidatus Dormiibacterota bacterium | reverse complement strand
CGGGGGCGCCCCCGGCTCAGCCTGGCGGAACGCCGCCCTGGCCCAGGTGACGCGGGGCGCTGGCCTGGTCGAGGCGTCGGCCGGCGACCGCCTCCGGCTGGCCGGCTTCACCCTCGACGTGCTCAGCCCAGAGCCCGACCAGGTGGACCCAGGGCAGCTGGCTCTACGGGTCAGGGGGCCGGGAGGTCGCTCGCTCTGCGACCTCGCGGACCTGGACGCCGACGCCCAGGCCGTAGCGGCGCCGCGGATCGCCGCCCTCGGTGGTTGCGACTACCTGCTCCTGCCCGGACCCGGCGTGACGGCGCCAGTCCCGGAGGTGCTGGCGGCCGCGCGTCCCGGCCGCTACCTCGCCTCGGACGCGGGCGGGCGCCTGCCTCGCGACCTGCCGGTAGCGTCGATCTCCAGGACTAGTGAGGAGGGCACGATCGTGCTCCCGATTTAAGGCTCGGACCGGGTCGGCCGGATCCGCGCGGCGCCTTACGATCGAGGGGTGGGGACGGCACCGGCGATAGTGGGGAAGGCGGTGCTGCTGCACGGCGATTCGAGCTTCCTCGTGGAGGAGGAGGCGGCCGAGATCCTGGCCCGGTGGCGCGAGGACCTAGTGTCGGACTTCGGCTTCGAGACGCTGGACGCCCTCAACGTGAGCGTGGAACGACTCCGCGACGCACTTCTCCAGGCGCCCTTCCTCGATCCCCACCGGGTGGTCGCCGTGCGCGGACTCGCGGCCAGGCGCGCCGACGGTCTCGCCGCGGCCCTCGACGAGGTGCCCGAGACCACTCGGGTCCTGGTCACCGTGGTGGGACGGCTGCAGGCGTCGTCTCGGCTGGTCAAGTCGGTGGCCGCGCTGGGCGGCCGAGTCACGGCGTACGCGGAGCCCCGGGGTCGCGAGCTGCAGTCCTGGGTGGCGCGGCGCGCCGCCGGCCTGGGCCTGTCCGCCGCGGTCGGCGCCGACGTGGCGCGGCGCGCCCAGCCGGACCTGGGGGTGCTCGATTCGGAGCTCCGCAAGCTGGCAGCCTACCGCGCGGCCGGGGGCCGGATCGATCGCGATGCCGTCGCGGAGCTGGTGGTCGCCGACCACCCCCAGGAGATCTTCCGGCTCACCGACAACCTGCTGCCGCGGCCGACGGGCGAGGCCTGGCGCGTCCTGGACGACCTGCTCCGGCGCGAGGGACCCACGCTCATCGCCTATCGCATCGCCCGGCACGTGTCGACGGTCCTGGAAGCTCGGACCCGTCTCGACCGAGGCGAGTCACTGTCGGCCGCCCAGTCGGCTATGAGCGAGCACCCTTTCGTGGTCCAGAAGGCCTACGACGCAGCCCGGGTCACTCCCGCCGAGCGGCTGGAGGCGGCACTCCGGGTTCTGCTCGACTACGAGTGGGAGGTCAAGTCAGGTCAAATCGACGCGGCCGCCGGGTTGCCGGCCGCCCTGGCCCGAATCTGACGGTCCTGCAGGCCGCCTAGGCGGCCTTCCGGCACACCCGTTCGCGGTGCCCAAGGGCCTAAGGAGGTCCGATCAACGCGGTCGTCGGGGCTGCGGCCAGGCCAGCACGCATCTGAGTCCCCGGCGTCGCCGGGGACCTGGCTCAGCCCTTCTTTGTCGACGCTCGCGGCGACGCGATCCGGGTCGTCTTGGCCGCGCGGGTCGGCGGTGCAGCCGACGCCGCAGCCCGGCGCCGCGACGCCGCTTTCGGGGCCGGCTTGGTCTCCTCGGCGGCCACGGCGGTGACCGCGTTCAGCCTGCGCACGAGGCGGGACTTGCGCCGCGCCGCGTTGTTGGGGTGAACCACCCCCTTCGACGCGGCCCGGTCGAGAGCCGAGACGGCGACCGCCGCGAACTCCTCCACGGGCTCCCCGGCGTCGGCGGCGCGACGGAACTTGGTGATCTTGGTCTTGACCGCTGACTTGACCGAGCGATTGCGGTGCGCGCGTTCAGCGCTGCGGCGGACGTCCTTCTTGGAGGAGGCGATGTTAGCCACGGGCCAGCCTCCGGTTGGGGTTCAGCACGAACGTAGGATTATAGGCCATGCCCGAATTCGAGCTCGACGGATGCCGCCCCCGAGTCCACGCCGACGCCTATGTGGCGCCGACGGCCGTGCTCGTCGGCGACGTTGAGGTGGGAGCCCGGGCCAGCGTCTGGTTCGGGGCCGTGCTGCGCGCCGATGAGGCCGCGATCCGGGTGGGCGAGGAGAGCAACATTCAGGACAACGCGGTCGTGCACTGCTCCCGCGACCTGCCCACGATCATCGGCCGCGGCGTGTCCGTCGGCCATGGCGCCTGCTTGGAAGGTTGCGTCGTCGACGACGGGGCTCTCGTCGGGACGGGCGCGATCATGCTCCAGCGCAGCCGGCTAGGTAGTGGGGCCATCCTGGCAG
>JALYZG010000017.1 GCA_030948965.1 Candidatus Dormiibacterota bacterium | reverse complement strand
GGCAGGCGCCTTGGGCGCGGCCGGCTTCTCCCCGTCCTCGTCGGCCGGCGCCGCCACCGGCGTCGTGGCCGCCGCCTCGCCTTCAACCTCGACGACCGCGATCTCGCTGCCGGCCTGCACCGTCTCGCCCTCCTGGGCCAGGATCTCCTTCAACACTCCCGTCACCGGCGCCGGCACCTCGGCGTTGACCTTGTCGGTGTCGACCTCGAGCATGGGCTCGAACTCGACGAGCTGGTCGCCCGGCTTGACCAGCCACTTGGAGATGGTGCCCTCGTGCACCGACTCGCCCAGCTGCGGCATAGTCACCCGGGTCGTACCCACAGCTAGAGCTCCGCTAAGTCCCGAAGCGCCGCCGCCACCTTCTGCGGGTTGGGCATGAAGTAATCCTCCATCGGCTGGGCGTAGGGCATAGCCGGTACGTCCAGGCCACCGAGCCGCTTGACCGGGGCGTCCAGCCAGCGCCAGGCCCCGTCCGCGATGATCGCCGCCACCTCCGAGCCGATGGAGACACTGAAGTTGTCCTCGTACAGCACCAGGCACTTGCCCGTCTTGCGGGCCGAGGCGAGGATGGCCTCGACATCCAGCGGATACACGGTGCGCAGGTCCAGGATCTCCGTGCTGTAGCCGTTCGTCTCCAGCGTGCGCGCGGCCTCGAGCGCGTAGTGGACCATGAGGCCGTAGCAGAAAACGGAGAGGTCCTCGCCTTCGCGAACCACGCGGGCCTCCCGCAGCGGGATCACGTAGTCGTCGGTCGGCACCGGCTCCTTGAACATGCGGTAGAGGCGCTTGTGCTCGAAGAAGAGGACGGGGTCGGGATCGCGTAGCGCCGCGGTCATCAGGCCCTTGGCCTCGTACGGCCCGGAGGGAATGACGATCTTCAGGCCCGGGGTGGCGAAGCGGGCCTCGATCGACTGCGAGTGGTACAGGGCGCCGTGGGAGTGGCCGCCCATCGGGGCCCGGATCACCATCGGCACGGCCCAGTCGCCGTCGCTCCGGTAGCGGAACTTGGCGATCTCGTTCGTGATCTGGTTGAAGGCCATGTGCGCGAAGTCGGTGAACTGCATCTCGGCCACGGGACGCTTGCCGGCCAGGGCCAGGCCGAGAGCGATGCCGGCGATGGAGGACTCCGCGATGGGCGTGTCGACGACCCGGGCTTCGCCGAAGCGGTGGAACAGCCCGTCTGTGACGAGGAAGACCCCACCCTTGGGCCCGACGTCCTCGCCCAGGACGATCACGCGTTCATCGGCCTCCATCTCCGCGGTCAGCGCGGCCCGGATGGCGGCGACCATGTTCAGGTCCTCCGTCTCGCCGCCGGCGGGGGGCTCCACGGCCTTCGCCACATCCGCCGAGTAGACGTTCGTGAGGGCGTCCTCGGGCTTGGGGTCCGGGGCCGCCAGGCCCTCGCGGGTGGCCGCCGTGACCTCGTCCTTGACCTGGGCCTCGAGCGCTTCCACATCTGCCTCGCTCAGCACTTGCTCGGCCACGAGACGGCGCCGGAACAGGTCCAGGCAGTCGTTGGCGGCCAGCTGCTCGAGCTCCTCCTGGCTGCGGTAGCGGCGCTGGTCGTCCTCGGAGGAATGGGCGCCGAGCCGATCCACGAGGCACTCGATCAGCGTCGGCCCCTCGCCGGCCCGCGCCCGGGCCACCGCCTGCTTGGCGACGTGGTACGACGTAACCGGGTCGCGCCCGTCAAGCGTGACACCGGGGAAGCCGTAGCCCAGCGCCCGCTGCGCAGCGTGCTCGATGGCGTACTCCTTGGCGAAGGGCACCGAGATGGCGAAGCCGTTGTTCTGGCAAACGAAGACCAGCGGCAGCTTGTGGATCGCGGCGAAGTTGAACGCTTCGTGCGCGTCGCCCTCCGAGCCCGCGCCCTCGCCGTAGCACGTCATGACCACGTCGTCGGTCCCGTCCATCCGGGCCGCGTAGGCGACGCCGGCGCCATGCACCATCTGCGTGGCGAGGGGCGAGCCGCCGGAGATGATGCGGAGCCGGCGGTCGCTGAAGTGGCCGGGCGTCTGCTTGCCGCCGGACGCCGGATCGTCCGCCTTGGCCAGGACCGCCAGCATCAGGTCCCGCGGCGTCATGCCCATGCGCATGCAGAGCACGACGTCGCGGTAGTAGGGCGAGATCCAGTCGCGCTGGGGGCGAAGCGGCCAGGCGACGCCGACCTGGGCCGCCTCGTGGCCGGCGCAGGAGATGATGAACGGGGCCCGGCCCTGGCGGTTCAGGACCTGGAAGCGATAGTCGATCTGTCGCCCCAGGAGCATCAGATGGAACCACTCGCGGAGGGTGGCCTCGTCGACGTCCGTGTCGCGCCAGTCGATCGGCTCCTGGAAGTGCCAGTCGCCTTGGGCTAGAGCTTCCGAGCGCGCCTTCGTCTGTGCCATCTGCCTTCTGTAAGCCTCTGCCCTAGATGTTCAGAGCCACCCCGTCCACGGCCAGCGCGGCCTCGCCCAGGACCTCCGACAGAGTCGGATGAGGATGGATGTTGCGGCCCATCTCCCAGGCGTCGCCCTGGAACAGGCGGGCGAGAGCCGGCTCGGCGATGAGCTCTGTCGCCTGCACGCCGACCACATGCACGCCCAGGACCTGGCCGGTGCCCGCGTCCGCGACCACCTTGGCGAAGCCCTCGGTGTCGCCGTGGATGATGGCCCGGCCGTTGGCCAGGAAGGGGAACCGGCCCGTCTTCACCTCGTGCCCGTGCTCGCGCGCCTGCAGCTCGCTGAGGCCGACCGACGCGATCTCGGGGCTCGAATACGTGCAGCGCGTGACCAATTCCTGATCGAAGGCCAGCACCCTCTGGCCGGCGATGTCCTCCGCCGCGGTCACGCCCTCGTGGGCCGCAGCGTGGGCCAGGAGGTAGCCGCCGACCACGTCGCCGATGGCCCAGACCCCGTCGGCACTGGTGCGCAGCCACTCGTCGACGTGGATGAAGCCGCGCTCGTCCGTCTCCACGCCGGCGCGGTCGAGGCCGATGTCCTGGCTGTTGGGGGCGCGGCCGACGGCGACCAGTAGCTTGTCGGCTCTGACCTCACCGTCCGCCAGGCGCACGACGACCTGCTGCCCGTCGACCTCGGCGCCTGACACCTCGGCGCCCACGCGGCAGTCGATGCCCGCCTTGCGGAAGGACTGCAGCATGGCCTTCGAGACATCCTCGTCCTCCAGCGGCACGAGCCGGTCCAGCGCCTCGATCAAGGTCACGTCCGCGCCCATCTGGCGGTAGAAGGTGGCGAACTCGACCCCGACCGCGCCGGCGCCGATGATCGCCACCGAGGCCGGCAGGGCGCCCGCCATGACGGCGTGGTCGGAAGAGATGAAATGCTCGCCATCGAAGTCGATGCCGGGCAGCCCGCGCGGGGAGGAGCCGGTGGCGACGATGATCGCGCCGGCGCTGATCGAGTCATCGCCGACGCTGATCCGGCCACCGCCCTCCAGCCGGCCGCCGGCGGCAAAGACCTGGATCTTGTTCTTCTTCATCAGGCCCTGCACTCCCTTGAAGAGCTGGTTCACGACGCCGTCGCGGCGCTCGGCGATGCGCCCGTAGTCGAACGCTACGTCCGAGGCCGAGATGCCGTACTCGGAGCCGCGGTCGTGAAGCTTGTGGTACAGGCCCGAGCTCTCGAGCAGCGCCTTGGTCGGGATGCAGCCGATGTGGAGACAGGTGCCGCCCAGCTTGGCGGACTCGATCACAGCCGTGCGCTTGCCCAACTGGGCGGCGCGAATGGCAGCTGTGTAGCCGCCGGTCCCGCCGCCGAGAACCGCGACGTCGAACTCGTGCTCGGCCACCGCGGGCTGGCTACCCGACCGGCGCGGCCTGCGCCGCGGGCTGCGGGCCCACCCACTCCGACGCCGGGCGGATGATGCGCCCGTCTGTCTCCATGTACTCGAGCACGTGCGCTGTCCAGCCCACCACGCGGGAGGCGGCGAAGACGCACGTGAAGAAGTCGGTGGGAATCCCAGCGGCCGCCAGCACGCCGGCCGAGTAGTAGTCGACGTTGGTGGCGTTGGGTCGCTCGGGGTGCCGGGCGAGGAGCTCGCGGAGGGCTGTCTCCTCCACCTTGGAGGCGACGGCGAAGAACGCCGGGTTCGATTCCCGCGCCAGCTCGCGCAGGATCTTGGCCCGCGGGTCGTAGGTCCTGTAGACGCGGTGCCCGAAGCCCATGAGGCGACCGTGCGCATCGAGCGTCCGGGTCACAAACCCCTCGGCCTCGTCGGGACTCGCGACCTGGTCCAGCATCCGCATCGCCGCGGACGCCGCGCCGCCATGGGCCGGTCCCTTCAGGGCTCCGATCCCGGCCACGACTGAAGAGGCCAGATCGCTGCCGGTGGAGGCGCAGACGCGGGTGGCGAAGGTCGAGGCGTTCAGGCCGTGGTCGGCGAGGAGGACCAGGTACGTCTCCAGGTAGTGGATCCGGGCCGCGTCAGGCTCCGCTCCGTCCAGCATGTAGAGGAAGTTGGCCGCGTGACCGAGGTCGGGGCGCGGCGCCACCGGCTCCTTCTGGCCGCGGTGGCGGAGGAAGGCGGCGATCGCGGTGGGAAACGCCGCGGTCAGCCGGACTGCTGATTCGAGGTCGGGCTTGGGGCAGCCGGGGGCCGCGAACTGCGCCGACACGAGGGTGCGCAGCGCGTCCATAGGGTCCACATCGCGCCTCAGACCTGGCAGGGCGCCCCGCGCCTGCTCGTTCAAGGCTCGGGCTGCGGCCAACCTTTCCTTCAGGTCGGTTAGCTCGGCTGCGTCCGGCAGCTCGCCGTGCCAGAGGAGGTGGGCGACCTCCTCGAAGGAGCGCCCGGCCAGCTCGCCGATCAGGTGGCCGCCGCGATAGATGAGCCGTCCATTCTGGCCGTCGACCTCGCTGATGCCGGTCTGGGCCGCGACCACTCCCTCCAAGCCGGGGCGGTACGGGACGGTGCTCATATTCGAAAGTCTAGTGAGTGCGCGGCGTGTGGTCGTGGCCTTCCAGCTCGTGCTCGTGACCGCTGTGGCCGTGCGCCCCGTCCTCGTCCTCAGGGCCGTGGCCCGGCTCGTCGTGCTGCTGGCCGAGGCTGTGGCTGTGAGGGTCGGTACCGGGATCCATGTGGATGTCGAGGCGTGAGGCGGGCAGGCTGTGCGCCACCGCGTGCTCCACCTGCTGGGCGATGGCGTGCGCAGCCGCCAGCGTGATGCCGGCGTCGCAGTCGACGTGCATAACGGCCGCCAGCTCGCGGCCGATCCAGCGGGCCCGCACGTCGTGCACGTCCAGCACGCCCTCGACGCCGCGCGCCGACTGCGCCAGCTCGTCCACGAGGTGCGGATCGACGGCGTCCATCATCCGGTAGAAGAGCTGGCGCACCGTGCCCGCCAGGATGTAGCAGATCATCACCGTGATCGCGAGGCCGGCGATAGGGT
>JALYZG010000001.1 GCA_030948965.1 Candidatus Dormiibacterota bacterium | reverse complement strand
GGCTTCAACCGCGCGCTTGATGCCGGCCAGCACATGCGGGGGCGTCGCCGCGACCGCGGCCGCCACTTCGCGCCAGCGCCGGGCGAAGTCCGCCCGCGGGGCACACTCCTCGACCACGCCCCAGTCGGCCGCCTCGCAGCCAGTAAGGACTCGCCCGGTGGTGAGCAGGTAGAGAGCGCGGCCGCGCCCCGTGAGACCGGCCAGACGTTCGATCCCGCCCCAAGCGGGCATCAGCCCGAGCAGGGCTTGAGTGAAGCCGATGCCGGCGTCCTCGGCCGCGATCCGGAAGTCGCAGGCGATCGCCACCTCGGCCCCACCGCCCACGGCCGCGCCGTTCAGCGCCGCCAGGACCGGGATCGCCAGCCCGGCGATGCGATCCAGCGTGGCGCGCATCGAGTCCGCCATCTCTCGCGCGAAAGCCTCGTCCCGGCGCTCCTCCAGCTCTCGCAGGTCGCCGCCGGCGATGAAGGCGCGATCGCCGGCGCCGGTGATGACTGCGCAGCCGACGCCGTCCCCGTCTTCAAGATCGGACAGGGCGCGGTCCAGCTCGGCCATCGTGGCCGGGGCCAGCGCGTTGCGGGCGGCCGGGCGGTCGACGGTCAGGATCATCACCCGACCCTCCCGCTCGACCCGGATGTCGGTCACGCGGACGCCTCCTCTGCTCAGCCCTGGCTCAGCGAACGGCGCACGAGAGTTCGCAGTGCCCGATCGTCGGAGCTGCGGTTCTCATGGTTGCACTGGAAGAGGATGAGGGGCTCCGCCGCGGTGCGGCCGCCCGCCGTCAGCGCATCCGGGTCCAGGCCTTGGCGCACGTCCTCCACCGCCGGCAGCGGCTCGACTCGGAGATTCTTCTCGGTCGGGCCCGGGCGGCCGTCCCGGGTCAGCTCGACCTGGGCCTCGGCCACGATCTCGCGGAAGCGGGCGGCGGACACGCGGTGCGGCGGCCGGTGTCGCGGGCTGAGCCGGCTCGCTCGCAGGAAGGCGTCGTCGCTGGCCGCGGGCAGCCCGGCGTGACGGGAGACCCGGCCGAGCAGGGCCCACGCCTCGGGGTCCTTGGGGGCGCGGTCGCAGGCTGCCTGCGCCGCCTCCAAGGCGTCGTGCGGCCGACCCGCCGCATACAGCTCCCGCGCCCGCTGGAGCAGATCCATGCCGGCCGATACGCTAGCAGGGCGGTGAGAAAGAGCGCCGAAGGGCCGTCGATCCTTCTTCATCGGCCTGCTGAGCAGCTCGGATGAGGTTCTTCCGCCACTCCGGCGTCCGCGTGACCCTGGCCGAGGCCGGCGACGCGCCGGCGCTGGCCGACCTCTACGAACGCGCCTGGGACGGCTGTGAGGGGTTGATCAGCGAGCACGCGGTGGCCGTGGCCAGGCCTTCGGCGGAAGATCTGGCGGCCTGGCTCGAAGGTGGCTTCGAGATCTACCGGGTGGCGGCCGATGCCCGCCTGGTCGGGGCCGTGCGCTGCAGCTTTCCGACCAGCACCTGCCTCCTCGACAGCCTCGCGGTGGACCCGGATTCGCGCCGTCGCGGAATCGGCCGGAGCCTCGTCGACCACGTCATCGCCCGCGCCCGGCGGGCGGGGGTGGCTCGCGTCTGGACCGCCGTCAACCCAGGGCTGGTCGAGTTTGCCGGCCTCTTCGCCGAGGCCGGCTTCCGTGAGACGACACGCCTCGGCTCCGATGAGGACAGAGCGGTGATCCTGCTCGAGCTCCCGGTGTAACGCCGGCCTCGGCCGGGGTCGGACCCGTAGACCGCGTCATCGCCCGGCGCTGACAGGCGGGCGTGTCCCGCGATCAGCCCCCAGTCTGCTCAAGCGACTCTCCTGAAACTGGTGTCAGCCGCCGGCGGGGCCGCCTCCCAGGCCGGGTTCCGTCATGCCGGCCGGGTCCAACAACTCGTCGAGCCGATCGGGGGCCAGGCCGCGTTCCTGCGCGAGGTCGCGGATCGTCCGGCCCGAGGCCAGAGCTTCCTTGGCCAGCTTGGCCGCCTCGTCGTAGCCGATCTCGGGGGCCAGCGCGGTCGCCAGCATGAGGCCCTGCTCCACGAGCTCAGGGCCCCGGGCGGTGGCCCTGACGCCCTCGATGCAGCGCTCGGCGAAGTTTCCGGCGGCGCGGCCGAGAAGGCGCGCCGACTCCAGGATCGACACCGCCGCCACCGGCATCATCACGTTCAGCTCGAGGAGGCTGCCCGTCTGGCAGAAGCCGATCGTCGCGTCGTTGCCGACGACCCGCGCCACCACCATGGTCAGCGACTCGACGATGACCGGGTTGACCTTGCCGGGCATGATGCTGGAGCCGGGCTGGGTCTCGGGCAGGGCCAGCTCGCCGATGCCGGCCCGGGGACCCATGCCCATAAGCCGGACGTCGGAGGCGACCTTCCAGAGGCTCAGCGCGATTGCTCGGAGCTGGCCGTGGGCGGCGATCACTGCGTCCAGCGAGGCTTGGGCGTGGAAGTGGTTCGTCGTCTCCCGCACCGGCAGCCCGGTCCAGCCGGCGAGCCGGCTGCAGACCCGGCCGGCGAACTCGGGGTGGGCGTTGATGCCGGTGCCGACCGCCGTGCCGCCCAGAGCTACGCTCAGCAGCTCCGCGCGCGCGACCCCGGCGCGGCGCTCCGACTCCTCCACCTGCCCGGCGTAGCCGCGGAACTCCTGGCCCAGCCGGATCGGGGTGGCATCCTGGAGATGGGTGCGCCCGGTCTTGACGACCGGCCAGAATTCCTCGGCACGCGCGACGAGCGCCGCCCTCAGGCGCTTGAGACCAGGCGCCAGCTCCTCGTCGATCGCGAGCGCCGCGGCCAGCTGCATGGCCGTGGGGATCGTGTCGTTGGAACTCTGGCAGCGGTTCACCTCGTCGTTGGGGTGGACCCTCGGCCCCGCGCCCAGATGCCGCGTGGCCAGGTTGGCGATGACCTCGTTGAAGTTGGTGTTCGTGGAAGTGCCGGACCCGGTCTGGTAGACGTCGATCGGAAACTCGCGGTCGTGGGCGCCGTCCGCCACCTCCTGCGCCGCGGCGGCGATGGCGGCCGCACGCTCGGGCGGGAGGAGACCGAGCTCGGCATTTACCTCCGCCGCCGCCTTCTTGATCAGCGCCTGGGCGCGGATGAACTCGCGCGGAAAGCGCTCGCCGGAGATGGGGAAGTTGAGGACGGCGCGCTGCGTCGACGCTCCGTAGAGCGCCTCGGCTGGCACCTCCACCTCGCCCATCGAATCGCGCTCGACTCGGGTTTTGCGCGGCTCCTCATCAATCACCGCTCAGATACTAGATTGGTGGTGGGGCGGAGGCTCGCGGCCGTGGACGTCGGCAGCAACACAGTCCACGCCCTCGTCGCGGACTGGGCCGGAGGCCGTCTCGAAGATGTGAGCCACCACGTCCTGGCCTCCGGCCTCGGGCCAGAGGTGGCTCGGGCAGGACGGATCGGCGAGACGGTCGGGGCGCAGGCACTCGACGCGCTCGGCCAGGTCCTGGCCGACGCTGCCCGCTTCCAGCCCGACAGCCTCGTGGCGGGGGCCACCGAGGCCGTACGCCGCGCCCCCGACAGGTCGCCGTTCCTGCGCCGGGCGAGCGAGGTGGCGCGGGTGCCGGTGCACCTGCTCACGTCGGAGCGCGAGGCCCGGCTGGGCTTCGAGGGGGTGGCCGGCGAGGACGCGCCGGCAGGCCGCTGGCTGATGGGCGACGTCGGCGGCGGCAGCACACAGCTGGTGGCGGCCGAGGGTCCCGAGCCGGCGCAATGGGTTTCGCTACCCGTCGGCTCAGGCGCACTGGCGGCCAGGCATCTTTCCGACCCGCCGGCGCCCGGCGAGCGGGAGCACCTGCGGGCGGCGGCCGCGCAGGCTCTGCGGCCAGCGCCGGACTGGGCGGCGAAGCGCCTGTTGCTGACCGGCGGAACCGCGATGAACCTGCCCGGGGTGCTGTCGCGCGGGACGCACACGCCTGCACTGGCCCGGGCCGACTTGGGCGATGCCATCCGCACCCTCGATGCCGCGCCGGCCGCCCGCCTCAGTGCTGCTCTCGAGCTGCCGGAGGGCCGCGTGCTTGCGCTGCGCGCCGGCGCCGAAATCCTGCTGCTGCTCCTCCAACGCTACGGCCTGGGGCGGGTCGAGATCTCGTACCGAGGCCTTCGCCACGGCATGCTCCGCGCCTTCGTCGCGCGCGGCGACGAGTGGTGGCGCTGAGCCCTCAGAGGAGCACGCCCTCCTGGCCCAGGATGCGGCGCGCCACGGCCACCGCGGCGGCGTAAGTCGAGTCCGTGCCCCGGTAGTCGAGGCCCCGAGCGCCGAGCGTCCGCGCCTGCGTGTAGGGCGTGTCGGAGGCGTAGTGGATGATGCCCAGGTCGAAGCTCGGCCGGCTCATGTTCACGTTCTCGTGCATTGGATATCGCCCCGGCTGCTGGATCTCGAAGCAGGCGTCGAGGTAGGGGCCGGCCTCCATCTCCACGGCCGTGTAGCGGCCCTGGTAGTAGAACTCGAGGTAGTCCCGGTTCTGCAGGAACGTGCCCCGGACCGTCACCGAGCGCTGGTTGTCCAGCGCCGAGCCGAAGAAGAGGTGGGGCTGCACGTCGCCGGCGCGAAAGCAGTTGTCCAGCCAGTAGGTGTTGCCGGAGTGCTCGTTGAAGACGGTGGTGGGGATCATGATGTCGCCGACGTCGGCGTTCAGGGTGGCCGCCTTGCCCATCACGTACACGCCCTGGATCCAGGCCGTGGCCTCGGCCACCTGGCGCAGCAGATGGTAGGCGGCCAGGCCCAAGGGGTAGTCGATGTTGAGGATGGCGGAGCGCGACCGGCGCAACGCCTCCGGGTCCACCGGGCCGATCCGCGGGTCGAGCGCTTCGGGGTCGAGCTGGGCCAGGGATACGATCTGGGCGGCGGAGTCGATGCCGGTCGCCTGCGGCGCGATGTGCCTGATGCCCGCGGAGCGTTCCATCTCCGCCCGGCGGGCCCGGAAGTCGGCGGACTCGGGATGATGGTCGAAGAGGTTGCGGGCGGCGAAGTACAGCCAGTTGTCGCGGGAGGCCGCGCTGCGCCCCGACTCGAGCTTGTCCAGCTCACTCGTGAGAAGTGGGTTCGTGCTCCGGATCCAGTCCAGGATCTGGGGTTCGAAGCCACGGGCGACGCCGCTGAGGACGTTGACCAGGCTGTGCAGGTTGGAGGAGACAAAGTAGATGCGCGCGTCGTTCAGGCCCATCTCGTCCAGCCCGGCCTGGATGGGCAGCCACCAGCGCGCCGCCGAGCGCGCGTAGCCGATGTGCGAGCCGCCGATGAGGCGGAGCCGGATGTGGCACTCTTCGCGTGCCACAGTGCCCAGGTTGGCCTCGAACTCTTCGCCCCAGGCCGCCCGCAGCCGCTCCCAGTCGTCCTCGCCGGCGCCGGCCCGGCGCCGGGCCTCATCGCTGTCCAAGGGCACGTCCTGGAGCAGCTGGTGGAGCTTGTTCCACTCGATCTGAAAGGCGACGAGGATCGGCACCAGGTCGTCGATGTCAGACGGCGAGCTGAGCAGCACGGCCAGGCGGTCGTGGCCGTCGTAGTACCAGGGGCGCCGCCGCGCGGGCGCCTTGACCCGCTCCCAGCAATCGAAGTCCGGGTCCAGCGCGGCCTTGAAGCCGTGTGCGCTCTGGCCCATGATCACCCGCCGCACCTTGGCGATGGCCCTCGGCAGGCGGCGGACCGAATAGATGAACGCGCCCATGTCCATCACCGGCTCCGAGGCAAGCGGGTGGAGAGCGGAGCCCATGCCCAGGTGGGCGTGGCGCAGTGAGTCCAGCCGGATCTCGCCGGAGCTCTGGAGCATGGTCGAGTAGGTGCGAACGTAGAGCTCCACGGCGTGGCGACCGGTCCAGCCACTGCCGGCGACGCCAGGCGAGGAGGCGGCCCAGTCCATCGTCACCGAGTCTAAGGAGCGCCGGTCCAGCGCCCCGGAGCGCCGGCTCAGCTCTCGGACGGCGGACCCAGGTGGCGCATCAGCTCCTCCAGCAGGCGCCTTGCCTCCGGGTCTTGGAGCAGGCGCTCCTGCATAGCCTCCGCCGCGTGCCGCATCTCCGGGTCGCTAAGCAGGCGCTCCGCCATGCCCTCGAACTGGGAGGCCATGTCCTTCATCGCCGCCTCTTGGGCGACCTGCATGAGGATGGGCTGGCCGGCGGCGGCGGCCACGGCCTCGACCTGCTGCCGGATCATCTCGACGCCACGGCAGCCCAGGCACTCCCCGCGCAGGCCGCAATGACAGAGCTGGCGGCGAAGCCCGTCGAGGGCGGCGTGGACAGGCGACAGGTCGGCCGGACCGGGCATCAGTGGGCGGCGCTCGAGGGGGCCGTACGGGGCTGGTCATAGAGGGATTCGATCAGGGACGCGCGGCGCTCCTGGATGACCCGCCGCTTGACCTTCAGCGTCGGCGTGACCTCGCCGCTCTCCTCGCTGAAATCGGCGGGCAGGAGCGCAAAGCGTTTGATGGTCTCCCAGCTGCCGAGAGTGGAGTTGAGAGCGTCCACGCAGCGCTGGATCTCGGCCCGGGCGCGAGGGTCCTCGGCCACGGCCGCGGGTTCGGCCTCGATGCCGAGCCGCCGCAGCTCCGCGAAGTCGGGCACGATCAGGGCCACGACGTACGGCCGCTCGTCGCCGAGCACCACCGCCCGCTCGATCACCGCCTGGTCTTGGAGCACGGCCTCGAGCTGCTGCGGAGCCACGAACTTGCCGCCCGCCGTCTTGATCATGTCCTTCTTGCGGTCGGTGATGCGAAGGAACCCATCCGCATCTATCTCGCCGATGTCGCCTGTCTTGACCCAGCCGTCGTCGAGCGTCTCCGCACTGGCCTCGGGGTTGTGGAAGTAGGCGATCATGTTGCCGGGGCTCTGGACCAGGATCTCACCGTCGTCCGCGATGCGGAGCTCGACCCCGGGCAGCGGCCGGCCGACGGTCTCGAAATGGTGGTCGGCCTCGGTATTGCTCGTGGCGCCGCTCGAGGTTTCGGTCATGCCCCAGCCGTTCAGGATCTTGATACCGAGGCCCCAGAAGAACTCTTCGACCTCGCGCGAGATCGGCGCTCCCCCCGTCAGGAAGAAGCGCAGACGGGGGCCGGCGAGCAGCGTCCGGAGACGGCCCAGCACCAAGCGGTCGGCCACTGGCAGCAGGGGGCCGGGGTGCCCGCGCGCGCGGCGCCGGCCCTGGCCCACGGCCCAGCGGAAGAGGGCCCGGCGGTGGGGCGGGGCCGAGGCGACCTGGGCCGCCACGCGCTGGTACATCTTCTCGTACACGCGAGGGACCGAGATCATCACCGTCGGCCTGCAGTCGCTCAGGTCGTCGAGCAGGCTGTCCATGCCCCGCGACAGCCACATCGAAGCCCCCGCGAAGATGGCCACGTACACGCCGTTGATCCGCTCCAACACGTGGGCGTAGGGCAGGAAGGAGAGCAGCTCGTCCTCGGTCGTGACCGTGAACGCCTGCAGCCCGGCGTGGACCACGTCGGCGATGCAGCGGTGCGCGAGCACGACGCCCTTGGGGTCGCCGGTAGTGCCCGACGTGTAGACGATGGTGCTGAGATCCTCCGGACCCAGGGCGCCTAAGCGGCGCTGGACCTCGGCGCCGGCCGCCGGGTCGCCTTCGGCCGCCAGCCACCGCTCCAGCTCGGTATCCATGCGCACCACCCGGTGCGGCGCCACCAACCGCTCGACGCGATCGTTGGCGGCGAAGACCAGGCGGGCATCGCTGTTGGCCAGGATCTTGCCGGTGACGGCTGCTGTCGAGCTGGGATAGATGGGCACCGTGACCGCTCCGGCGAGCTGGATGGCAAGGTCGCAGTACAGCCACTCCAGGCGGTTGGGACTCATGAGGGCGACGCGATCGCCCGGCCCGACGCCCTCCGTCACCAGCCGGGCGGCGAGCCGGAGGGTGCGCTCCCGCATCTCGGTCCAAGTCACCTGGCGCCAGCCGTGACCATCGTGATGCCGGATCATCACCTGCTCGGCCAGGCGTTCCGACTGGGCCAGGAAGACGCCTGCCGTCGTGCGTTCGGAGATCGCCGCGGTCGTCACGCGCCCAGCATAGTCCCGACCGGTTGGCGGGCCCGCCTGGGGTCTGTCAGCTGACCGAAAGGATCGTGATCTCGACTTGGCCCACCGGCACCTCGACGGTCACTTTGTCGCCCTGGCGGCGGCCGACTATGGCGCGGCCGACCGGCGACTCGACCGAGATCTTGCCCGCCCCGGGGTCGGACTCCACCGCTCCAACCACCCGGAAGGTGTGGCGTTCGCCCTCCTCGTCCTGGATCTCGATCATGGAGCCGGCCTCGATCACGTCGGTATGCCGCTCCTCGATGACCTGGGCGCGCCCGATCATCTCCTCGAGCTCGTAGATCCGGTCGTCGAAGCGACCGACCTCCTCCTTGGCCTGCTCGTACTCGGGATTGTCCTCGATGTCCCCAGGCTGGGCGGCCTCCTTCATGCTGTCGGCGGCTTCGATTCTTCGCGCCCGCGCTTGCACGAGCTCTGCCTTCAGCCTCTGCAGCCCATCCGAGGTCACGAGAACGGTCTGGCTCGTGTCCATCGGTATCTGGCGAATAATACGCCCGATGGCTGACCGGCCCGGCTCAGCGGACGCGCTGCTGATCGTCGATCCGCAGGTCGATTTCTGCCCGGGCGGTGCCCTGGCGGTGCCGGGCGGGGACCGCATCTTCGGCGCCGTGCAGCGGGCCGGGACGCTCATCCCGAGAGTGGTGGCGAGCCGGGACTGGCACCCTTCCGACCACGTGTCATTCGCAGCCCGCGGCGGTCCCTGGCCGCCGCACTGCGTGCAGGACACGCCCGGCGCCGCCTTTCACCCTGACCTCGATACCGCCCCTCTGCGCCGCGTTTTCAGCAAGGGCACCGACCCCGATCGCGAGGCTTACTCCGCCTTCGACGCCACCGACCTCGCCGGCTGGCTGCGGGCCGAAGGCGTGAAGCGCCTCTACGTCGCCGGCCTGGCCACCGACTACTGCGTGCTGGCCTCGACTCTCGACGCGCGCGGCCACGGCTTCGAGGTCGTGGTGCTGGAGGACGCGATCGGCGCGGTCGAGGTCCAGGCCGGGGACGGCGAGCGGGCGCTGCATAGGATGCGCGAGGCCGGAGCCACGGTGGCCCGGACGGCCGACCTTGGCTGAAGACCACGGCAACGCGGCCGAGCGGCTGAACATGGCCGCCTTTCAGCTCAGCCGCGAGCTGGAGTCGCTCGACTGCTGCGTGCCCGAGGCCGCTCCGTTCGCCCGCACCCTCCTGCGGGTGGTGGGCCGGGTCGTCATCGACACCGGGCGCCCGGGGGCCGAGCCCGAGGCCTGGGCGGGCACCGAGGTCATGGCCCTGCAGTGGCTGAACGAGGCGCTGGCTCCCCTGGGCTACTGCGTGCGGCCGGTCGACGGTGGAGGCCGCGAGGAGGTGCCAGACCCATCCAGCGAGTGGGTCTAGATCCGACGAAGGCCGGTGATCCAGCGATCGGGGCACCAGCCGGTTCGCCTGGTCAGAGGCGTCGCCTGTAGATGAGCCGATATGGCCCGGCGCAATGGCTCATCTCAACCGTCCTGGTTCTCTCCGGCCTGAGCGCGGCCTGCGGTGGCGCCACTCCCAGCCGCGGGGGAACGGGCGCCCCCTTGGAGGGCCCGACGTGGATCCTGACCTCCTTCACGGCTGCCGGAAGGGTCACCCAGGTCGCTGCTGGCCTCCATGCCGATGCTGTCTTCAAAGCCGGGACGGTCAGCGGCGTTTCCGGCTGCAACCAGTACAGCGGCGCCTACACGACCACTGGCACGTCGATCCGGTTCGGACCGCTGGCTTCGACCCTGATGGCCTGCGCCTCGACCGAGATGGAGCTGGAAACGGCCTACCAGGCGGTGTTGGATAGGGCGGCGACCTACCACGCCACCTCTGACGGGTTGACGATCTCCGACCGCTCGGGCGGGACCCTACTGAGCTACAGGGCAGGCGCTGTCGGGGCTCTGACGGGCGTGACCTGGCACGCCCTCAGCTACAACGACGGCCGGCATCCCGCGGTCGCGGGGGTGGTCACCACCATCGTAGGGACCGAGATCACCGCGGTGTTCGGAAGTGACGGGAGCCTGTCCGGCAACGCCACCTGCAATCAATATCACGCCACCTACACCACAAAGGGGAGAGCAGTGTCCGTCGGCCACATTGCCTCCACTCGAGCCCTATGTCCCGACCAGGCGCAACAAGCCCAGGAGAACGCCTACCTGCAGGCTCTCCAGGGCGCGGCCAGCTTCCAGGTCCAGAGCAGTCGCCTCGAGCTCCGGAACAGCAGCGACGCGATCGCCGTCATCTACGGCTGAGCAGGGTACCCGACAGCTCCGCCGCGGAGTGGGCTCGACGGTGCGAGGCGCAGCTTCAATCAGAAGAGCCGGTCCCAGTACGCGGCTGGCACCGCGCCCGAGCCGAGCAGCGTGTCGTGGAAGCGGCGAAGGTCGAAGGCTGCCCCCTCGGCTGCCCGGCGGCGCTCCCGGAGCCGCAACAGCAGATGCTTGCCGTACAGGTACGAGAGCTGGTAGCCGGGCGTGTAGGTGTAGCGCCTGACCTCCGACTCCGCGCCCGCCCGTGTCATCGCCGCCTCCCCCGTCAGCATGGCCACGGCCTCCTCGAAGCCCATCCGGCCGCTCGACAGCTCGACGTCGATGACGATCCGGCAGGCGCGCCAGATCTGGTCGTTGAGCTGCACGAAGCGCACCTCGGGGCCGGTGCTGAAGCCCTGCTCGTACATGAGCTCCTCGCAGTAGTGGGCCCAACCCTCGACCAGCTCGGTCGAATGCTCGAGGTCGAGCAGCCTGATCAAAGAAGGGTTGCGGCTGGCGCACGCGAACTGCAGGTGGTGGCCGGGGTAGCCCTCGTGGACCGAGGTGTTGAGCACGGACGGCCGGTTGTGCTCGGTGAGGTCGCCCGCCTGGCGGGTGACGATGTAGATGCCGAGCTGGTGCCGGTCGAAGTACGCCGGGGGCTCGTAGGCGGCGAAGGGGATCACCGGCCGGAGGAAGGTGGGGGTCTCCTCGACGCGCAGCTCCTCGCCCCCCGGGATCGTGGCCAGGCCGTGCTCTACCACGAAGCCTCGAGAGCCGCGAATGGTCTCCCGGTAGCCCTCCAGCGCTGCCTCGAAGGTGGCAGCGTGCTGGCTACGGACCAGTGCGTTGACAGCCTCGACCGATTGCCCTGGCCAGTGCTCCGCTAGCAGCTCCTGGCGCTCCCACTTCGCGCTCTCTAGATAGCTGCGGCCCAGCGCCAAGATCACGCCGGGGGCATCCGGCAGCCGGCGCAGCTCCAGCAGCCGCTCGAAGCGCGCCGCGCCTATCGCCCAGTCGTCTCCGGCCCTGTCCGCGACGGGGCCCTCGAGCCAGCTCGCAAAGTCTCTGGCCGCCTGGGTGGCCGGGCCGGCGGCTGCCTCCAGCCGGTTCTTCAGGGTGCCTGCGGAGGCAGAGGCGACGATCACCTCGAACAGCTCCGGCAACTGGCGCGCCGTCTCGGCCGCGATCGTCGCCCAGAGCCTGACCGGGTCGGTCAACCGCTCCCGCGAGGCGGCCAGGTAGCGAGGTACGTCCTCCAGCCGTTCGGCGATGCTCTCCAGACGCTCCTCGAGAGGGGCGAAGTCGCGCGCGAACGTCAGGAAGAGCGCCGTGCCGATCGTGTCGGGCGCGTCGGCCATCCGTGCCCACAACCCGACCTCGTCGTGTTCGAATCGCCCCAGCTCGACATAGCGACGTGCGATCTGCAAGTCGAGGCTCCCGTCGGCTAGGTCCTCCAAGTCGGCTGCGAGTCCGGCCAGGAGCCGCCCGCGAGCCTCGGCGTCGGCCGTGCCGCCGTTGGGCAGCCGGCCGTCGAACCGGTGCAGCCCGTAGTACGTCGCCTCCACCGGGCTGATCTCCATCAGGGCGTCGAAGTAGGTCTGGACCGCGCCGTCCAGGTCGCCGCTCAGCGCACTGCTCCCTGGCGGGCCCAGAACCAGTCGACCGTCCGCTCGAGCCCCTCTTCCAGCCCGACACGGGGGCGCCAGCCCAACTCGCCTTCGATCAGCGTCGAATCCAGGGCGGACGTGCGCTGGTCGCCGGGCCGGGCCGGGCCGTGGGTCTCGGCCCCGTCCAAGCCGAGGCGGCCGGCGATGTGGTGGAACACCTCGTTGACGGTGGCCTCGCGGCCGGTGCCAACGTTGAAGTGGCCGCTCACCTCGCTGTCGAGTGCGGCCAGGTTGGCCGCGACCACGTCGTCCACGTGGATGTAGTCCCGGGTTTGCAGCCCGTCGCCGTAAATCACCGCCGGCTGCCCGCCGAGCAGGTTGAGGGCGAAGATCGCCACCACCCCGGCCTCGCCGTGGGGCGTCTGCCGAGGCCCATAGACGTTGGCGTAACGCAGGGCCACGTAGCTCAGTCCGTGCTGCACGCGGTAGCAATGCAGGTAATGCTCCACGGACAGCTTGGCCACTCCATAGGGCGAGATCGGCCAGGGGCGGTAGGACTCGGGCGTGGGCAGGACCTCGGCGTCGCCGTATAGGGCGCCGCCAGTGGAGGCGAAGATGAAGCGGCTGCCGGCCTCGCGCGCCGCGTCGATCAGGTTCACCGACCCCGCCACGTTGACGTCGACGTCGAAGCGCGGCTCGCGCACCGAGCGGCTGACGCTCATCTGCGCGGCGTGATGGCAAACGGCGTCCGGGCGCCATTCGCGCACTGCCTGGGCAGTTTCGGCGCCGCGGATGTCGAGCCGCCGGAACTCGGCCTGAGCGGGAACCTGGGCACGCTCGCCTTCGGAGAGATCGTCGAGGACCAGCACCTGGTCGCCACGGCCCACGAGCGCGTCGACGAGGTGCGAACCGATGAACCCTGCCCCGCCCGTGACCAGCACCTTCAAGTCGTCCAGAGTCTATCCACCCGCTTGGGCGCCGCCGGCATCACGGGCCAGAACCGGCCCTGGTGAACCTCTCGCGTCGGCGTCCCGAGCCTGCGTTCGAGCCGCCGGAGCCGCCGCTCCAGGTCCTGCCGGTGCGGGCCTGCCGACGGTTCCACGGCGAGCGCCGCGACCACCAGGCCTCGCGCCGCCGCGAGGTCCTGGAGCCGCCACTCCAGCAGTCGTGCCCGAGCCAGGGCCAGCGCCACCTCCCCCGGCAGTTGCTCGTGGAGACCGGCCAGCAGGCGTTCGGCCGCGGCGTGGCGGCCGCGGCGCGCGAGCTTGCGGGCCAGGTACCTTCCGGCCAGGGCCGAAGCCGGGCCGTCCGCCAGTTCGGCCGAATGGCGTAGCGACCGCCAGCCGTCCGCCCGCGCCCCGGCGCGAAGCTGGTGGCGGCCCAGGGCGAGCCAGTCACCGCCCGTCATCAGCGGCTCGAGCCCCGCCAGCCTGAGGCCCAATCGGGCGTGGAGGTGATAGAGCGTGAGAACGTCGAGGCGGTTGTGCTCCAGCGCCGCCTCCAAAATGGGACTCCAGCCGCGGCGGAGGTAGCCCAGGTAGGCCTGCGGCACGTCCGAGCCCGGCAGGTCGTCCTCACGGTCGAAGCCCAGGATCCGTTCCTCGACGCAACGCAGCGCGCAGCTCTCCAGGCGCTGGCGCAGGAGCGCCCGGGTCAGCGTCAGCAGGTCGAGGTGCTGTGGGTGTTCCAGCTCTCCCGGCAGGCGGGCCATGACCCAGCGTGTCCGCAGCAGCGGCAGGTCGAAGCGCGTGCCGTTGTAGGTGGCGACGGCGCGGCTCCGTCGCAGCTCATCCTGCAGGACGCTGAGGAAGGCCGCCTCACCCGCCGGGTCGGCGAGGAAGAGCTGGCAGATCTCGAGGCCCGCGGCGCACGGGCGGCAGACCGCCACCGCGAACACCTGCGTCCCGGTGCCGCCGGATAGGCCCGTCGTCTCCGTGTCGAGGTAGGCGTGAGCCACCGCCGGGGGCCGGCCTGTGAGGCGGCCGACCGACACCACGTCACTGAGCCGCCAGGCCCGTCCGTATGGCGTCTCCACGGGCTCGAAGCCGAATGGCAGCCGCCGCTGGACCGGCGGCCTGGGTGCGGGACGCCAGCGGGCGGACTGAGGGCCGCCGCCTGCTCGGCCTGCGCCTAAACTGGCAAGGCGTTCGCGGAGAGCAGCTGCAGGCATGCCTCCTTCGCTCCCAAGGTCAGCGCCGAGGGGCCGACGCAGGACGGGCAGCCAGCGGCGCAGGGGCAGGCCCCGACCAGCGCCGCCGCGTCCCCGAGCAGACGGTGGTGCAGTTCAAAGAGGCGCTGAGCGCAGCCGACCCCACCGGGATAGACCTCATAGATGGTGACGGTCGGCCGCAGCGTGCCGGCGGAACGGACCTCGCCCAGCGCTCCCAGGTCGTTCGGGTCGCACATGAGGCGGATCGCAGCCACCGTTCGCAGCGCGTGGGCCATGCCCTGGAGGCCGGCCTCCAGGCGCTCGCGGCCCAAACGCTGCCACGTTTCCTGGTCGAGCGCGGTCCAGTAGGCGGTCGTGTGCAGCGTCTGCTCGGGCAGGCGGATGGGCCCCGAGCCCACGTTTTCGTGGGTGTGGAAGCGGATCTTCTTGAACATGCTGGCCAGGGCGGTGATCTTGACCTCGCCGTGGGCGCGGTCGAAACCCGGCTGAAGGCCCAGATCCGGCTCGTGGGCGAAGGCGTCAAGGATTACGACCGATACCGCCAGCAGCGCGTCTGTGTAGTAGTCCACGTCCACCGGGCGCACGTAGGCCTTCTTCTCCTCCCAGTCCAGCCGGTCGACGTGGAACTGGGCCCCGTCCTGGAGGTAGATCGCTTCCTCGTGGAGCATGACCTGGGCCGTGAACTGGTCCATCTCACCGATCACCTCCGGCCGGGCTTTGGAGGCGTCGATGATGACCACGTTGTCCGCGGCCAGCCGGCGCAGAGACACGCCCTCGGCCGGGAACCCGTCCTGAGACCAGTACCAGCGGTCACCCGAGTGGCTCGCCACCCCGTCCTCCTCGAACAGCTCCAGCAGACCGTCCACTGGCGCCTGGCCAAGCTTCTCACCCTCCACGAAGGGCAGCTCGAAGAGGCCGGCCTGGAGGTGTCCGGCCAGGACGAGCAGGTTGTCGGGGTCGATCAGCCCTTCCTCGGGGCTAGCCCCGAGGAAGTACTCCGGATGCCGGACGAGGAACTGGTCCACGGGCGAGCTGGAGGCGACGAAGACGGCGATGGAGCCGCCGCGGCGCCCGGCTCGTCCCAGCTGCTGCCAGGTGGAGGCGATGGTGCCCGGGTAGCCCACGATCACGGCGGCCTGGAGAGAGCCGATGTCGATGCCCAGCTCCAGCGCGTTGGTGCTGACCACCCCCCAGACCTCGCCCGAGCGGAGACCGGCCTCGATCTCTCGCCGGCGCAGGGGCAGGTAGCCTGAGCGGTAGCCGCGCACCCGCTTCCGGCGGTCGGCCCGCGGCAGCAGGGCCTCCTGGAGGTATGAGGTCATGACCTCGACCTGGAGGCGGGAGCGGCAGAAGACGATGGTCTGGAGCCCGGACCGGATCCAGGGTGCGGCGATCCGCCGGCCCTCGAGCAAGGAGCTGCGGCGCACGCCCAGGTCGCGATTCAGGAGCGGAGGGTTGTAGAAGACCAGGCGCCTCTCGTCCCGGGGCGCGCCGTTCCGGTCGACGAGGGCGACGTGTTCCTTCTCCAGCAGGCGCTCGGCCAGCTCGCGCGGGTTGCCGATGGTGGCCGAGGCGCAGACGAAGCGAGGCGTCGAGCCGTAGAAGGCGCAGATGCGGCGCAGGCGCCGGAGCACGTTGGCGACCTGGCTGCCGAAGAGGCCGCGGTAGCTGTGGAGCTCGTCGATGACGACGTGATCCAGGCTGGAAAAGAGCTTGCGCCAGCGCGTGTGGTGGGGAAGGATCCCCGTGTGGAGCATGTCCGGGTTGGTGAGGACGATGTGCCCACCCTCCCGGATGGCGGTACGACGGCCGGGCGGGGTGTCGCCGTCGTACACGTCGACCTTGATCTCCAGCGGCAGCGGCCGGGCCAGGGCGCCCAGCTCCGCCAATTGGTCCTGGGCCAGGGCCTTCGTGGGGAACAAGTAGAGCGCGCGGGAGGCGGGTCGCTCCAGCAGGCCCTGCAGGACGGGCAGGTTGTAACAGAGGGTCTTGCCGCTGGCGGTGGGCGTGACCACGACGGTGTGGCGGCCGGCGCGGACGTGGCCGTAGGCCTCCGACTGATGGGTGTAGAGGCGCTCGATGCCTCGGGCCGCCAGAGCCTGGACCAGCTCTGGACAGAGATCCGAGGGCAGGGGCACAAACTCCGCCGAGACGGCGGGGAGGACGTGGTCGAGCGTGACATCGCCGGGCAAGTCGTCAGGGACGAGGGCGGGGACGTTGGCCATGGCGGGTGGAGTCCGAATCTAATCGAACAGACGTTCGGAGTCAACCCCTACGATGGTAAAGATGCTGCCCGGCCGGTCCCGATAGGGGGCGATTGCCGGCTGATCATCCGAATTGGCGAGCTCGGGACGTGCATCTGCCGGCGCGTACACCGAGATGCGTCAGGTGGGCGGCCGGCCGACGCGCCATGACTGGCCCTGAGGCGTATCGGTGACGACCACGCCCAGCGCCGCCAGCTCGGAACGCAGGCGGTCGGAGGCCACGTAGTCACGCTCGGCCCGCGCCCGTTCCCGGCGCTCGAGCAGCTCCGCCGCGCCGTCAGGCAGCTCCGCGGCCACCTCCTCCCGGCCCAAGTCCAGCCCGAGCACACGGTCCCAACCCAAAAGGAGCGCTGCCCGGGTCGCCGGGGGCAGGTCGGAGCGCGTGACCTCCGCCATCAGCGCCATCGCGGCGGGCAGGTCGAGGTCGTCGCCGATCGCCTCCCGGAAGCGGGTCTCGAACGCGTCGGCCGCGGCCTTCTCGGCGACGGCGACGGCAGCGGCCGGCGCCCGGCGCCACTCGGACACCTGCTCCCGCAGCCGCCGCAGCGCCCGGTCGGCGCCGGCCAGCATCTCGTCGGAGAAGTTCATGCGCGTCCGGTACTTCGCCTGCAGGGCCAGGTAGCGGAAGGCGAGAGGGTCGAAGCCCCGTTCGGATAGCTCGGTGATGCGGAAGAAGTTGCCGGCCGACTTGGCCATCCGGGCGCCGGAGAGCATGAGGTGGCCGCCGTGCATCCAGTAGTCGACCACGCGGTGCCCGAAGACGCCCTCGGACTGCGCGATCTCGGCCTCGTGGTGCGGGAAAACGTTGTCCTCGCCCCCGGTGTGGATGTCGAATCGCTCGCCCAGCAGGCTGGTGGACATGGCCGAGCACTCGATGTGCCAGCCCGGGAAGCCTGGACCCCAGGGACTGTCCCAGACCTGGCTGCGCTGGTCGCCGGCGGCCTTCCAGAGGGTGAAGTCGCCGGGATGATGCTTGGCCGGGTCGGGCTCACCGCGCACGCCGGCCAGGAGCTGGTCGGGCGAGTTGCCCGACAGCCGGCCATAGCCGGGGAAGCTGGAGATGTCGTAGTACACGGTGCCGAGGACCTCATAGGCGTGGCCCGACTCGACCAGGCGCTCGATCAGCTCCAGCATCCGAGGCACGTACTCCGTGGCCCTCGGGTAATGGGCCGCGGGGCGAATGCCCAGGGCCGCCGAGTCGGAGTGGAACGCCGCCGTGTAGAAGTCGGCGATCTCCGCCGAGCTGCGCCCTTCCAGGCGGGCCGAGACGAGCATCTTGTCCTCGCCGCGGTCGAACTGATCATCCGTCAGGTGGCCGACGTCGGTGATGTTCATCACCTGGGTCACCTCGTGCCCGAGGTACTCGAGCGTCCGGCAGAGGACGTCGGCGAACAGATAAGTGCGAAGGTTGCCGATGTGGGCGTAGCGGTAGACGGTCGGCCCGCAGGAGTAGATGGTGGCGCGTCCGGGGCGCAGGGGCACGAACTCCTCCTTGCGCCGGACCAGCGTGTTGTATACCCGCACCTCATCAAGGGTAAGGAGAGCTGGTGAAGGTCTTCCGGTTGACCTCCGCCGAGATCACGCCGGCGGCCGCCACCGGCCGGGTCCTGACCCACGACATCGGCCATGGGTTGCGCAAGGGTACGATCATCGGCCCCGAGCATCTGGAGGCGCTGCGGGCGGCGAGCGAGGTCCACCTGGTGGAGCTGGACGATGGCGACGTGCACGAGGACCCGGCCGCGCTGCGGATCGGCGCCGCGATCATCGGGCCGGGTCTCGAGGTCACGGGCCCGGTGCAGAGCCAGGTCCGGGTCGTAGCCACTCATCGCGGCTTGCTGCGGGTGGAGCGCGAGGCGGTCGAGCGCCTGAACCACCTGCCCGCCATCAGCGTCTTCACGCTCGTCGATGGACAGGCGGTGGAGGCGGGGGAGGAGGTGGCCGGGGCGAAGGTCATCCCTGTCGCCGTTCCGACTTTCCTGGTGCGAGAAGTCGAGCTGGTGACCGGCAACGCCGCGCCCGTGCTCCGCGTCGACGCCTTCCGGCCGCTACGCGCGTTGGTAGTGGTCACCGAGCGGCTCAAGCCGAAAGCGCGAGAGGCCTTCGCCGCCGCCGTGACGCGCAAGCTGGGCTGGTACGGGGCCGAGCTCCTGGGCGTGCGCGAGGTGGCGCGGACCGGAGAAGCCGTGCGCGCCGCCTACGAGTCGGCGAGCGCCGAGGGCGCGGAGCTGGTGCTGTTCGCGGGCGCCTCCTCGATCGACCCGCTCGACGCCGCCTATTCCGAGCTGGCGGCGGTGGGAGGCGAGCTCATCCGCCAGGGCGCGCCTGCCCACCCCGGGAGCATGATGTGGCTCGGCCGGCTGGGGCCGGCGGTGGTTTTGGGGGTGGCCTCGTGCGCCGGCTTTGGCCGCAACACGTCCCTGGACCTGGTCCTGCCGTTCGTCTTCGCCTACGGGGCGGCGGGCGACCTGGATTTCTCCGAGCTGGGCTACGGGGGCCTGATCGAGGCCGGCGCGGGCCGTCGCTTCCCGGCCTACGGCACCGCTAGGCCCGGATCCGGGGCAGGCTGAGCTCGGGCCAGCCATCTGCCTCCGCCGCGACCGCGGCCCGGCACGCCTCGATCGCCGCCACCAGCGCCGCCAGCTCCACACCCCGGTGGCGGGGCAGGTAGGGGCGCAGGTAGTCGACGCCGCTGCGCCACTTGTTCAGGGTGCCGCGGCGGTTGCGCCGGGTCGAGTGCAGGCAACCCGCCGCGACCTGGATCAGGCCTTTGTAGAAGCCGCGGTCGGATCCATGCCGATCGGGGGTCCAGGCCTCCTCCCAGGCCTCGTGCGCCTCCCAGTACAGGCCCTGGTCGAACAGCTCGATCCCCCGTTCAAGGCACACCGGCCGCCCCCGCGCGAGTTGCCGCCGCGAGCCCCGATCCCAGCATCGCGGGCTTCAGGTTAGCCTCAGGCCATGTCGGGAACGGCCCCCGAGTACGGCCGGGTCAACCTCTCCAGCGACCCGATCTACCGGTACGTGCAGGTGACCAAGCCGGGGGCGGTGCCCGGCGCCGCGGCCGAGCAGGACCTGATCGACAACGCCTGGCTGCAGCGTCTGCGCCGAATCCACCAGCTGCAGAGCGCGTGGTGGGTCTTCGCGACGGCCGAGCACTCTCGCTTCCAGCACTCCCTGGGGGCGATGCACCTGGCCGGCGAATGGGGCCGCCACCTGCATCCCACCCTGCGCCGCGTGCACGCGGACGCGCCTTCGTTGGGCCTCGTGGTGGAGACGCTGCGCGTGGCCGGACTTGTCCACGACGTCGGCCACGGGCCTTTTGGGCACTTCTTCGACGAGACCTACCTGTGCCGCTGGGGTATCGACCACGAGACCGTCGGCCGGCACCTCATCCGCCGTCACCTAGCCTCGACCATCGCCGGATTGCGTGCCTCACCGGACGCGGACTTCGAGCCCGGGGAGGCCATCGATCCGGACTGGATCGCCTATCTCATCTCCGTCGAGGACCTGCCCGGATTCGCCGCGCCGGCCTGGCTGCGGGCGCTGCGCCCGATCCTGGTCGGACCGTATTCGGCCGACAACATGGACTACGTGCCCCGCGATGCCTACGTATGCGGCGTCGCCGTGGGACCAGTCGACGTGCAGCGCATCCTCCACTACTCGTTCGTCACCGAGGCCGGGTTGGCGCTGCACGGCCACGGCGCGGAGGCACTGTTCATGTTCCTCACCGCACGCCTCTACCTCTATCACCAGGTCTACTTCCACCGGACTGTGCGCCGCATCGACCTGCAGCTGCGCGAGATCTTCCCGCGCACCATGGACCTGATCTTGGGCGGCAACCCGCTGCAGCACCTGGACGAATTCCGGCGCCTCAACGAGTGGGCCCTGATGAGCGAGGTGGATCGCTGGGCGGCGGAGGCGCCGGACGCCGAGCGCCGCGAGCTCGGGCGGGGTTGGGGCGACATCGTCGCCCGCCGCCTCAAATGGCAGCTGGTGTACTCGGGCTACGTCGAAAGCCGCGACGTACCCTCGGCCGTCCTGACCCTGACCCGGCAGGGTTTCGCGGACCGGATGCGTGAGCGCCTGCCCACGCGCTTGCGGGGCCTGGAGTTCGAGGTGGACGTCGCGGCGCAGGAGTCGCGGGCGTTCAACCCGCTGACCGAGACCGCCGACATCCTGCTCTACGATCCCCTGGCGGACGGGTTTCAGCGCTCCAGCATGCTGGACCTGTTCCGGCGACTGCCCGTGCGGATGGCGATCTTCCGGATCTTCGCGCGCGGCGAGGCGGGGCGGCCGGAACTGATCGAGGCCGCGCGGGCGGTATTGGCCGAGAGCTGACTACTGGCCCATCGCGGCCGGCGTGGTCAGGGCCGTATTCATGGGACCAGCCCATCTGACGACCAGCATGGGAACCAGCACCGGCCGATCAGGTTGCCGCCGGCCGCGACCGGAGCCGGGCGGTGAGGACCAGGACCAGCGCGCCGGCAAGGGCCGGGGCCCCGACCACCAACCAGCCCGCGGGCCATCCGGCCAGCGCCGCCGCCAGGGGCCCACTGAGGGCGGCCAGGGCATAGCCGGCGAAGATGAGGCCGAAGGCCGAGTTCGCGGCGTCTGGAGCGGCCTCTGTCGCGATCCGTCGGGCCACGCCCGCGCCACCGAACGCCAGCCCTCCGAGCAGCGCACCGCTGAGGAACGGCGCCGGGTGGCTCGTCGCGAACAGCAGCACCGAACCGGCCAGCTGCACCGCGAACAGACCCGCCAGGAGCCGGCTCATCCGCACGCGGTCGGAGGCCCAGCCGCCGGCCAGGCGCACCGCGGTGTTGCCGGTGGCAACGAGGACGACCGAGGCCGTCGCGACTGTGGCGGCGAAACCGTGGCTACGCGCCGCGACGGCGATGTTGACAGCAGCGGTGGGGCCGAACGTGCTTCCGGCGAACACCAGGAGGAAGCCGCTCCAGAGAAGGGGCCTTGAGGCCAGGCTGAGT
>JALYZG010000335.1 GCA_030948965.1 Candidatus Dormiibacterota bacterium | reverse complement strand
GGGGGGGCGTCGCCGCCGAGATCGGCCAGCAGCTCCGACAGGCCGGCGCCGCGGCCGGGCACGACCGGCGCCTCGCCCAGCCCGCGGAGCCCGCCCGCCTCGAGGATCACGATCACGGCCTCGTAGTGGCCGCCCTCCATCGGCAGGCGGACCGGGATGGTGTTCAACTTCAATAGAGGAGTCCCAGCGTCCAGAGCAGCGCCCACCACACCTCCACGATCCCGATCCGCTTCAGCGCGCTCACCAGCACCGCCGGTTCGCGGGAGGCCGAGTCGCGATAGATGCCGAGCATCATCGTGCCCGTGATCGCGGGCAGGGCGGCGAGGCGCGGCACCCACCCGGCGGCCGAGGCGGCGAACGGCAGCACCGCAGCGGCGGCGAAGCAGATCGCCAACAGCGCCCGCGTGCCCGGACGGCCCAGACGCACCGCCAGCGTCCGCTTGCCGGCCTCGGCGTCGGTCTCGATGTCGCGCAGGTTGTTGAGGACGAGGATGGCGCAGGCCAGGAAGCCCGTGGCGCAGCCCGCCACCCAGGCCGCGGGGGTGGTTCGGAGCTCGTGCACGTAGACGGTGCCCACCGTGGCGAAGAGGCCGAAGAAGAGGAAGACGGACAGCTCCCCCAGGCCGAGGTAGCCGTAGGGCCGGGGCCCCCCGGTATAGAGCCAGCCGGCCGCGATGGCCAGAACACCGATCGGCAGGAGGCGCCAGTCCGTGGCCAGGCTGACGCCCAGACCGGCGATGGCCGCCACCCCGAACGCCAGCACCGCGGCCCGGCGCACAGCCGCCGGCGCCACGATCCCCGAGGAGGCGGCCCGCAGCGGCCCCACCCGGCGCCGATCGGTGCCGCGGACGAAGTCGGAGTAGTCGTTGGCGTAGTTCACCCCGATCTGCATGGCCAGCGCCACGATCAGGACGCCCAGCCCGGGCAGCGTCCGCACGCGGTGGCTCGAGACGGCGATGGCCGTACCCGCCAGGACCGGCGAGACGGACGCCGCCAGCGTGGCCGGCCGGGCGGACAGCCACCAGACCAGCGCTTTAGACGGCGGCTGCCGGGCCAGCCCGGCGGAGTCGGTGCCCATCCTTCGTGTGTGCCTACGGGCGCTTGGGAAAGCGGGAGAAATCGGGCTTGCGCTTCTGCACGTACGCGTCCCGGCCCTCCTGCGCCTCCTCGCTGAGGTAGTACAGGAGGGTCGCGTCGCCGGCCAGCTGCTGGATCCCGGCCAGGCCGTCGTCGGCGGCGTTGAGCCCGGCCTTGAGCATCCGCAGCGCCAGCGGGCTGTGCTCTAGCATCTTGCGCGCGACCGCAAGCGTCTCCTCCTCCAGGCGAGCCAAGGGCACGACCCGGTTGACCAAGCCCATGCGCAGGGCCTCCTCGGCGCTGTACTGCTCGCAGAGGAACCAGATCTCCCGCGCCTTCTTCTGGCCCACGATGCGGGCGAGAAGGCCGGACCCGTAGCCGCCGTCGAAGCTACCCACGCGCGGCCCGGTCTGGCCGAAGACGGCGTTGTCGGCGGCGATTGTGAGGTCGCAGACAACGTGCAGTACGTGGCCGCCGCCGATCGCGTACCCGGCCACCATCGCCACCACAGGTTTGGGCGTGCGCCGGATCTGGATCTGGAGGTCGAGAACGTTGAGCCGTCCCACACCGCGCTCGTCGACGTAGCCGTCGCTGCCCCGGACCCGCTGGTCCCCGCCCGAGCAGAACGCCTCGTCGCCGGCGCCGGTGAGGATGATGACCCCGATCTCCGGGTCGTCGCGCGCGATGTCGAACGCCCGGCTGAGCTCGAAGAGGGTCTTCGGCCGGAATGCGTTGCGAACCTCCGGCCGGTTGATGGTCACCTTGGCGACCCCGTTCAAAGTGTCGTACCAGATGTCCTCGTAGTCGCCGCTGCGCACCCAATCGTTCAAGTTGTCACTCCTAGAGCATTCGCTAGCACCATCGTACGATGTGGGCCAACAGCTGAGATGCCCGCAGCAGACTTCCCTGATCCGCTCCGCGGCCTCGCCGCCCGCCACGGCCCCCGCCGGGCGATCGTCGACCGCGGGGCCGGTTACCACGTGACCTGGTTCGACCTCGACGGTCTGGCCCACGTCTGGGCTCGGCGCCTGGAGGGCGCCGGCCTGAGGGCCGGCGAGCGGGTGGCGGTTTTGGAGCCGGCCGGCATCCGCCTGGCCGCCCTCCTTCACGCCTGCCTGCGCTCGGGCGCGGCCCTGGTCCCGCTCTCGCCTCAGGCTCCGGCGGCGGAGATGGAGCGCGTCCTGGCGGACTGCCGGCCGCGATTCCTGGTTCGAGACGGTGAGCTGGAGGAACTGGAGACGGCGCCGGTCACCGCCGACCCGGCCGACGTGGCCATCCTCTACACGTCCGGGACCACGGGCCCGGCCAAGGGCGTGCGGCTCACCCTGGCCACCCACGTGGCCTCAGCGAACGGTTGCCGGGAGGCGCTGAACCTGAGCGAGAGCGATCGCTGGCTGCTGGCCCTGGCCCCGCACCACGTGGGCGGACTGGCCGTCCTTTTCCGGGCCGTGATCTGCAACCAGCAGGCCGTGACGCTGCCCCGCTTCGAGGTCGGCGCTTGCCTCGAGGCCCTGAACGCGGACCGGCCAACCGTGGTCTCCCTCGTGCCCACTATGCTCGACCAACTCCTGGCCGCGGGCGGGGCCGAGGCCCTCCGCGCCACCAAGATCCTGATCGGCGGCGCTCCGGCGCCAGCGCAGCGCGTGCGCGAGTGGGCTGCGCTGGGCCTCACGGTCTGCCCCTCGTACGGCCTCACCGAGACCTGCTCCCAGGTCGCGGTGGTGCCCCCCGGCGAGGCTGAGCGCCTGGCCGGCACATCGGGCCGGGCCGGCCCGCAAGCCGCACTGGATGTCGGTGAGGACGGCGAGATCGTGGTCTCGGGCCCCTGCGTGTCGCCCGGCTACGTCAATCGCGCGCTCGCTCCGGCGCCCGGCGGCGGCACTTTTCACACCGGAGACCTGGGCCGGCTGGCAGACGGGGTGCTGACGGTCCTCGGGCGCCGCGACGACTTGATCCTGACCGGCGGCGAGAGCGTACAGCCGGAGGAGGTCGAGGCCGTGCTGTGCGCCCATCCCGCGGTGCGCGACGCCGCCGTGGCCGGCCGGCCCGACGGTCTCTGGGGCGAAGTCGTCGGCGCCTGGCTGGTTTTGGAGGGCGAGGCCAGCGAGGCCCAACTGCGCGCCTGGTGCCGCGAGCGCCTGGCCGGCTTCAAGGTGCCGCGGCGGTGGACGTTCGTCGAGAAGCTGCCACGCTCCGAGGGCGGCAAGCTGCATCGGCGAGAGCTCAGTTGATGCGCTTGTCGCGCCCCGCCCACTCGCGCTCCCGAAGCACGAACTTCTGGATCTTGCCCGTCGATGTCTTGGGCAGGTCGGTGAACTCGATCGCCTTCGGGGTCTTGAAGCCCGCGAGACTCAGGCGGCAGTGGGCGATGATCTCCGCGGCCGTCGCGGTCTGGCCCGGCTTCAGGGTCACGAAGGCCTTCGGCACCTCGCCCCACTTCTCGTCCGGGATGGCGATCACCGCCGCCTCCATCACCGCCGGATGGGACACGACGACCTGCTCCACCTCGATAGTGGAGATGTTCTCGCCGCCGCTGATGATCACGTCCTTCTTGCGGTCGCGCAGCTCCAGGCTGCCGTCGGGGTGGACGACGCCCATGTCGCCGGAGTGAAACCAGCCGCCGGCGAAGGCCGTCTCCGTGGCCTCGGCGTTGCGGTAGTAGCCCTTCATGACCACGTTGCCGCGCATGCAGACTTCGCCCAGGGTCTCGCCGTCGGCCGGGACGGGGCGGCCGAGGTCGTCCAGGACGACCGACTCGCCGGCGACGATGTTCGCTACGCCCTGGCGGGCTTGGAGGCGCGCCTGCTCGGGCCCGTCGAGGGTCAGGGCCTCGGGCCCGGGGACGTTGACGGTGAAGGGACCGTACGTCTCGGTCAGCCCGTAGACGTGCTCCAGTTCGAAGTTCAGGTCGCGCATCTGGCCGATGATCGTGGGCGAGGGGGGCGCCCCGGCCGTGAAGAGGCGCACAGGCCGCTCCAGGCGGCGGGCGGCGGGGTCGTTGGCGAGCATGATCAGGACCGTCGGCGCGCCGCAGAAGGCGGTCGCCTCACCGCTCTGCAA
>JALYZG010000313.1 GCA_030948965.1 Candidatus Dormiibacterota bacterium | reverse complement strand
GCTTCGGCCCTGCACGATCTGGATGTAGAGCGGGATCAGGAAGTTGGCGCCCGTGCCGATGAACAGCATGGTGGCCATGCACCACGTGGTCGCCTTCTCCTCGCGGGTTGCGATCACATCCAGCGAGAACAGCTGCGCTTCCTTCTTCGCCTGGCGGCTGCGCGTCCAGGCGAAGAAGCCCTGACCGACGACGGCGCCGAGGACGATCAGCATCGGCGCCGGCGAAATGCCCCGGATGTCGAACGGCGCGCCCGGCCGCGCCACCAGCGGGCCCCAGTTGTTGAGGCCGCTGAAGCCGAAGCTGAGGAGGATGATGGCAACTGACGCGAGCACAGCCCCGACGGAGTCGATCTGCAGGCCTCTCCTGGCATCGACCGGCTTCAGTCGGAAGCTCAGCAGGAGATTCACGGCCGCCAGTACGACGATAAGGGCGAAGGAGTAGCGCCAGCCGATGGTCGTCGCGAAGGTGCCGGCGATGAGGAGGGCCAGCACTCCCGCGGCCGGAATCGCCGCTGCCAGGTAGCCGATCGCCTGCGCCTGCTGTTTGCCCTCGTAGTTGGTCGCGATGAATACAGTGAGGGCCGGCGCGATGAGGGCGATAACCGCACCGCCGACGGCCTGCCCGACGAACAGCATGGTCCCGTTAACTGCCAGCGCCACCGACGCCATAGCCAGACCGTGGATGATGACCGCCACCTGGAACACGCGCCGCGTGCCGTACTTGGCGCCGATCTTCGCGCCCAGAAGGATGAACGAGGCCATGGCGAAGGTGCCGGTCGTGATGGCGGTGCCGACGCTGGTCGCCGCGATGTGCAGGTCGCCGGTGAGCCCGGCCATGGACACGGTTAGGGCGTTGACTGTGAACGAGGCCTGGATCTGAGTCAGGACGACCACGATCAGGGGCAGCCATGACGCTGCAGGCGCGGCACCTACGCTGGCTGTCCGGGCCGGGACCGACTGTGCGCTCAACGTCGTTCGCTCTCCAATCTCAGCCTGTCAGCACCCGGCTCCCAGGACGCGAAGAGTATTGCATAGGCATCGACGACGGCTAGGCGGGGTCGGCGTGGCGTTCCAGCCACCCCGCGAAGGGGGCCATGAGCCGCCAACTCTCGAGCACGCGGTCCTTGACGACGGGGGTCGCCAGCCACGGCTCGAGTTCGAACATGCGGCCACACGTCACATCCCGCCAGCGCAGAAACTCGATCCGGGGATGGTCGGCGGAATAGCCGCGAGGCGCCGTCCGCAGAGAGTTTCCGCCCACACTGAGGCCGGCGTCACGTAGGCCGGCGACGATCCGCTCCAGCTCCGCTCCGGCCGGGCCGGCCACCGACTCCCGGTAGCGCGCCAGCCAAGGCCCGCTCGGCATGTGCGCGCCGGCGGCGAGAAAGAACCGGCGCGAGTCGAGGTGGATGTAGAGCGGCCCGGCGACCGCGCCGAGGTTCGTCTTGTACGGTGACTTGTCGGCCGCAAAGCGGATGTCGCGGTTCAGGCGGAACATCTTGCCGGGGCCGAGTTCTGGCGCCAGCTGCGCCAGGTCCTCCAGCAGCGCCAGCATCGGCGCGCGCACCTCCAATTCGTACTCCTTGCGGTGAGCGTCGAAGTAGCGCTTGGAATTGTCGATCTCCAGACCGCGCAGGAAACCCACGAAGTCGCCCTTCCAGCCCTCGAACCCCACGACGCCTGATGCTAGTCGATGCCTCGGTCGCGCCCCCAAGACCTGCTAGAACCGGGGAGCGTGAACAGGGAACCCAGGCCGTGGACGCCGAGGTAGACCTCTACCTCGAGGCCTGGCAGGCGGCGCGGGCGGCCGCCGCCGGCGCAGCGCGGTCCGCCGCCGAGCGCACCGGTCACGAGTACGCCCAAGCCGTCGCCGCGGGCTGTGCGGCCGACCTGACTTGGGACAGCTTCTCCGACGCCTGCGAGGTGGTGGCCGGGCTGCTCCTCGCCGGGCGGGCGGTCGACGACCACGCTCCCAGCCCAGAGCATCGCCTGCTGCGGGAAACTCTGCGCGACTTCGCCGAGCGCCGGCTGCGGCCGCGGGCGCAGGCCATCCATCGCCAGGACCTGGACGTGCCCGAGGACGTGATCTCGGGCCTTGCGGAGCTCGGCCTGTTCGGCCTCTCGGTGCCCGAGGAGTTCGGCGGCCAGCGCGTCGGGGGCGGCGACGCCAAGGCCATGCTCATCGCCACCGAGGAGCTGTCGGCGGCGTCGCTGGCGGCCGGTGGCAGCCTGATGACGCGTCCCGAGATCCTGGTGCGCGCTCTCCTCGAGGGCGCGAGCCAGGCGCAGAAACGGCGCTGGCTGCCCGGCATCGCGAGCGGTCAGAGCCTCGTCGCCGTGGCCGTCACGGAACCCGACCAGGGCTCCGACGTGGCCTCCATCGGGTGCCGCGCGGAGCGCGCCACGGACGGCGGCTGGCTGCTCAACGGGGCCAAGCTCTGGTGCACATTCGCCGGCCGGGCCCACCTCCTGATGGTTCTCTGCCGTTCCCGACCCGAGCCGGGGCACCACGGTCTGAGCCTCTTCGTGGCGGAGAAGCCGAGCTTCCTCGGCCGCGAATTCGAACACCGCCCGGAGGGCGGCGGCCGCCTCGTGGGCCGGGCCATACCCACCCTCGGCTACCGCGGCCTGCACACGTTCGCGCTGCACTTCGAGGACTACCGGCTCCCCGCCGGCGCGCTGGTCGGCGCGGAGGGCCGCGGCTTCCAGCTGCAGATGTCGGGCTTCGCCCCGGGGCGGTTGCAGACCGCCGGCCGGGCTGTGGGCGTGATGCAGGCGGCCGTGCGCGACACGGTCCGGTACATGCGATCGCGGGTGGCGTTCGGCCGGCCCCTCGCCGAGCAGCCGCTGGCCCGGGCCATGCTCGGACGGATGGCGATCCGCCTCCAGGCCAGCCGCGAGCTCGCCTACGCTGCGGCGGCGCTCGCAGACGCCGGCGCGGGCCAGGTCGAGGCGGCCCTGGCCAAGCTCTACGCGTCGCGGATGGCCGAGCAAGTCACCCGGGACGCGATGCAGCTGTTCGGCGGCATGGGCTACGGTGAGGAGACGGACGTGTCCCGCTACTTCGTCGACGCCCGGGTGCTGGCCATCTTCGAGGGTGCCGAGGAGGTACTGGCGTTGAAGGTCGTGGGCCGCGCGCTCGAGGCGGCGCGGCGGGCTGGAGACGGTATCGGAGAGGACGGACGGAGGCCATGAACGGAGGTTCTCGGAGCGAATGCGAATAGGCACGATCGTCGTCGGCATCCTGGTGGCGGCGTTGGGGGCGGTCTGGCTCGGCCAGGGCGTCGGCCTGATCAAGGGCAGCTTCATGACCGGCCAGTCCCTCTGGGCGTGGATCGGAGCCATCCTCGTCGTGGCCGGCCTGCTGGTGGTCGGCCTGGCCAGCCGGCGGCGTGGTCCGAGCACACCCTGAGCCTGGATCCACCGATGCACGACGGCGCCTTGGCGCCCAATTCGCTCGCCGCATATCGGCGGATCCCGGCTGAGCTCTGACCGCCTCCGGCTACAGGACCGGTATCGGGCCGGAGTGGCCTTGGTCGATGCCGCGCTCGCCGGCGCCGAAGGCGAGGACCTCGATCGTCGGTCCCAGGGCGGCTGGTCCGCGCGCATGGTGGTCCATCACCTGGCTGACTCGGAAGCCAACTCCTACGTCCGCCTGCGCCGCCTCCTGGCCGAGCCCTCCGGGAGCCTCCTCCAGGGGTACGACGAGGCTGCGTGGGCGCGATCGGCCGAGCTGGGCTATCAGGACCGCGATCTCCAGCCATCGCTGGCCGTGTTCCGGGCGGTCCGCGCCGCGAGCAGCGAGTTGCTGGAGCGCCTGCGCGAGGCCGATTTCGAGCGCGCCGGCATCCACGAGGAATCGGGCCGCTACACCGTCCGGGATTGGCTCCGGATCTACGCCGCCCACGCGGAGGAGCACGCCGACCAGATCCGGCGGGCCCGCCGCGGCGAGCCGTAGCCGAAGGCAGCCGCCGGCGACCTGGAGGAGGCCCCAGCCTGCCCGGGACCGTGGCATCCTGGCAGGTGCAGCCGAAGCACCTTAGGAGGATCCGGAATCGATGGCCTCACCGACCGCCGCCAAGCCTCTGACCCAGACCGCGGAGTGGCAGGCGCTGCGCCGCCACCACGAGGAGGTGAGCGAGGTCCACCTGCGCGACCTGTTCGCGGGCGACCCCGGGCGCGCCGAGGCGATGTCACTGGAGGTCGATGGCGTTCTGCTCGACTACTCCAAGAACCGGGTCACCGCCGAGACCATGCGCCTCCTTGTCGCCCTGGCCGAGGCCTCGGGCCTGCAGCCGCGGATCGAGGCCATGTTCCGGGCCGAGAAGATCAACGTGACCGAGGATCGGGCCGTCCTCCACGTGGCGCTGCGGGCCCCGGAGACGGAGCGCATCGAGCTAGACGGGGTGGACGTGGTGCCCGAGGTGCACGCGGTCCGGAGGCGGATGGCGGATTTCGCCCGGCGCGTGCGCTCCGGCGAGTGGCGGGGCTACAGCGGCCGGCGCATCCGGAACGTGATCAACATCGGGATCGGCGGCTCGGACCTCGGACCGCACATGGCCTACGAGGCGCTGCGCGACTACAGCGACCGGGCCCTGACGTTCCGCTTCGTCTCCAACGTCGACGCCACGCAGATCTGGGAGGCCACCCAAGACCTCGACCCGGCGGAGACCCTCTTCATCGTCTGCTCCAAGACCTTCACCACGTTGGAGACGCTCAGCAACGCGTCGACCGCGCGGGACTGGCTGCTGGCTACAGCCAAGGACCCGAGCGCCGTGGAGCACCACTTCGTAGCGGTGTCCACCAACGCGGCCGAGGTCGCGAAGTTCGGCATCGACACCCGAAACATGTTCGAGATGTGGGAGTGGGTGGGAGGCCGCTACTCCTTCGACTCGGCCATCGGCCTCTCCCTCATGGTCGCCATCGGGCCCGAGCAGTTCGGCCAGATGCTGCAGGGGTTTCGGGCGATGGACGTGCACTTCCGCACGGCCCCGCTCGCCTCCAACCTGCCCGCGCTGCTCGGTCTCCTCGGCGTCTGGTACGTCGACTTCTTCGGAGCCGAGACGCAGGCCATCCTGCCCTACAGCCAGTATCTGCAGGAGCTTCCGGCCTATCTGCAGCAGCTGGACATGGAGAGCGACGGCAAGTCGGTGAACCTGGACGGCCACCGCGTGGACTACCAGACCGGCCCGGTTGTCTGGGGCCAGCCGGGGACGAATGGCCAGCACGCGTACTACCAGTTGATCCACCAGGGCACCCGGCTGATCCCCTGCGACTTCATCGGCTTCGCGCAGCCCAACCACGCCTTGGGCGACCATCAGAACCAGCTCCTCGCCAATTTCCTGGCCCAGACCGAGGCGCTGGCGTTCGGCAAGACGCGGGCGGAGGTGGAGGCCGAGGGGGTGCCGGCGCGCCAGGTCAGCGCTCGCGTCTTCGAGGGCAACCATCCCTCCAACTCGATCCTCGTGCGCAAGCTGACGCCGCGCGTGCTGGGCCAGCTGGTGGCGATGTACGAGCACAAGGTCTTCACCCAAGGCACCATCTGGCGCATCAACTCCTTCGACCAATGGGGGGTCGAGCTGGGCAAGGCGCTGGCCCAGAAGATCGTGCCCGAGCTGGACGTGGCGGCCGAGCCCGACCTGGGCCACGATTCGTCGACTAACGCCCTGATCCGGCGCTGCCGGGCTTGGCGGCATTGATCTTGGGATAGAGTCAGGCTGGCAAAAGGTCCGTACGCGTGCTTCAATCTTCGTAGGCAGCCGGCCGGCGTGGGTCTGGGAGAGATAAGGCGATGAGTGCGTCTAACAACGGCGCCCCGGGCGCGCAGACGGATGAGGTGACGTCGTACGCCACCGGCAGGATCGTCGTGGTGGCCGCGGTGGCCGCACTCGGCGGCTTCCTGTTCGGCTTCGACACCGCGGTCATCAATGGCGCGGTCGCGGCGGTCCAGGATCACTACAAAGTCGGCGCGCTCGTGCTGGGCCTATCAGTGTCGGGGGCTCTGATCGGCGCAGCGGTCGGAGCGATCTTCGCCGGCCGGCTGGCCGACCGGATCGGCCGCATTCCGACCATGATCACGGCCGCGGTGCTCTTCCTGATCTCGTCCATCGGCGTCGCCTTCGCCTTCACCATCGTCGACTTCAGCATCTGGCGCTTCGTGGGCGGAGTCGCCGTCGGCGCCGCCTCGGTCATTGCCCCGGCCTACATCGCGGAGTCGGCCCCGGCGGCGCTTCGGGGGCGGCTGGGCTCGCTGCAACAGCTGGCCATCGTGACCGGGATTTTCGTGGCCCTGCTGGTGGACTTCGCCATAGCCTCGGCGGCCGGCGGTGCGGCCAAGCCGTGGCTGTTCGGGCTGCCCGCCTGGCGCTGGATGTTCCTGAGCGAGGTCATCCCGGCCCTCATCTACCTGGTCGGCGCGCTGCAGATCCCGGAGTCGCCCCGCTACCTGGTGGCGATCAACAAGGCCGAGGACGCGCGCGAGGTGCTGGCCGGGATCGTCGGAGCCAAGAACGTGGACGCCAAGATCAAGGAGATCCAGGACACGATCTCCCACGAGCACAAGCCCAAGATGAGCGACCTCCGCGGGCGGTACGGCCTCATGCCCATCGTCTGGGTCGGAATCGCGCTATCCGTCTTCCAACAGTTCGTCGGGATCAACGTGATCTTCTACTACTCCAGCGTGCTCTGGCAGGCGGTGGGCTTCACCGAGAAGCAGTCGCTCGAGATCACGGTCATAACCAGCGTCACGAATATCGTGACCACGCTGATCGCCATCGCCACCATCGACCGCTTCGGGCGCAAGCCCCTGCTGCTGATCGGTTCTGCGGGGATGCTGCTCACGCTCGGCACCATGGCGTTCGTCTTCGGCACGGCCCCGATCGTCGGCGGCTTGCCCAGGCTGGCACACGCGCCTGGGATCGTCGCCCTCCTGGCCGCCAACATCTATGTCTTCTTCTTCGGGATGTCCTGGGGTCCCGTCGTCTGGGTGCTGCTGGGCGAGATCTTCCCGAACCGGATCCGGGCCGCCGCCCTGGGACTGGCCGCCGCCGCCCAATGGGTGGCGAACTTCGTGGTCTCGACCACCTTCCCGACTCTCAAGAACCTCGGCCTCGGCTACGCCTACGGCCTCTACGCGTTCGCCGCTCTCCTTTCGCTGATCTTCGTGTTCAGGTTCATCCACGAGACTCGGGGCCGAGAGCTGGAGAGCATGACCGAGAGCATGCGCACGCCTTCAGGTGCGGCGGTGGGCGCCCCCGCGCCGAGTGCGGGCGCCGGCTGAGGCAGCGCCGGCTAGCCGGCACCGCGCTCTGCCTGATCGGCAGCGTGTGTGGCCGGGTGCCATCCTGTGCGCGCCAACCCAACGTCACCAACCAGGAGGAGAGGACGCCATGCAGCTGGGGATGATCGGACTGGGCAGGATGGGGGCCAACATGGTCCGCCGCCTCATGCGCGACCACCACGACTGCGTCGTCTACGACGTGAGCCCGGACGCGGTGCACGCGCTGGCTTCCGAGGGCGCCACCGGGGCTTCGTCGCTCGAGGATTTCATCGCCAGGCTGGAGAAGCCGCGCGCTCTGTGGCTGATGGTCCCGGCGGGCATCACGGGCAAGATGGTGGACCAGGTCGCCGCCCACCTGGAGCCCGGCGACATCATCATCGACGGTGGCAACAGCTATTACCGCGACGACGTCGACCAGGCGAAGGCGCTCAAGGCGAAGGGAATCCACTACGTCGACTGCGGCACCAGCGGCGGGGTCTGGGGCTTGGAACGCGGCTACTGCCTGATGATCGGAGGCGAGGCCGAGGTCGTCGCCCACCTCGACCCGATCTTCAAGAGCATCGCCCCCGGTGTGAGCACCGCGCCGCGCACTCCGGGCCGCGCGGGCGAGCCGGACACCGCCGAGCAGGGCTATCTGCACTGCGGTCCCAACGGCGCCGGCCACTTCGTGAAGATGGTCCACAACGGCATCGAGTACGGCCTGATGGCGGCCTACGCCGAGGGGCTGAACATCATCAAGCACGCCGACGTCGGACTCCACCAGGGCGAGGTCGACGCCGAGACCACGCCTCTGCGCGACCCCGAGTATTACCAGTACGACATCGATTTGGGACAGGTGGCTGAGGTCTGGCGACGGGGCAGCGTCGTCGCCTCCTGGCTGCTCGACCTGACAGCTCAGGCTCTGCTGGAGGACCATGAGCTGGCCGGCTACACGGGCCGCGTATCGGATTCCGGCGAGGGCCGCTGGACAGCCCTGGCGGCCGTTGACGAAGGGGTGCCGGCGTCTGTCATCAGCGCCGCCCTCTACGGACGCTTCGAATCCCGCGGCGGGGCCGACTACGCCGACAAGCTGCTGTCGGCGATGCGTAAGCAATTCGGCGGCCACCAAGAGAAAACAGCGAATTGAGGGCGCACACCAGGCGAGACGTCGGCGAGTCCGACGCCCTGGTCTTCTTCGGTGCCACCGGCGACCTCGCCCACAAGAAGATCTTCCCTGCGCTGTACGCGATGGCGAAGGCCGGCCGGCTGAAGGTTCCCGTGATCGGCGTGGCCTACTCGCACGCCACTCTCGAAGATCTGCGGGAGCGGGCCAAGGACGGCATCGCAAAGGCTCCCGGCGGCGTGGACAACAAAAAGGCCTTCGACGTCCTCATGCACCGGCTCCAGTACATCGACGGCGACTATGAGGACCCGGACACGTTCGCTCGTCTGCGCGAGGCCCTGGGCGAGGCCAAGCGGCCGACCCACTACCTGGCCATTCCTCCGGTGCTTTTCGAGGCGGTTATCCGGAGCCTGGCTGCGTCGGGCGCGGCCAAGGACGCGCGCGTGGTCGTGGAAAAGCCGTTCGGCCGCGACCTGGCCTCGGCGCGCGAGCTGAACGACGTCCTGCGCTCGGTCTTCCCCGAGCAGTCGATCTTCCGCATCGACCACTTCCTGGGCAAGGAGGCGATCGAGAACATCACCTACTTCCGCTTCGCCAACTCGTTCCTGGAGCCGATCTGGAACCGCAATCACATCGCGCTGGTCCAGGTCACCATGGCCGAGAGCTTCGGCGTCCAGGGCCGGGGCGCCTTCTACGAGACCACCGGCTGCCTGCGCGACGTGGTCGAGAACCATCTCTTTCAGATCGTGTCCCTCCTGGCCATGGAGTCGCCGATCCGGCGCGCGTACGACAGCCAGCGCGACGAGAAGGCCCGGATCATGAAGGCCATCCGGCCTCTCACCTCGGACGACCTCGTGCGGGGCCAGTTCGACGGCTACAGGCAGGAACCCGGGGTGGCGCCCGACTCGGACGTCGAGACCTACGCCGCGGTGCGCCTCCACATCGACACCTGGCGCTGGGAGGGGGTGCCGTTCTATCTCCGCTCAGGCAAGAATCTGGCCACCACGGTAACGGAGGTCCTGATACAGTTTCGGCCGCCGACGCTCAGGGTCTTTGCCGACGCCCACCCCGCGGTCGGCCACGGCAACTACCTGCGGCTGCGCTTTGCGCCCGACAAATCGATCGCGGTCGGGGCCCGGGTGAAGCGGCCGGGTGAGGAATTCGTAGGCCGCCAGCGCGAACTGTTCTTGTCGCAGGATGACCCACATGAGGAGCCCGAGTACATGCGCCTCCTGGGTGATGCTCTCGACGGGGATGGGATGCTCTTCACGCGCGAAGACTCGGTCGAGGCGGCGTGGGAGGCGGTGGACGGGGTGCTGAAGCACCACCAGCCCTGCCACATGTACAAGCCGGGGACGTGGGGTCCCGAGGAGGCGGAGAACCTCATCGCCCGGCATGGGGGCTGGGTCACCCCGGGCCCGAAGCCAGCGGAGTGACAGGCTCAGAGCAGCCGGCCTGCGCTCCTTGGTCCATCGCCTCACCTCCTGGTCCCGCCCGACTGAGAAGCTCGAGTACGACGCAGCGGGGCCGGCGTCAGCTCTCCGCCCGCTGGGCCCGCTCCAGGGCGGCGCTGTACCTGGTTCAGTCGAGAGGTGGATCGGGCAGGTGCACGTCACCCCGACCGATCCGACGATCTGACCTTCGGGCCCACGCCTATCGTCGACTTCGAGGCCGAGCTCGGTGCCCTCATTTCGCCGGTCCCCGAGCCTGAACCCGGCTTCGAGAACGTCGGCGGTCGTCAGTAAGTCGCCGGAACGGCCTCCTGGTCCTCACCGCCGAGGCGCCGGCGGGCCGTGGCGAGCGTGCCGGTGGCGGGCACGTGGGCGCCGGCCGCGGCCAGGCCGAACCGGGGCATGTTGCCGTAGACGGTCTCGTGCCGGCCAGCCGGTACGAGGTAGGTCTCGTGCCAGATGCCGACCGAGCCCGTCCGTCCGGCCTTTCGGTTGAACGCTTTCCAGGCGGGTAGGTGGGGGTCATCCGCGCTGCGCGCGAAGCGGTCCAGGTCCTCGAACGAGCGCCAGTACTGGAGGACGCCGATGCCGCGCCAGTAGAAGATCGTCTGCGCGCCGAGCATGCCCTTGTCGGGATGCGTGAAGAGCTCGCGCAGCATCGGTCCCATCGAGCGTGTCACCGGCACCCACTCCCAGAACTTCCAGAGCCGGTTGACCCGCATGCCGATCAGGAAGACCACGAACGGGCCTTCCAACTCAGCTGTGAAGCGACCACGATACAATTTGTTCATAGCTCTACTTAATACTATTGCATTGAGGTATCTGTGTCAAGCATCTCGGTTTCTCCACTCGCCCCGGAAGGCTCTGGCGCGTCGCCGGTCGCGACCCTGGGCTACGCGCTGCTAGGCCTGATCGCGCGCGGCCCGGCCTCCGGCTATGACCTGGCCAAGGCGATGCACCGGCCGATCGGCTACTTCTGGGAGGCCCATCAAGGTCAGATCTACCCCGAGCTCGGGCGCCTGGAGCAGGCGGGGTTGATCGTGGTGGCGGATCGTGAGACTGGCGGCCGCGGACGCAAGACCTATGGCATCACCGACGCGGGGCTGGGGGCGCTGAGGACCTGGGTCGCCCGCGCCATGGAGCCCGCGCGGCGCAAGGACGAGCTGGTGCTGCGCACGTTCTCACTCTGGGTCGGCGACCCGGCCGAGATGGCGCGTCTCTATCGGGAACAGGAGAGGACCCACCGGGATCGGCAGGCCGCGTACGAGCGCTTCCTGGCCGACGGCGGCGAGCCAGAGGCCGCCCTGAGCCCGGACTTCGCCGCCTACGCCACATTGCGACGCGGCCTCGGCCACGAGCGCGAGTACGCGGACTGGTGCGCCTGGATGGCGGAGCGCATGGAAGGGTTGGCGGCGGCCCGGTCCCACTCTGCAGCGAGGCGCCGAGGCTCCGATTTAGCGGATGCCGACGAGAATTCGATCCTGTAGGTGCTGCCAGGCGGTCCCGGCCTCGGCGAAGCCGGCCCGGACGAGCGCCGCCCGCATGAAGTCGGCCTCGCCGTGTGTGTGATGATCGGGGTGGCCACCCCAGCGCCGGCGCCGCTCCTGGACGAGGGCCTCGAAGCCGGGCTCGGATTCCACGGCCTGCCACCACTCGGCCCACGTCTCCGCGGGCTCGGCTGCCGGCCCGGACTGCCCGTCGAGGTGGGCCGCGACCGCCGACAGGCGGGGTTGGTCGGGGCCGAAGCTCAGGTGATCACCGTTCATGAAAACCCCACCCGGGCGCAGGAGTCGAGCCAGGCGCTGGAATAAGAGCACCTGCTCAGCGGGCGCCAGCCAGTGGAGGGCGGTGGTCGAGACGGCGGCGTCGAACCCGGGTCCCCCGGTTGCGAGCACTTGCTCCAGATCCGGACTACGGAGATCGAGATCGACCCAGCGAAGGCGCCCTTGCTGATCGCCCAGCGTGCGGCGGCCGAGCTCCAGG
>JALYZG010000309.1 GCA_030948965.1 Candidatus Dormiibacterota bacterium | reverse complement strand
CGGGGGGTCTCCCCGGCATGGGGTCTCCCCCGCATGGGGTTAGACGGGGGGAATGCGGGGGATCTCCCCCGCATGGGGTTAGACGGGGGGAATGCGGGGGGTCTCTCCCGCATGGGGTCAGACGGGGGGAATGCGGGGGGTCTCCCCCGCATGGGGTCTCGCCCGCATGGCTAAGGATGCGGCCGCCCGCGAGATGCGGGCGGCCGACTGAGAGGAGTGGGGGTGGTTTCAGCTTTGCTCTGCGCTATCTGTCGATAAGGCTAGGCGCCGTTCGTGAAGCTTCGGTGAAGCGCTGAAAGGGGTCGCGCGGACGTGACTGTCAGGCTTTCATGCCTTCTTCAGCCGGCCGCCCGACAATTGAGTTTTGGCATGCGCATCCTCATCGCCGAAGATGATCCCGGCGTCCTCTCAGTGCTCGCCCGTGGCCTCCGCGAGGAGGGCTACGTCCTTGATACCGCGATGCGTGGGGACGACGCCCTGGAGCTGCTTCGGATGTATGACTACGCCGCCGCCATCATCGACTGGCGCCTGCCCGGCCTGCTCGGCGACGAGGTGATCCGCCAGGCCCGCAGCCACCACGTCCGGACCGCGATGCTCATGCTCACGGCTCGCGACACGACGGCCGACAAGGTCACCGGCCTCGATGCCGGCGCCGACGACTACCTCGTCAAGCCGGTCGCCTTTCCTGAGCTGCTGGCGCGGCTGCGGGCCCTGCTGCGCCGGCCCCGGGCTGGCGGCGAACCGGTGCTGGAGATCGGCGCTCTGCGCCTCGACCCCGGCACCCGCACCGTCTTCAGCGACAGTCACGAGATCTTTCTGACGGCCCGCGAGATGGCCATCCTGGAGCTGCTCATGCGCCGATCGCCGGCGGTCGTGGAGCGCCTGACCATCGCCCGCCACGCCTGGGACGACGAATCGGACGCGGTGGGCTCCAACACGATCGATGTGCACGTCGGCCATGTGAGGCGGAAGCTGGCCGGCACCGGCGTGGAGGTGCTGACCGTGCGCGGCACCGGCTACCGGCTGGTGAGCCCTTGATCCGCAGCCGCTATCAGAGCCCGCTCCGGGTGGCGGCCCGTGTGGCCGTGGTGGCGACCGCCATCGCCGCCGTCCTCTACACGCTGGCGGGGCTGGGGCTGACGCTGCTGCTCGCGCAGTTCCAGGCCCAGACCATCGACGCCACCCTGATCGACAACGTGCACCTGTTTCAGAACCGCCCGAACGCGGTCCTGGCCGCGGCGGGGGCCCAGTCGCGCGACCTGAACCGGGCGACCGTGATCTGGATCCAGTTCCCGGACGGCACCCAGCTGGTCACGCCTCGCAACGCCCCGCCTCTTCCGGCCTCGGACACGGGCACCTCGGGTCCGGCCACGATCCGCGTCGGTGAACGCGACTACCGGGTCGCGGGCGGCAGCCTGGGCACCGGCTGGGTGATCGTGGGCGCCCCGAGCCAGGCCCTCACGGACGCCATCCGCCGGCTCGTGCTGCAGCTCGTGGTGGTCGGCATCGGCCTGCTGGCGGTCGTGTTCCTGGCCGCGCTGGCCATCGGCCGCTGGAGCGCGGCGCCCATCGACCGCGCCCGACGGCAGCTGGTCGATTTCACGGCCGACGCCTCCCACGAGCTGCGCACGCCACTGCAGGTGATCGAGGCGGAAGTCTCGCTGTCCCTCCTCCACGAACGCCAGCCCGACTCCTACCGGGAGACAATCCAGAGCATCGGGCGCGAGAGCCGGAGGCTGCGGCGCATGGTCGAGGACCTGCTCTGGCTGGCCCGCTACGAGAGCCGGCCCGAGCGGCCGCCGGCCGAGACGGTGGACCTGCGACAGGCAGCGCGGGACACCGTGGAACGCTTCCATTCTCTGGCCGGGAGCCGGGATCAGCGACTGTGGCTGGAGCCGGAGCCGGATCAGGCGGCGCTGGTGCAGGCGCCCCGGGAGTGGGTCGACCGGCTGCTCGGGGTGCTGGTCGACAACGCCTGCCGCTACACGCCTGACAGTGGCTCTGTGAGACTGGCCATCGGCGCTGAGCAGGGCCGCGTGCAGGCTTGGGTCGAGGACAGCGGACCGGGCATCCGCCCAGTCGACCGGCCGCGAATCTTCGAACGCTTCCACCGTGCCCGCTCGGAGGGCGGCGGCGCCGGTCTCGGCCTGGCCATCGGGCACGCCGTGGTGGCGGGAACGGGCGGCCGCTGGCTGGTCGGCGATTCGCGCTTGGGAGGCGCGTCGATCGGGGTGTCCTGGCCGGCCGCGCGCCCTGGCGGGACCCCCAAGGGCAGCGTCGCCGGCGCCGGCCTGGGCGCCCCCTCCGAGCGCCAGCCCGGCTAGCGGAGCGACGTAGATCCGTAAGCCTGGCCATGCTGCAGATGGCTTGGCGCCTGCTCGGGAATCCCTCAGGGGACGAGAAGACGTACATTCGCCCGGCGCATGCACGACTCGATGGCGCGCGAGGGGCACGTTCGCCGGCGAATGCACGTTTCGATGGCACGCGAGGAGGCGGTAGCCGGCGGAGGCATGGCTCAGGCGCGGCGTCCGGCTGTCCGGGGCACGAGCGCGCGGGCCGACTCGGCCGCCGCCGCGGCGGCCGCCTCCACATGCTCGCGCTCGATCCCATGGTGGGTGACAAATCGCACCCGGCGCGGGCCCAGGATCGTCACCAGCAGGCTTCGCTCACGGCACTCGGCCGCGAATTCGGCCGCCGTCGCCGAGGGCAGGTCGACCAGGACGATGTTGGTCTCCACGCCCGCCACGTCGCAGTGGAGGCCCGGAAACTCGGCTAGTAGAGACGCGAGCAGCCGGGCGTGGCGGTGGTCGTCGGCCAGCCGCTCGATCATCGTGTCCAGAGCCAGCAGACCAGCCGCCGCGATCACCCCCGCCTGCCGCATCCCGCCGCCCAGCATCTTGCGCCAGCGCCGCCCCGCTTCGATGTGCGCGGCACTACCCACGAGAAGGCTGCCGACCGGGCAGGCGAGGCCCTTCGAGAGGCAGAAGTTGACGGTGTCCGCGCACTCGGCCACCTGCCGCGCCGGGACGCCGGTGGCGAGAGCGGCGTTGAAGATGCGGGCCCCGTCGAGGTGGACGCCGATGCCTCGCGAGCGGGCGGCGTCCGAGAGCTCGCGGAGGACGTCCAGCGGCCACACGGCGCCCCCTTGGCGGTTGTGCGAGTTCTCAACGCAAACCGCCGCGGTCGGCGGCTGGTGGACGTCACCCTTGGGCCTGATCACCGCCTCCAGCTGCTGAGCGGTGAAGACGCCGCGCCGGCCGGGTATGGGCCTGAGCTGGATGCCGCCGACGATGGCCGCGCCCCCGCCCTCGTAGTAGAGGATGTGGGCGTCGGACTCCACCACCACCTCCTGGCCGGCGCGGGCCAGGACCAGAAGCCCGATCAGGTTGCTCATGGTGCCGCTGGGCACGAACAAGCCGGCCTCCTTGCCCAGGAGGGCCGCGGCTCGCGCCTCCAACCGGTTGACCGTCGGGTCCTCGCCGAAGACATCGTCGCCGAGCTCGGCCTCGGCCATGGCCCGGCGCATTGCCGGCGTCGGTTGGGTCACGGTGTCGGAGCGAAGGTCGATCATCCTCACCCCATTGTGGGGCGGGGCGCAGGCGTCCCCCCGCGAAATCGAGATTTCGTGGGTGGGTCAGGCCCGCGCCCCGCGTGCCCCTGCTAGGAGCCGGATCCGGGCTGGGGTTCGGCCTTGGCCTCAGGCTGGGCCAGCAGTGCGTACACCTGGCGCCGGGCCTCGTCGAGGATGGCGACCGTCGCCGTCACCTGCTCGCGGGAACCGGCACGGCCGACCTGCCAGGCGGCAGCCGCCAGCTGGAAGGCCGAGTTGCGAAGCTGGGAGTGGGCATCGTCGGCCTCCCCGAACATCCCTTCCCAAGGAGCGTGCCGGCCCCTCTGCTGGGCAGCGGCGACCTCGGCCCGGCCGGCCTCGGTCAGAGAGAAGACGCGCTTGCCTTCGACCTCCGCGCCCGTCACCAGGCCCTCTTCCTCGAGGAGCTGCAGAGTCGGGTACACCGAGCCTGGGCTGACCCGCCAGGCCCCACCGCTGCGGGACTCCAGCTCGCGGATGACCTGGTAGCCGTGCATGGGCTGCTCAGCTAGCAGGGCCAGGATCGCCGGCCTCACGTCGCCGCGCCGAGCCCGCGGTCCGAAGCCGCTCCACGGGCCTTCGGCCCCACTCCAACGGCCGTGCCGGGCCCAGGCCCGCCGCCCCCAGGGTCCACCTGGGCCTCCTGGTCCTCCGGACCCGAAACCCGGACCACCTGCTTCGAAGCCTCCGAATGGCTTACCGAACATACTCTAACCTCCGACTGAATGATATGACGCGATATATCGCACTATACCGTCATAGTCAAAGGATAAACACGGAGCGGCTGTCCGCGCCGTGTCCGCGGCCGGCGCCAACAACCCGGCCGCCAGCAGCTCCAGCAAAGACCTGGCCGCCCGCATCAAGGTCGCCATGGCCGCGCAAACCTCGGTCAAGATGACGACCGCCCTCAGCGGTGTCACCGAATCCACCAACCGGACCGAAGCGACTATCCCGACGGGCAGAGCTACCGGGCGGAACGGACTACACCGACTACGGCATGGCCAACGCGATCAACGTGACCTGCCAACCGCCGGCAGACGTTTGTCTGGAGCCGAAGTGCACGGCCGGCCGGTAGGCGAATCGCGAGGCGCAATCAACGTGCATCCGCCTGCGGATGCACGTTTGCCGAGCCGAAATTCGGTGTGAGCGCCGGCCGATGCACGGTTCTTGCCCGGCCGCGGCCGGGCGAGTTGCGCGCTTAGCTGACCTCCTGGGCGCCGGCCGGAACCGCGCCTTCGAGGATGCGGTCCAGCTCGGGGCCGTCGAGCGTCTCCACCTGCTTCAGCCGCTCCACCACCAGGTCCATCTTCGGCCTCTGCTCGGTCAGGATCCGCCGCGCCAGCGCGTGCGCCTCGGCCACGATCGACTTGAT
>JALYZG010000258.1 GCA_030948965.1 Candidatus Dormiibacterota bacterium | reverse complement strand
CTGGAGGACTCCCTGACGGTCGAGCGCTTCCGTGAGCTGGTGCCGGAGGCAGCCGGCCTGCCGGTCCGGCGCCACCTTTTGCCTTCGCTGCGCGCCGTCAACTTCGTGATCACCGGCCTGCTCGGCGAGGGCGTCGCCGCCTCCGCCCGCTTCGACCCCCAGGCCAAGGGCCTCGGCGAGTACCTCCGCTCCCGTCTGGTCGACCTGCCGCAAACGCTGCTCGAGGACGAGTCCGGAACGCTGTAACGCGCCCTGCCGAAGGGACGTAGGTGGGACATGAGCCAGTCACACGACCAGCCGACGTATCTGTCCCAGCCTGGCGCCCACGGCGCCGTGCCCCTCTCTCGGGGTGAGGTGACGCTGTGGAGCGTCCTCAGCCATCTCAGCTACTTCGCTTTTCCGCTGATCGCGCCCCTCGTTGTCCTCCTGGTGCTGGGCGACCGCTCTGCGTTTGTGCGCCACAACGCGGTCGAGGCGCTGAACTTCCACATCACCACGCTCCTGGCCTCGATAGTCGCCGGCCTGCTGATCATTGTCGTGGTCGGCATCGTCCTCCTGCCCGCGGTGCTGGCGGCCGCTGCCGTGATGACTCTGGTGGCGGCGATCCGCACGTACCAGGGCGAACCCTTCCGCTACCCACTGACGCTGCGGTTGATCTCATAGCCGAACCTCCTCCCCACCCCCCGACGAGGGGCGCGCCGCGCGCGTCCCTCGTTCCGCGTCCGCAATGCGGGAGACTGAGACGATCATTGAAGCTGACGACGCCTGGCGGCGTCCGTCGCCCCGGCTGCGGGCGTTGCGTCGTGTCGAGGTCGTGGCGGCCACTTCGGCGATCGCGCTCCTGACGGTGGCGATCGGCGTTGCCGGTCAGCTCGGCGGGGTCCGGTGGCTGGCGGTTGGCGGTGGCGCTGCCTTCGTGCTGGTCCTGGTGATGGGGCTGCTGGGAGACAGGTTCGCGCAGCGCCGGGCGCGCGCCTGGGCGTACTGCGAGAGGGCTGACGACCTGCTCGTCCGGCGAGGCGTGCTGATCACACGGCTCTCGGTCGTCCCTTATGGGCGGATGCAGTTCATAGATGTGGTGGCGGGGCCGATCGAGCGCGCTTTTGGGCTGGCCACCGTGCGGATGCACACCCCAGCCGCGGCCAGCGACGCCCGGATCCCGGGGCTCAGCCAGAACGACGCGGCCCGGCTGCGAGACCACCTCGCAGAGCTGGGTGAAGCGAAGGCCGCCGGCCTGTGAGCAGCGGCAACGCGAGGCCGGCGGACGTCCGACCAGACACCGGGGCTTGGCACCGGCTCCACCCCCTGTCGCCGGTCATCCGGGCCGGACGCGCTCTGGCCGCGGTCGTGATCGTGTTCGCCGGCACCCTGCTCACCGCCGGCGGCGATCGAGTCGCGGTCCTCGTCCGCCTTGGGCTCGTCGTCGCCCTGGCGCTGCTCGGAGTGGTCTCGTGGCTGGTCACGCGGTGGCGCGTCCAGGACGGCGACCTCCTGATCGAGACCGGCGTCCTTCGGCGCAGCTCCATCCGCCTGCCGCTGAGTCAGATGCAGGCCGCCGACATCATCCGTCCGGCTCTGGCCCGGGTGCTGGGGCTTTCTGAGCTCAGGCTCCGGATGGGAGGCTCGACCGGCAAGTCGACGCGGCTGGCATACCTGAACGCGGCCGAGGCTGAGATAGTCAGGAGCCGTCTCCTGGCGCTCGCCCGCGGCCTCCCCGAGGACCGGCGGCCGGCTCCCGAGCAGGTTTTGCTGTCGGTCCCGGTTGGTCGCTTGATCGGGTCCATCCTCCTCAGCGGGCTGGCGCTGGTGGTGATCGCCATCGGCGCGGGGCTCATCGTCACCTGGGTCCTGGCGTCCGGCGTGGCGGCGGCCATCATCAGTTCCAGCGTCGCGGTCTTCGTCGGCCTGCTCACCGTCCTTTGGCGCCGTCTCAACGGCGGCTTCCGGCTCACCGTAGCCGCAGCGCCTGACGGGCTCCGCCTGCGTTCGGGGCTTCTCAGCACGACGGCGGAAACCATCCCCAGCAGTCGCGTGCAGGCCGTGCGGATGGTCGAGCCGCTTCTCTGGCGCCCACTGGGCTGGTGCCGGCTCGAGGTCGACGTGGCCGGCCGCCAGCGAGCGGAGGGCGAGAGCTCGTCCGAGGGTCGCCAGCTGCGGGCGGTGCTCCCGGTTGGTAAACACGATGACGCCTGGTGGCTGCTCGGCCGGATCCTGCCGGATGCGGCGCGCGAGCGAATCCCAGCTCCGGTCCGGGCCCGCCTCAAGAGCCCGCTGCGATACCCAACCTCGCCTGGGGCCGCAACGAGACCTGCGCCGTGACGAGCACCGGAAGGGTGGCACGCGTCACCTCGTGGGTGCCGCTGACGAAGGTCCAGAGCCTGCGCCACGTGCAGGGTCCGATCCAGCGCCGGCTGCGCCTGGCCACCATCTACCTGGACACGGCCGGGCGCAACATGCAGGCGGCGATCCGCGACCGGGACGCCGACGACGCCGGCCGGATTCTGGCCGAGCTTACGGGACTCGCGCGCACCGCCCGCCAGGCCGCTGGCCGCCCCAGCGCCAGCGCCGCCGACGTCAGCTC
>JALYZG010000249.1 GCA_030948965.1 Candidatus Dormiibacterota bacterium | reverse complement strand
ATCTGGACCTGGGACCACTTCTTTCCCCTCTACGACAATCCGAACGGGGCGCACTTCGAGGGCTGGGCTCTGCTGGCCGCGATGGCTGCGGACACCCGCCAGGCGCAGATCGGCATCCTGGTCAGCTGCAATACGTACCGCAACCCCGACCTGCTCGCCGACATGGCCCGAACGGTCGACCACTTGAGCGAGGGCCGGACTGTGCTCGGGATCGGCGCTGGTTGGTCCGAGCGTGATTACGCCGAGTACGGCTACGAGTTCGCCACCGCCGGACGGAGGCTCCAGGACCTCGAGGCGTCGCTCGGGCGCATCAGGAGCCGCCTGGCCCGCCTGGTGCCGCCGCCAGTGGGACGCCTGCCGATTTTGATCGGGGGCGGCGGGGAGAAGGTCACCCTCCGCCTTGTGGCCCAGCACGCGGACATGTGGAACCTGGTCACCAGCGACCCCGGGCAGTTCCGGGCCAAGAACGAGGCCTTGACCGCCTGGTGCGAGCGCGAGAAGCGCAACCCCGAGGGGATCGAGCGGACGGTCCTCTTCGAGTCGGAGCTCTGCCCCGATCCGTCGGCCTTCGTCGACGCCGGCGCCCGCCACCTGATCATGGAGTGGCGGCATCCCTACGGCCTCGAGGCGCCGCTGCGGTTCCGGGAAAGCCTGGCCTAGAGCTCTTCACACGGCCAGGGCCACGCCGCCGTCCCCGCGCGGGTCGGAGGCGCCGCGCAAGCTACCGTCCGGGGAGGCCACGATGACCTGGACGCGGGCGAAGTAGGAGTCGTAGGAGGTCGGCCGTCGGTGGACGGTGTAGCCGAGGGCGTCCAGGCCAGCCAGAACCTCGCCGGGCAGCCGCAGTTCGGCCTCGACCGCGCCCCCCTGGTGATCGAGCCGAGGGGCGCTGACCGCTTCGACCGGGGTCAGCCCGTGATCGATGAGGCCGAGGAGCGTTTGCAGCACCCCGCTCACGATCTTGGTCCCGCCGGGCGCGCCCACCACGACCTCGAGGCGGTCCCCGGCGAACGCCAGCGCCGGCACCATCATCGTGATACGCGTCTTCCCCGGGGCCAGGGAGTTGACTCGGCCAGGGCGCGGGTCGAAGCAGTTCAGGTAGTTGTTGAAGTTGAAGCCCAGCCCGGGCGTGACCACCCCGCTCGAGGCGCCCAGCGTATGCGTCAGCGAGACCGCGTTGCCGTCGCCGTCGACGACGCAGACCTGGGTCGTGTTGGGGCCGTCGTGCAACTCCCGGGCGGCGGCCGCGTAGCTCTTGGCCGTGAGCTCGGCCACCTGCACCGGCGCGAATGCGGGGTCGGCCAGGTGAGCCTCGCGCTCGGCCGCCGCCCAGCCCATGGCCTCCACCCGCCGGCGCGCAGCCTCGACCGACGGCCAGCCGGCCGCCTGGAGGTCGAATGCCTCCAGGTAGTTGAGCATCTGGAGCAGGCTCATGCCCCCCGCGGGCGGACCGGCCACCACCAATCTACGGCCGCGATAGGTTCCGTCCACCGGCGCCGCCACCACCGGCCGGTATCCGCGCAGGTCCGCCTCCGAGATAAAGCCGCCGTGGGCCTGGAAGTCGGCGGCGATCGCGCGCGCGATGTTCCCCTGGTAGAAGTCCTCCGGCCCCGCCTCGGCCAGCCGCTCGTAGGTGCGGGCCAGGTCGGGGTTCGGGACCACGTCGCCGACCCGGAAGAGCTCGCCGTCGCGGGTGTAGATGCGCCGGGCTTCGGGCGTCCACTGGATCCGGTGGCGGTGGATGACGAAGTCGGGCCCGTCATCCCGTGACCAGTAGCTGAAGACGTTGCCGGTGACGCGCATGCCCTCACGGGCCGCTGCCAGGCCCGGTTCGACCGCCGCCCGCCAGGTCATCGTGCCATGGCGGGACAGCGCCTCCGCCAGGCCGGCCACAGTCCCGGGCACGCCGACCGACTGGTAGCCGGCGTCGTTGACGCGACCCTCCAGGACGTAGCCGTAGCGGTCGGCCGACTCGCGGATCAGGCGCGACTCCCACATGTCGGGCCGGACCTGCTCGCCGGCGCGGGCGTAGAACTCGATGACCTCATCGGGGCGCCGGTCGCCGCGGTGCACGAGCATGACGCCCGCGCCGCCGATGCCGCACATCATGGGGTCGATCACGCCCTGCACGAGGGCGGTAACGACCGCGGCGTCGATCGCGTTGCCCCCCTCCCGAAGCACGGCCAGGCCCGCGTCGGCGGCCTGGGGCTGCGGGCAAACGATCATGCCGCTCATCGAGGCCTAGGGGCCGCCGCGCACGTAGAGGGTCTGGCCGCTGATGTAGGTCCCGTCATCGCTGAGCAGGAATGCGATCACGTTGGCGATGTCAGCGGGCTGGCCCAGGTGGCGGTTGGGCGTGTGCTCGATGACGCCTTTCTTGAACTCCTCCCACCCCACGCCCATCCGCTCCGCCGTGGCCTGGGTCATCCGCGTCTCCACGAACCCCGGTGCAACCGTATTGACGTTGATGCCGTAGCGCCCGAGCTCGATGGCCAGCGTGCGCGCCATGCCCTGGAGGCCGGCCTTGGCGGTCGAGTAGTTCGTCTGGCCACGGTTGCCGAGGGCCGAGACCGAGCTGAGCAGGACGATGCGCCCGAAGCCGTTCGGGACCATCGCCTTCTGCGCCGCCTGGCAGCAGAGGAAGCTGCCCTTGAGGTGGGTGTCGATGACCCCGTCCCAATCGTCGTCGCTCATCTTGTAGATGAGGTTGTCGCGCGTGATTCCGGCGCAGCAGACGAGGTAGTCGAGCTTGCCGAAGCGCTCGACCGCCTGCCCGACCGCGGCCTCTACCTGCGCCCGCTCGGTGACGTCCACGGCCAGGCCGAGAGCGCGGTCACCGAGTTCGACCGCCACCTCCTGAGCCGGCTCGGCGTCCATGTCGCACGCGATCACCGTGGCGCCCCCCGAGTGCAGAACCCGACATGTCTCCGCCCCGATCCCCCGGCCGCCCCCCGTGACCAGCGCCACCCTGCCCTCGAATCTCATCCATTCCTCCTTTGTGGAACCTTGGTCATGACAGCTCCAGCAGGGCGTCGGCCGCGAGCGCCCCCTGCCCGGCGGGCATCGCCATCAGCGGGTTGACGTCCAGGGCCTTGAGGCGCGGACCGAGGTCGAGCGCGAGCTCGCCCAGGGCCACGAGCACCCGAGAGCACGCGGCGAGGTCGGCCACCGGGCGGCCGCGGGCGCCGGACAGCACGGCCGCGCCTCTGAGGCCCAGCAGCATCGCCTCCGCCTCCGCCTCGTCGAGGGGCGGCAGCCGCAACGACACGTCGTCCAGCACTTCGACCAGGATCCCACCCAAGCCGGCCACTACGACGGGGCCGAACTGGGGGTCCTGGTGGACGCCCGCGATGAGCTCCGCCACTGGCTCCGCCTGAACAGCCACCGTGAAGCCGCTGACCCGGGCTTCCGGACGGCGCTCGCCGATCTCGGCCAGGATGGCGGCGCAGGCCCCCCGCACCTCTTGTTCCGAGCGCAGGCCGAGTCGCACGCCGCCGGCGTCCGACTTGTGGGCCAGGTCCGGCGAAAGGACCTTCACCACCACAGGGAAACCCAGCTCCGCCGCCGCGCTCGCCGCCTCTTCAGCGTCCCGCGCCTGCCACTCGCCCGGGATGGCGACGCCGTAGGCCTCCAGCAGCCGCTTGGCGTCGGCCTCGGGCACCCGACCCGACCAGCCCCGCACCAGGGCCGGCGCGTGTCGCTTCTCGCTGGTGCCTGGGGGCGCGGCCAGGACCCGGACTCGTGCCCGACCGTATGCCACGGCGTGGTCGAGGGCGCGGACTCCCGCCTCCAGGCCGAGCACGAAGCGCAGCCCGTGTCGCCGGGCGAGGTCTCGCCCGTAATCGGTCGGGTCGGAGGCGGTGCTGCCGACGACTACGGAAAAGAAGGGGACGCGCGCTCTGGCGGTGGCCAGCGCCGCGAGGCGCCGCTCCGTAGAGGCGGGCGTCGCGCCTGGTGACCGTGGCGGTTCGGTGTTCATCAGCAGCGCGGCGAACGTGCCCTCGGCCACGACGGCATCGATGCACTCGGCCAGGAGGTCGGGGTTGTCGACCACCACGCCCGTCGTGTCGAGCGGGTTCTGGGGCGTGCCGAATTCAGGCAGCAGGGCGCTCAGCCGCGCCTTGGTGGCAGGCGCGAAGTCGGTCAGCTCCAGGTTCGTGCCGTCGGCCAGGTCGGCCAGGAGCCCGCAAGTCCCCCCCGAGGTCGTGACGACAGCGGTCCGGCCGCCTTCCGGCCAGCGCCCATCCGCGAGCACGCCACACGTCTCGACCAGGTCCTCGATCGAGGCCACGCGGACGATCGCGTTCTGGTGGAACGCCGCGTCGACGACGGCGTCAGCGCCCGCGAGGGAGCCGGTGTGAGCGGCCACCGAGCGCACAGCCGCCTCCCCCCGCCCCACCTTCAGCACCACTACGGGCTTGCCCAGGCCGGCAGCTCGCCGGGCCGCGGCCAGGAACGCCGCGGGCTCACGCAAGCCTTCCAGGAGAGCGCCCACCGCGAGCACATCGGGCCGCTCCAGCAGCATCTCCAGCCAGCGGTCGGAGGTCATGATCGCTTCGTTGCCGATCGACAGCGTCGCCGCCAGGCCCAGGCCACGCGCCTGCGCCAGCCGGTGAAAGTGCTGCAGCATCACGCCGCTCTGGCTGAGGACTGCGACGGGGCCGGGCTCGAGCGGCGGAGAGAGCGGCAGCGCGTAGGCGGCGATTCGGGCCCGATAATTGACGAAGCCGAGACAGTTGGGGCCGAGCAGCGTGATCCCATGCTCCCGGCAGCGTCGGGCCAGCTCGGCCTCCAGCACCGCCCCGTCGGCTCCGGTCTCCCGAAAACCGGCCGTGATCATCGTCAAGTAGCGGACGCCGCGGCGGCCGC
>JALYZG010000208.1 GCA_030948965.1 Candidatus Dormiibacterota bacterium | reverse complement strand
CTGGAGGGCTACGGCTTATCGGAGACCTCGCCCGTTGCATCGTTCAACCACCCTGACAGCGAGCGTAAGCCTGGATCGATAGGCACCCCGATCAAGGGGGTCGAAATGAAGCTGGTCGGCGAGGAGGGTGGCGAGGTCAAGCAGGGTGAAACCGGCGAAATCGTGATCCGCGGCCACAACGTGATGAAGGGCTATTGGCAGCGGCCCGACGCGACCGCAGAGACGATGCGCGATGGCTGGTTTCACACCGGCGACATGGCCCGAGTCGACGACGAGGGCTACTTCTTCATCGTCGACCGCAAGAAGGACATGATCATTCGGGGCGGCTACAACGTGTACCCGCGCGAGCTCGAAGAGGTCCTCTACGAGCACCCTGCGGTGCGGGAGGCGGCCGTGGTCGGAGTTCCGCACCCCGAGCTCGGGGAGGAGGTCGGCGCCGCGGTCGTGCTCAAGGCGGATGCGGCTGCTACCGAGGCCGAGCTGCGCGACTTCGTCAAGGAACGGGTCGCGGCGTATAAGTACCCGCGCCAGGTGTGGTTCGTGGAGGAGTTGCCGAAGGGCCCCACGGGCAAGATCCTGAAGCGCGAGATCACGGCGCCGGCCCACGCGGCGCAGGCCGGCCAAGCCGCGCGTTCCTGAGTCAGACGAACGCGCCGATGCCGGTGATGCTGCGTCCGACGATGAGGGTGTTGACCTCGCGCGTGCCCTCGTAGGAGTAGAGGGCCTCGGCGTCGGCCACGAACCGGCCCACCTGGTGCTCGAGGAGGATGCCGTTGCCGCCCATCAGCTCGCGCGCCCAGCCGACCGTCTCGCGCATCCGAACCGTGCACACGGCTTTGGCCAGGGCCGAGTGTTCGTCGAGGTCCTCGCCGGCTTCGCCGAGCTGAGCCAGGCGCAGGCAGAGACAGGCCGATGAGGTGCAGTTGGCGAGCATGCGCACCAATAGGTCCTGGACGAGCTGAAAGCCAGCGATCGGCCGGCCGAACTGCTGGCGCTCCTTGGCGTACGCCAGCGCGTGCTCGTAGGCCCCGAGGCCGCAACCCACGGCCATCCAGGCGACCCCGGCCCGGGTGAGCTTCAACACTTTCGCCGTGTCACGAAACGAGTTGGCGTTCTGCAGGCGATTGGCCTCAGGCACCCGCACTCCGTCGAGGCTGATCAGCCCGTTCTGCACCACGCGGAGCGCGATCTTGTCCTGGAGGTCCTCGATCCTCATCCCGGCGGTACCCCCGTCTACGACGAAACCCTTGACCTGGTCGTCTGCCTCATCGCGCGCCCAGATGACCACGAGGTCCGCGAAGCTGGCATTGCCGATCCACTTCTTCTGCCCGTTGAGGACCCAGTGCTCGCCCTCGCGGCGCGCGGTCGTGGCGAGGCCCCGGGCGACGCCGGACCCGACCTCCGGCTCGGTCAAGCCGAAGGCGCCGATCTGCTCCAGGCGCGCCATGCCGGGCAGCCACCGAGCTCGCTGCTCGTCTGATCCACAGACATGGATCGAGCCCATCGCGAGGCCGCTGTGCACACCGTGAAACGTGGCGATCGACGCGTCGATCCGGGCGAGCTCCATGAACACCATCCCATCGAGGATCTTGCTGCGCCCCGGGCAGCCAAACCCCTGGTAGGGCAGGCCCGCGATGCCGAGTCTTCGGAACCCGTCCAGAATCTCGAACGGGAACTTGGCGCGCGTCCAATAGTGGTTGATGATCGGCGCCACCTCGGCCCGCATGAATGCCCGCGCCGCGTGGACCGTGGCCAGCTCATCTGGCGCGAGGACCCGTTCGAGGCCGTAGAAGTCGGTCGCCGTCTGTGCGGTCGCGATGCTCATCATGTCTCCTCGGGGTCGGGTTCGGATAGGAAATCGGCGACCAGAGGCGCGAGCGTGGCGGCATCGGTCAGCAGAGCCAGGTGGCCGTCGTGGTAGACGTGGAGCCGCGCACGGGGAATCAGCCGAGTGATGATCCTGGAGTTGACCAGCGGCACCAGCGGGTCGTCGTCGCCGGCCAGGATCAGCGTGAGTTGCCTGATCAGCGGCAGCCACGGAAGGCTGGTCCAGCCGGCCAAGGCGAACAACTGCAGCCAATAGCCGGTGCTTGCCCCCACGCGGTTCTCGATCTGGCCGAGGAGGTCCGCGGCTCGTTCGGGATGAGCGCGCATGGCGCCGCCGTAGATCGTCCCCGCGATCTGGCGCGCGAAGTCCGGGTCGCGATAGCGGCGGGGGGTGGCCATGAGCTTCAACACGTGCGGTGAGCCGGGGATCATGAGCGCGCCGGTGGCTGTGCTGGCGAGCACCAGCCGGCGGCAGAACTGCCGCTCGGTGAGCGCGAACTGCTGCGCCAGGCCACCTCCCCAGGAGACGCCGAGCATGTCAACCCGTTCGTAGCCGAGGCCGACGAGCAGCCGGCGCAGCATCCGGGCCAGGCCGCAGAACCGGTAAGGCCGGCGACGGGGCGCGGACCCGCCGACGCCGGGCACGTCGAAGCGGACCACCTCCACGTCTCTCGGCAGCCCGTCGACGAACGGCTGCAGCATCTCGAGCGACGCGCCGATCCCGTTGGCCAGGACCAGCGGGATCCCAGATCCCCCCACCGCGTGGCGCACCTGGACCCGGATCGAGGCGCCGTCGACGCGGACGGAACGGGTCTCAGCGGTCGAAGACATACGTCCCGGGGGCAGGCTCCTGCGGTTTGAAGCCGGCCCCGCCGAGGCGCCTCGGCGCTACCTTCTGCGGCCCCGAGCGCGCTCCGAGCCAGGCGGCATAGTCGAGCCACCATGATCCGCTGTGGCTCTCGGCGCCGGCGGACCACGCGTCCGCCTCGGCTCGCAAATCGCCCCCCGCCCGAAAGCTCGACTTGGGGTTGTCGGCGGGGTTGACGAGGGCGGCAATATGTCCGCTCGTCGACAGCACGAAGCGAGTCGAGCCGCCGAGCAAGAGGGTGGTCTTGTAGCACGACTGCCACGGGCAGATATGGTCGGCGACTCCAGCCACGATGTAGCTGTCGGCGGCGATCTTGCCGAGGTCGACGGGCGTGTCCAGCATCGTCGCTTCGCCAGGTGTGACGAGGGCGTTAGCCATCGCGATCCGCAGGAAGTCGTGGTGCATGCGCGCGGGCATCCGCGTCGTGTCGGCGTTCCAGAAGAGGATGTCGAATGCGGGCGGCTTGCGTCCGAGCAGGTAGTTGTTGACCCAGTAGTTCCAGACCAGGTCGTTGGGTCGGAGCCAGGCGAACACCTCGGCCAGGGCGCTGCCGTCAAGGTAGCCCTGCTTGGCGGAGGCGGCCATCGCCGCCTTCGCCGTCGTCTCGTCTATCAGCGCGGCGGCGACCCCGGCCTGCTTTTGGTCAAGCACAGTGACGAGGAGCGTCAAGGCGTTGACCGAATTCTCGCCGGTGGCAGCCAGGTGGCCCATGACCATCGAAGTGATGATGCCGCCCGAGCACACCCCCATCAGGTTGGCCTGGGCGCTGCGGCAGATGCGGCGCACGGCGCCTACTGCTTCGACCACAGCGGCCCCGTAAGCATCGAGGCCGCTGTCGCGGAATCGGGCGTCCGGATTGCGCCACGCCATGACGAACACCTGGTGACCCTGGCCAACGAGGAACTCGATCAAGCTGCGGTGCGGAGCAAGATCCAAGATGTAGTATTTATTGATCGTAGGAGGCACAACCAGGAGTGGGCTCGAGTGCACTCTGCTCGTATGGGGCGTGAATTGGATGAGCTCGTAGAGGGGCGCCCGCCAGACCACCGAACCAGGAGTCACGGCGAGGTCGCGCCCCACCTCGTAGGCCTCGGGGTCGACCATCCGGGGCACGCGCGGGCTGGACGACATGTCCTCGATGAAGGCACGGAGGCCGCGCACCGTGTTGGCGCCACCGGTGTCGAGGGACTCCTTCCACGCGGCTGGGTTCAGCCATGGGTTGTTGCTTGGCGCCAGTGCGTCGACGATGTTGGAGGCGACGAACCGCAGCCGCTCATCCTTGTCGAGTCCGACATCGGCGGCGAGCTGGTCGGCCGCCCGCGACCCGGCCAGGTAGGCCTGCAGCACCCTGTGCAGCAGGGGATTTCCCGTCCAAGCGGGATCGGCGAACCGCCGGTCGCGCGGGTTCGGTTCGAGCTCCGACGACCCGGCTGAGATCCGGGCGAGCTCCCTCAGCAGCTCGGCGCTTCGGCGCCCGACGGCGTCCGGCTTGGCGACCATTCGCCGTCCCAGTGCCAGCATCAACCGAACCGGTCGGAACCGGCTGGACAGGCCAACGGCGGCGTCGGCCAGCAGCAGATCGAGCGGTGCGGCGACCTCCGGGGCGTCCTCTCGATCCATGGCCGGCGGGCTCATTCGCCGTCCCCGGCCGGCGCGCCGGCATTTCCGCGGCCGAGTGCATATTTACAGACGATGCCAGCCGACGCCGGTAGGGTGCTCATGCTCGGCCCCCCTGGGTCCGGGAAGGGTACGCAGGGACATCGCCTCGCCGCTCGACTGGGAGTGCCGCACCTTTCCAGCGGCGAGTTGCTCCGGGCCCAAGTGGAAGCCGGCACCGAGCTCGGACGGGCGGCGCAGGAGGCGATGGGCCGTGGCGATCTCATCGCCGACGATCTTGTCATCGCGATGGTGCTCGATAGGGTACTTGGTCCAGACGAGTCCGGGGGTTTTGTCCTCGACGGGTTTCCCCGGACTGTCACCCAGGCCGAGGCCGCTTACGAGGCTGCCCGCCGGCACGGAATCACACTGCAGGCGGTCGTGCTTCTCGACATCCCGCAGGAGGAGCTGATCGCCCGCCTGGCCGCACGGGGGGAGCAATCCGGTCGCGACGACGACACGGAGGCCACGATCCGGCACCGGATCGAGGTGTACACGGAGAAGACGCTGCCATTGGTCAGCTACTACGCCGGCCGCGGCATCCTACATCACGTCGATGCGACGGGCTCGATCGATGAAGTCACCGCCCGCGTATTCAGCGCGATCGAGGACTCATCGGAAGTGAGCTGACCAGGCGCTGGCTATTGGCGGGGCGGCCAGATTCGCTGCAGGAGCTTCGTGGAGGCGGTCGACTCGGCACCGCAGCCGGGCGCCCGTGTCCTGGGCGTACAGCTCGAGTACGTCCCTAGCCGGTCATCGCCCCGAGGAGGGCTCGGAACTTGAGCTCGGTCTCGCGCAGCTCCGCCTCCGGGTCGGAGTCGGGCATCATGCCGTTGCCCGCGTAGAGGCGGGCGCCGTCCTCCCAGAGCAGGCCGCAGCGGATGGCCACGGCCAGCTCGCCGTCACCGCGGCCGTCGATCCAGCCCACGGCGCCGGCGTACCAGCCCCGCTCCAGGCATTCCAGCTCCTCGATAAGGACGCGGGCGGCGTCGGGCGGAAAGCCGCCGACGGCCGGCGTCGGGTGGAGCGCCGCCGCCAGCTCCAACACGCCTGCCGGCGGCTCCATGAGCTGGGCCAGGACCGTGGTCGCGAGATGTTGAATGTTGGTCAGGCGCAGGACCTCTGGGCGGCCGCGCTCGACGAGGCGGCTGAAGGGACGGAGGCGGTCGGCCACGAACTCCGCGGTGACCTGGTGCTCGGCTCCGTCTTTGGCGCTGGCGCGGAGCAGCTCGGCCAGCTGTTCGTCGCCCGCCTCGTCGTCGCCGCGAGCGGTGCTGCCGGCCATCGGCTGGGAGGTGGCGATGCCGCCCTGCCGGCGCACAAGCAGCTCCGGCGAGGCGCCCGTGAAGGCCGTGCCGTCGGCTCCCGAGATGAGGTAGGTGAAGCAGGCCGGGTAGGCCGCCCGGAGGGCCGCCGCCACAGCGCCGGCGCTGATCACTCCGTCCGCCCGGGCCACGATCTCGCGCGCCAGCACGACCTTGGCGGCGGCCCCGGACCGCAGCCGGCGCGCAGCCTCGGCCACTGCGGCGCACCAATCGCCCGGCGGCCGGGCCGGAGCCACGGTCAGCTTATGGGCGCGGACCGCCGCGTAGGCCTCCGGCAGGGCGAGGAGGGCTTCGTCACCGGAAACGAACGTGCGGCCTCGCACCCTGGTGACGGCCAGCTCGGGTACCCGGAAGAGGAGCCCCGGGAAACCCGCCCAGGGCGCCCCCGGTTGGCGCGTCGGGTCGAACGCGAAGCCGCCGACAGCGACGACGCCGGTGGCCGGCAACCCCGGCCGCGTGCCGCCCTCCATCTCCGCCAACCGCCGCCAGAGACGCCCGGCCGCGGCCACCCGGTCGATTCCGGCTTCCTCGTCCAGGCGCCGGCCGCCGACATCCTCCAGAGCAACCCCCAACGTGGTCGACACGATCTCGAGGCGGCGGCCGACGGCCAGCACCGAGACCGCGTCGGGCATCGGCCGCTCGATCAGCATCACCTCCTGGCCCGCATCCCGGGCAGCGCCGGCCAGGGTCACGAGGTCCGGAGTGTGGTCGAGCTCCCGCACCGAGACGGCCGGGAGCACAGTCACACCCGGCGCTCGATGTGCTCGCGGGCGGCCCGCACCAGCGCCCGTCGGAAGTGATGGCGAACGAGGGTGCCGCTGGCCTCGAGCAGCTCCTCGAACTCGCGCACGAGATCGGCCTCCACCTCGGCTCCCGGTCGCCCCTCCGCCTGCAGCCGCTCGCGGACGTGGCGGTCGAAGAGCTCCACCGCCTTGCGGGCGGTCCGATCGGCAGCGGCGGCGTGCTCGGCCCCAAGCTCCAGGAGCGCTGAGAGGGGCACGCCCGCCTCCACCACCTTCATCCCGGCCTCGAGGGCGGCCAGGTCCTCGGCCGGGTAGCGGGCGTCCTCGCCGTCCTCGGTGGGCGTGAGCAGGCCGGCCTGCTCCAGGTTGTGGAGCAGCGGAACCGCGATGCCGCTGGCCGCGGCCAGCTCGTCCAGGCTTAGGGACTGCGGCGGATGCGGCGCGGTGACCGCCTCCACCAGCGCCTCGTCGCTCGTTTCCAGCTCGCCCTCGAGGAAGCGGCGGATGACCGTCAGCGTGAAGCCCCGCTGCTGCAGCTGGCGGATTCGCCGGAGGCGCTCCAGGTGGGCGTCCGCATACCAGGTGACGCGACCCTCGCGCCGTGGGGCCTCGAGCAGGCCTTTGCCCTGATAGAAGCGGATGGTGTCCACCGCCACACCGGCGCTCTGCGCCAACTGTTCGATGCGATACTCCACGAGTGATCACTCTAATGGTTGAGCGGGCACGCCCGAGGTGAGGTGTTCCGCGCCCGCTTGGCGCTTGCCCCTACGATTCCCGGGGACCGGCAGTCGATGAGCGAGATCGAGGGAATGTCGACGGCGCCCAGCTTGCGCCCGAGAAGGGGACGGTATGGCTTCGACGCGCCGCTCGTGCCGATCCTGCTCGCGGCAGTGGCGGTGTCGATGCTGATCGGAGCCGGGATCAATGCCCGCAGCGGGTCTGCGTTGGCCGCCGCCGTGCTGGTGGCGGGCGCGGTCCTCATGGTGCTCAGCGCCACGACCTACGTCTACGCCACGCGGACCGGCAAGTTCGTCGTCTGGGAGGAGTTGCTCGCTCGGCTGCAGCTGCGGGGCGGCGAGCGGTTGCTGGACGTGGGCTGCGGGCGCGGCGCGGTCCTACTCTCGGCTGCCAAGCTGCTCCCCACCGGGCGCGCCATTGGCCTGGACCTTTGGAGCACGACCGACCAATCGGGCAACAGCCTGGCCACCACCCTCGCCAACGCGGAGCTGGAGGGGGTCGGCGAACGCGTCGAGGTCCACACCGGCGACATGCGGGCGATGCCGTTCACGGACGGCGAATTCGACGTCGTCCTGAGCAGCCTGGCGATCCACAACATCCCCGACCGCGACGGTCGGGCCGAGGCAATAGGCCAGATGGTGAGGGTCCTTCGGCCTGGGGGCCGGCTCGCCATCGTCGACATCCGGCGAACCGGCGAGTACGCGGAGCGGGCGGTTCAGCTGGGCCTGACTGATGTCAGTCGGCGACCCGTGGGCTGGCGATGCTGGTTCGGTGGTCCGTGGGTGTCGTGCGGCCTGCTCACGGCGACCAAGCCGGCCTGACGCGACCAGCGCGCTGGTCGCCATCCTTGGATCGTCGTCCACCTGACGCCGGCTGGTTGCGAAGTCTGTGGCCCCGGTGGCTACCACTGGTCAGGTCCACTGGCGGCGGGTCGTAAGACTGCACCACCACCGCGGAGCGGTGTCAGCCGTACGTGGACCAGTAGTAGAGGCGCGTCAGCCAATGTGGCTCCGCCGCCAGGGCGGCCGCGAAGCTCCGGACCGCGTCCACGTAGTCCTGGTCGTGGTTGTAGGCCAAGATGGCGGTCTGGTAGTCGCGCGGCGCGCCGTTGTGGTGCAGGTAGCGGGCCGCGGCCATGATGGAGTCAGCCGGGTCCTGGATGTCGCCCTGGCCGAACGCCGCCCACGTCGAGGGCAGGAACTGCATCGGTCCCAGGGCGCCGGCGCTGGAGGGTCCCGGCGTGCGGCCGAAGTCGGACTCGATGTAGTTGATGGCCGCGAGCACGCCCCAGTCGACGCCGTAGGCGGCGCCCGCCCGGCGATAGAAGGCGCTGAGGCTGGCGACCGGCTGGGCGGCCCGGTAGGGATGGCTGAAGCGGGCGTGGACGAGGCTCAGATCGGTGATCCCGGCCAGGCTCCAGAGCGAGCGCAGGCCGCTCGCCGCCGCCGCCAGGCCAGGCTGCTCGGACGGGGGCAGCTGCCTGGCGACCGCTGCCTCCAGCGACGGGTCCGTCGCGGCTTGGAAAACCGCCTGCTGCTCGTCCCGCACGGCTGCCCGGAGCCGGTAGGCGGCGGCCTCCTGCTGCCGCTGCCGACGCAGTTGGTCGATCCCAACCGGGGGCGCGGGTAGAGCCTGAAGCCGCGCCGCCTCGGTTTCCGCGTCGGCGGCACGACGGTCGGCGTCCTTAAGGGCCGCGGCGACCTGTCCTGCCGGCGTGGAGCCGGCGTGGGCGGCCAGCAGAGGCGTCAAGGCGCCGGCACCGAGCAGCACGGGCAGCAGCGCCAGCCCGGCCCGGACCCTCCAGGCCGCGGCAGCCGCCCGCCGCGGCGTCAGCGCCGACTCAGGCGGAGCGGACACCCCGCTCGGCCGCGGGCGAATCCTCGTCCAACGCGGACCGGGCTGGCCCCGGCACGACCTGGACGTCCTCCGGATACGGGTCGCGTTCGCAGAACATGCGCAGATCCAACCCATTGAGCATGAGCTCGATCTCAGCACCCACCATCTCCCGGCGTTCGACCAAGGTCTCCGCGCCGCGCTCGACAGCATCGCGGTTGGCGAAGATGAGGCGCCAAGCGTCGATGTAAGCCGCGCCCATGACCTGTGCCACCATGCGTCGCGAGATCGGGTTGGCCAGGGCGGTGCCGACCATGGTCCCCTGCTCCTGGAGGCCCGCCGTGACCTCGACCCGGGAGATGAGAGTCTCGCCCATGTCCGCCGCCTTCCGAGACATCTCCGGGTCCATCTCGTCCGGGCCCATGCCCCAGACCCCGATCATGTGGGAGGCAAGGCTCGTGGCCTGGCGCAGGTCACCGGTGACGCCGGCGGTGTTCTCGCCATAGAAGACGCGCTCCGTGGCCAGCGCCGCCAGGATCGCACGCAAGCGGCCGGCTTGCGTCGAGCGGAACATGTCCTGATGCTCCACGCGCTTGAAGCTGACGTGGACGCCGAGGAAGTCTGCCCGCGGCCGGATGGACAGTGTCACGGGTGAATGCTGCGGCTCGTAGAAGTGGGCCGCCACCGCGTGGCCCATCTCGTGCCGGGCCACGGCCACGAGGTCCCACTCGCTCGGAGTGATCGTCTTGGCCAGGCCCATCGAGACGTTGACCAGGGCCTCGCGCAGGTCGTCCCAGTTGAAGGTCTTGCGGCCTTCCTCGAACGCGTACATGAGGGCCATCGACAGCGCCTGGTCGATGTCGGCCGGGGAGAAGCCCTCGGTCACCCGTGCGAACTCCTCGCGCCGCTCCGGCCGGTCGAGGTCGGGATCGTGGGCCTTCTTGTCGAAGTAAAGGGAGGCGATGTCCTTGCGGTTCTCGCGTGAGGGCATCTCGAATCGGATCTGCCGCCCGAAACGGCCGGCTCGCGTCACCGCCGGGTCGAGGACCTCGGGGCGGTTGGTGGCGCCCATGAAGAAGAGGTTGTAGCGAGGCGGCGCCAGCGGCCCGATGCGCATCGACTTGGACCGGATCTTGCTGGGCACGAACAGCCCGTCGAGCGAGACGTTGACGACGCGGCGCCCGAACTGCTTCATCCAGCCCGCGTTGTCGACCCCGTCCATCTGGACCAGGAGCATGTTCAGGCCGAGCTGGCCGCCGCCGAACATGCCCCCCATCGCGCCACCCTGTCCGCCGGCGCCACCGCGGCGCTGGCCGAGGGCGTCGAACTCGTCGATGAACACCGTGCACCCGCCCCAGCGCTTGGCCAGCTTCTTCGCCGCGCGCACGAGGGTCCAGACCGCGACCAGGTCCATGCCCAGGAACATGCCCTGGAAGGCCGAGCCGGAGCTGGTGATGATGGGCATCTGCATGCTGGTGGCGATGCCCTTGGCGAGCATCGTCTTGCCGGTCCCGGGAGGACCGACGAGGAGGACGCCGCGCTCCCGCTTGCCCCCGGCCCGGACGAAGGCGCGACCGCCCTCCATCAGCTTCAGGATCCGCTTCATCTCGTCGACCGCGGCCCGCTGGCCGCGCACGTCCGCCAGGTCCACGCCGTAGTTGGCGTCGCCTGGCCGCAGGGTCTGCCGGCCCATGCGCGAGAAGAGCAGGAAGGGGCCGAAGAAGATGAAGAAGTTGAGTGGCATCAGGAGAACGCCCTGGAGGACGAGCGGGAGGACGACACCCAGCAGCGCCCCCACCGAGACGCCCATCAGGCCCGCGATCCGGGCCAGGGCGAACGCGGCGATCGTGAGTATGAAGGCCGCCATGAAAAGGCGCGACCAGAAGATCTGGCGGTTGGTCGCGCGGGTCCGCAGGTCTGTCGTCTTCTCCTCGGGCATCTGCTCGCGCATGATCAGCTCGCGCTTCACGAGCGCGACCACGCCGAACAGCGCCAGGACGTCGAAGAGCACCGCGACCACCGGGGTCGCGAGGACCGCGCCCGGCCCTATGAAGAACGGCACCAGGGCGCCGACGACGACCCAGATGACGAGCTCGAAGAGCAGGAAGGCGAGGATCCAGAAGATGATCATGGTGTAGGGGCACTATACCGCCGGAGGCTTGGAGATCCTTATGACAGACAGGGCTCTTTCAGGTGGTTCGCGCGGCCAGGCGGGCGGCGGTCGTGGCCATCATTCGCACGCCTGTGGCGAAGGCGCTCTCGTCGATCCGAAAGCCCGGGGAGTGGTGCGCGGGCGGGGTCTCAGAGTCCGGCGGCCGGGCGCCGATCATGAAGTAGGCGCCGGGGATGCGGGTCAGGAACTCGGCCATGTCGTCGCTCACCGTAAGCGGTTGACCCAGCACCGACGCCTTGTCGCCGATCAGCTCGCGACCGACCTCCAGCACCTCGCGGGTCACGTCCGGGTCGTTGTAGAGCGGCACCGTGCCGTGCACGAGCTTCAGCTCGGACTGGATCTCGAACTCCGTGTCCGCCTCCAGCAGGAGGTCGCCCAGCCGCTGCAGCGCTTCGGTGCGAAGGTCGGCCGTGAAGGTGCGCACACTGCCCCTCACGGTCACAGTTCGCGGCACCACGTTCCACTGGCCGTCGGTCCGCACGTCGCCCACCGAGCAGTGGCAGCCGGCGCCCTCGTGCTCGAGCCCGTCGACCACACCGTGGAGGCGCTCCAGGAAAAAGGCCTGGGCGGAGATTACGTTTCCCGCCCGCCGCATCATCCCCCCGTGGCCACCCGGGCCGCGCATGACCAGCTCGAAACCGTCCGACCCCGACCAGAGCAGACCCGGGCGGGTGCTGACCGTGCCGCTGGGCAGCCACGAGGCCATATGCAGGCCGATGGTCACCTCGGGCCGCCACGTTTCCATCAGGCCGCGCGAGATCATGGCCCGCGCCCCCTCCACGATCTCCTCGGCCGGCTGAAAGCAGAACAGGTAGGAGCCCGTCAGCTCGGATGCGTCCTCGAAGAGCGCCCGCGCGGCCCCCAGCAGGATCGCGGTGTGCGCGTCGTGGCCGCAGGCGTGCATCCGCCCCTCGCGCCCGGAGGCGTAGTCGACCCCCGACTCCTCCAGGATCGGGAGGGCGTCGATGTCGGCCCGGAGCATCACGCGCCGGCCGGGCCTGCCCGTGTCGAGCAGCGCGAGCGCGCCCGTCTCGGTGGGGCAGTCCTGGACGTCGAGGCCGATGGCGCCCAGCCGATCCCGGATGAAGCGGGAGGTCTCGTGCTCCTGGAACGACACCTCGGGGTTCCGGTGCAGGTGGCGACGGTTGTCTACGACCTCGTCGAGCACGTCCGGTGCGGGCTCGACCCGCAGTGGCTGGTTCATCTCAGCACCGTAACTCCTAAGTCCTTGACAGCACCTTCCGGGCGTTGCTACCGTCCGGCCCAGTCGAGAGGGCTCGAGATACGCCCGCGTTGGAAAGGGGAGGAGTGGTTATGAGGGTCCAGGCAGCGGACACAGACGTCGAGACCCTGCATCGGCTCGGCTACGCGCAGGAGCTGCGCCGCCGGATGAGCGGGTTCTCGAATTTCGCCGTCTCCTTCACCATCATCTCGATCCTCTCCGGCTGTCTCACCCTGTACCAGTTCGGCATGAACACCGGCGGCCCGGTGGTCATGACCATCGGCTGGCCGGTCGTGGGGCTGTTCGTGATCCTTGTCGGCCTGGCCATGGCTGAGGTCTGCTCCAGCTACCCCACCGCCGGCGGCCTGTATTACTGGTCGGCCAAGCTCGCGGGACCCAAAGGGGGCCCGGCCTGGAGCTGGTTCACGGGCTGGTTCAACCTGCTCGGCCAGGTGGCCGTCACCGCCGGCATCGACTTCGGCGCCGCCTTCTTCACCTCAGCGCTGCTCAACGCTCTCTTCGGTTACCCGATCGACCATCCGATCGACATCATCGCCGTCTACGCCTTGATCCTGATCCTCCACGGCCTCCTCAACACCTTCGGCGTGGCGGTCGTGGCCTTCCTCAACAATGTGTCCGTCTGGTGGCACATCGGCGGCGTGGCACTGATCGCGATCTCACTCTTCTTCTTCTCCAGCCACCACCAATCCGCCGGCTTCGTCTTCACCCACTTCGTCAACAACACCGGCATCGGGTTCGGTGGCGCCCCGATCTATGTCTTCTTGATCGGCCTCCTCCTGGCCCAGTACACGTTCACCGGCTACGACGCCTCGGCGCACATGACCGAGGAGACGCGCGACGCGGCCACCGCCGGCCCGCGAGGCATCGTCATGTCGATAGTGATCTCCCTGGTTGCCGGCTGGGTGCTGCTCATCGCGGTCACCCAGGCCATCGGCAACTACGACAAGCAGGTGGTGGCGCTCGTCCCGCCCGCCCAGATCTTCAACGACGCCCTCGGCAAGGGCTTCGGCACCTTCCTGCTCTTCGTGGTCGTCGGCGCGCAGCTCTACTGCGGCATGTCGTCGGTCACCGCCAACTCGCGCATGATCTACGCCTTCGCCCGCGACGGCGCCATCCCCGGGGCGCGGTTCTGGCACCGGGTGAACCACCGCACGCGCACACCCACCAACTCCATCTGGCTGGCGGTGGTGGGAGCGTTCATCCTGGGCGTGCCCTACCTCTTCAACACCACCGCCTACGCGGCCGTGACCTCGATCGCGACCATCGGCCTCTACGTGGCCTACGGCATCCCCATCCTGCTCCGGCTCCGGGCCGGCGCGTCGTTCCAGCGGGGGCCGTGGCACCTCGGCCGCTGGAGCACGGTGGTGGGCGTGATCGCGGTGATCTGGATCGCCTTCATCGCCATCCTCTTCGTTCTGCCCCAGGCCTCGCCGATCACGCGCGACAACTTCAACTACGCCATCGTCGCGGTCGCGGTGGTCGTGGGCGGCACGGCCATCTGGTGGTTCGCCTCGGCCCGCAACTGGTTCACCGGGCCCAAGATCCAAGGTTCGGCGGAAGAACTGGCGGCGATCGAGGCCGACCTCGAGGTGCCGGCGGGAGTGGCGGCCGGGGCGGTGGGCGACTGACGAGCGTGCGGAGGCCCAGGAGCCTGTGTCGGAATGGCGACGAGAGATTCGTCGATCCAGGTGGTCCAGCCGGGGTCCCCGCGAAATCGAAGATTTCGTGGGGTGGAGTTCCAAGGAAGCGCCGAGGACCGGAGAAGCTGACGCTGGAGATGGGCCGCATGGGCGGCGAAGATCCGTCGACAATTCCGACACGGGCTCCTCGGGTCGCCATCACCTCGAGCAGCCGGCGGCCGACGGCCTATTACGAGACGTACGCGCGGGCCCTGGCGGCGGCGGGCGGGGACGCGGTCCTGATCCAGGCCGCGCCCGGAATTTCGGCGCCGTCGCCGGAGGCCGCGCTGGCCGGCGTGGACGGGCTCCTCGTGCCCGGCGGGTGGGATGTCGACCCCGGGCTCTACGCCGAGGCCCGTGGCCCCGCCCTCGGGCCCGTGGACGAAGAGTTGGACCGGCTCGAGGTCGACCTCGTTCGGGCGGCGGTCTCGAGGCGGCTGCCGGTCCTCGGCATCTGCCGCGGGCAGCAGCTGATCAACGTCGCCCTCGGCGGCACCCTGCTCCAGCACGTCGAGGGTCACGACCACCACGACCTGGACCGCTCCCACCTCGCCCACACGGTCAGCGTCGAGACGGGTTCCGAACTGGCGCTGGCCGCGGAGGCCGCGGAGCTGAGCGTCAACAGCCTCCACCATCAGGCCATCCGCGACCTGGCCCCAGGCCTCCGCGCCACGGCGCTCAGCCCGGACGGCCTGGTGGAGGCGCTGGAGTCGGACGACGGCGCGGTGATGGCCGTGCAGTGTCACCCCGAGGAGCTGGTCGATCGGACGGCGTGGGCGCTGCCGCTCATCGCCCGTTTCGTGGCCCGCGCCGGCGAAGCGGAGGGGCGGCGTTGATCACGCTCGAGGAGCTGGAGGCCCAGGTCGAGAGCGGCGAAGTCGACACGGTCGCCGTCGCCTTCACCGACATGCAGGGCCGGCTCGTGGGCAAGCGCCTCCACGCCGAGTTCTTCATGGCCGAGATCGCCGCGGGCCACCCCGTCGAGGGCTGCAACTACCTGCTCGCCCTGGACATGGAGATGGAGCCGTCGCCGGGCTACGGGATCGCCAGCTGGGAGCAGGGCTACGGCGACTTCTCGATGGTGCCGGACCTCTCGACCCTGCGCCGCATCCCCTGGCTGGAGGCGACCGCGCTGGTCCTCTGCGACGTGGCCTGGGAGGACGGCTCCCCGGTCCGGCCTTCCCCGCGGCAGGTCCTGAAAGCTCAGGTCGCGCGCGCCCGGCAGCTGGGCCTGGAGCCGATGTGCGGCTCGGAGCTGGAGTTCTACCTCTTCCGCGAGACGTACGAGGACGCCCACGCCAAGCGCTACCAGGGCCTCACGCCGTCGGTGCCCTACATCCTCGATTACCATCTCCTCGCCACCAGCTACGACGAGCCCTTCATGCGCGCCGTGCGCAACGGCATGCAGGCCGCCGGCATCCCGGTCGAGACCTCCAAGGGCGAGGCCTGGCCGGGCCAGCACGAGATCAACTTTCGCTATGCGGACGCCGTGACCATGGCCGACAACCACTCCCTCTACAAGACCGGGATCAAAGAGATCGCCCACCAGCGCGGCTGCTCGGTGACCTTCATGGCCAAGCCCGACGAGACCTGGATCGGCAGCTCCTGCCACATCCACACCAGCCTCGGTCGCGGCGGCGAGAACGCCTTTGCCGGCGACCGCGCGCTGTTCGACCGCTACCTGGCCGGCCTCGTCGCCTACGCGTCCGAGATGGCGGTGTTCCTCGCCCCCACGATCAACTCTTACAAGCGCTATGCCGAGGCCAGTTGGGCCCCCACGACGCTGGCCTGGGGCTATGACAACCGCACCTGCGGCTTCCGCGTCGTCGGCCACGGCCGCGCCCAGCGGGTCGAGTGCCGGATCCCCGGGGCCGACGCCAACCCCTACCTCGCGTTCGCCGGCCTTCTGGCGGCCGGCCTGCAGGGCATCGCCGACGACCTGACCCCGCCACCGGCGTTCGAGGGCAATGCCTACCTGTCGGACGTGAAGCGTTTCCCAGCCACGCTGCGGGAGGCGGTCGCCGCCCTGGAGGAGGGCCACGCCGCCCGCCGCGCGATGGGCGACGACGTCGTCGACCACTACCTCAACTACGCGCGGACGGAGCAGCACCTCTTCGATCGGGTGGTGACCGACTACGAGCGCGCGCGCCTGTTCGAGCGGGGATGAGCGCTTCGCTTCGCGGGGGGG
>JALYZG010000198.1 GCA_030948965.1 Candidatus Dormiibacterota bacterium | reverse complement strand
GGTCTTGCCCGAGCCCACGTCGCCGTCCAGGAGCCGGTTCATGGGCTCGCTTTGGGCCAGGTCCTTGAAGACCTCCCAGATGGCCTGCCGCTGGCCCCTCGTGAACTCGAACCCGAGGCCGGCCTTGAAGCGGTCGATCACGTCCTGGCGATAGGGCACCTCCGATGCCCGCTCTGCCTGGAGCTGGCGCCTGGCGAGCAGGAAGGCGGATTGGAACTCGAGGAGCTCGGCGAAGACGAACCGGTGGCGGGCGGCCTCCCAACTCGCCCAGGAGTCGGGCCGGTGGCCCTGCCGGACTGCGTCGGCCAGGCTCAGCAGCCGGTGCCGCTCCAGGGTTACGGCCGGGAGCGGGTCCAGGAGCCCGGGGGCCAGAGGCAGCGCGGCCTCCACCCAGCCGGCCACGCGGCCTGTGGTCAGGCCGCCGGTGAGGTGGTACTTGGCGGTGAGTCCGCCGATGCGCGCCGTTCCCGACTCCGGGTCCACCTTCTCATAGCGCGGATTCAGCATCTCCACGCCCAGGCCGAACCGGGTGCCGTTGACCGGGCCCGCCAGGGCCAGCCGGTCGCCCGCGTGGACCTGCCGGGCGACGAAGGGCATGTTGAACCAGACGACCTTGAGCCGGGCCCCGGCGTCGTCGCGCAGCAGCAGCTCCGTCAGCTTGAGGTTGCGGTGCTGCGCGCGGCGGGCGCGGACGCTTTCCACGGTGCCCACGACCGCGCCCTGGGTCGCCGGTCGCAGCCCTTCGACCCGCCCCGGCTCGCCGAAGTCCGAGAGCTCGTACGGCAGCGTCGAGAGCAGGTCGCGCACGGTCCGGATGCCCAACCGGTCCAGGTCCCGCGCGTGCGCCGTCCCGCACCGCGGCAGGTCGGTCATCGGCGAGTCCAAGTGCAGGGGCACGGCGGCGGGACGCCGCAGGGCCCGGGTGGCCGTTCTCATCCCTGTGACATAGCATCGGGCTTCGGTCAGCGCAGCCAGGCCGCATTGCTTTGAGAGAATGGTCCGGCCGTGCGCACGCTCGTCACCGTCAACGGGGCAGAGTCAAACCCGACAGAGGAGAGCCTGGCCGCCTGTCTCCAGAACCGGCACAAGGAGGGCTTCTGGCTCGACCTGGAGGCGCCGGACGCGGATGATCTCAAGCTCCTCCGCGACGTGGTCGGGCTGCACCCGCTCACCATGGAGGACATCCAGGAGACGAGCGGCCGGCCCAAGCTGGACGTCTTCCCCGAATCCCAGTTCATAGTCCTCGTCAGCGCCGACTGGAAGGATGATCAGATCGAGCTCCGCGAGCACCACATCTATCACGGCCACGACATCTGCGTCACCGCCCACGCGACGCCCGCCCCAGAGCTGGATGAGCTGCGAAAGCGCATCGTGAAGAGCCCGGACCTGACCCGAGGCGCCACTGATTTCCTCACCTACCTGGTCATGGACGCGATCGTGGACGGCATGTTCCCGGTCCTGGAGCGGCTGGATGAGACGATCGACGCGCTCCAGGACTCGATCCTCGAGCGCCCCGACACCCGCCTCCTCGTCCGGATCTCTGAGCTGAAGCACGACATCACCTGGCTGCGCCGGGAGCTGGGGGCGCAGCGCGACGTCTTCCAGCGCGTTCTCACTCACTCGCTCGACGTGGGCGCGCAGGAGATAACGCTGTACTGGCGCGACGTCGCCGACCACATCGTGCGGCAGTACGAGACCGTGGATTCGCTGCGCGACCTTTTGACCGGGGCCATGGACATCTATCTGTCCACCGTCTCCAACCGGCTGAACGTGACGACAAAGCAGCTGACCGTGGTCGCCAGCCTGTTCCTTCCCCTGACCTTCCTGACCGGGTTCTTCGGCATGAACTTCCTGGTCCTGGTCAACCACATCACGAGCCCTGTGGCGCTGGCCGCGGGCGTCTCGATCATGCTGGGGGCGACCGCGCTGCAGCTGTTCATCTTCTGGCGCCGCGGCTGGTTATGAAGGGACCCTCGTCAACACACCTGCAAGGAGAAGACTGAGATGGCGGTACAGAGCAGGGCGGATGCCAGCTGGCAGGGCGACCTGATCGGCGGCTCGGGCAGCGTCCGGATGGCCAGCGGCAGTGGCGGCGAGCTGGGCCTGACCTGGCGCGCCCGCGCCGAATCGCGCGAGTCTGGGACCAGCCCGGAGGAACTGATCGCGGCTGCGCACTCGGGCTGCTTCGCGATGGCCCTGGCCAACGGCCTGGCCCAGGCCGGGACGCCGGCGGAACGGCTGGAAACGAGCGCCGGCGTGGACTTCCAGGCGGGCGCGGGCGGCGCCGACATCACGGGCATCCGCCTGACGGTGCGGGGCACCGTGCCGGGGATGGACGAGGCGACCTTCAAGGCCGCGGCCGAGGCGGCCAAGAGCGGCTGCCCGGTCTCCAAGGCGCTGAGCGCGGTCCCCATCACCCTGGAGGCGTCGCTGGCCTGACGGGTTGCCCATAGAAAAGCGCTCTCTCGCCATAGATACCGCGCTCGCCGGGCACGGGCGTGGGTAGTCCGCACGCGCCTTTGTCTGGGGGCTCCGCCCCCCGGAACGAATTCTGTCAAGGCACGCTTCGCTCTCC
>JALYZG010000157.1 GCA_030948965.1 Candidatus Dormiibacterota bacterium | reverse complement strand
GGCCTGCAGTGATCACCCTCGACGGTCGCGCGAGCGCGCGCCGGGTGCTCGACGAGGTGCGGGCCGGGGTTGAGCAGCTCGTCGCCGCCGGCCGGCCCCGCCCCCACCTGGCGGTGGTGATGGTGGGCGACGACCCCGCCTCCGCCCTCTACGTGCGCGGGAAGCGCCGCGACGCGGCCCGGGTGGGCATCACCACCTCCGACCACCTCCTGCCCGCCACAGCCGAGACCCAAGAGGTGATCGCGGTCCTCCGGGCGCTGAACGCCGACCCGGACGTATCCGGCCTGCTCGTGCAGCAGCCGTTCCCGGCCCAGGTCGAGGTAGGGCCGGTGGTGGACGCCGTCGACCCGGCCAAGGACGCGGACGGATTTCACCCGGTCAACGCGGGCCTCCTCCTGCTCGGCCGGCCAGGCCTCGTCGCCTGCACCCCCGCCGGCATCCTCCGCCTCCTGGACGACCACGGCGTGGCGCTCGAGGGCCGGCGTGCGATCGTCATCGGGCGCAGCAACCTGGTGGGCAAGCCGGTCGCGCTGCTGCTCCTCGGCCGTCACGCGACAGTCACCATCTGCCACTCGAGGACGCGCGAGCTGACCGCCATCGCGCGCGCGGCGGACGTGCTGGTCGCCGCCGTGGGCCGGCCCGGCTTCGTCACGGCGGACATGGTGAAGCCGGGCGCCGCGGTGGTCGACGTCGGGGTCACCCCGGTCGACGGTGAACTGCGGGGGGACGTGGACGAAGGCGTGGCGGAGGTGGCGGGCTGGCTCAGCCCAGTGCCCGGCGGCGTCGGCCAGATGACACGCGCGATGCTGATGTGGAACACGCTGGAAGCCGAGCGGCGGCGCCCACGCTGACCTACCCCGAGGCGCTGGCGTACGTCAGCGAACGAGGCCGCTTCGGCGTGAAGCTCGGCCTGGAGCGGAGCCGGGCGCTGGTCCAGGCGGTCGGCCTGCGGTCGGGTGCCGCGCGAGGCGCGCTGATCGCGGGCACCAATGGCAAAGGCTCGACGGCGGCCTTGCTCCAGGCCATCCTCACCGCCCGCGGCCTGGCCACCGGCACGCTGCCCAGCCCCCATCTCAGCACCTACCGTGAGCGCATCCAGGTGGACGGCGTGCCCATCTCGGAAGCTGACTTCGCGGCCACCATGACGCGGATGGCGCCGGTCGTGGCGCGCCTCGCCGCCGCCCTGGGCGAGCCGACCGAGTTCGAGCTCCTGGTCGCGGCCGCCCTCGATTACCTGCTGCCGCGCACCCGTCGCCTGGTGGTCGAGGTCGGTCTTGGCGGGCGCCTTGACTCGACCAACGTGCTCGACCTCGGCGTGGCGGTGATCACAAACGTCGCCCTCGATCACACTCGCCACCTGGGCTCGACCATCGAGGCGATCGCGGCCGAAAAGGCGGGCATCGTGAAGCCCGGCGACGCCGTCGTGACCGGTGCCACCGCGGCCGCGCTGGCGGTGATCGAGAGCGCCGCTGCCTCAGCCGGCGCGATTTCGCTGTGGCGCCTGGGCCGCGAGCTGCAGATGTCGTGCCGCCGCCTCGGCTGGCAGGGCCTGGAGCTGGACGTCGCCGGACCGGGCTTCGAGCACGTTGGCCTGCGCACACCCCTGCTCGGCGCGTGGCAGGCGGAGAACGCGGCGCTGGCTGTGGCCGCCGCGCACGCTCTCGGCGACGCCACGGAGGAGGCGGTCCGCCTGGGGCTGAGCGCGGTCCGCTGGCCCGGGCGCCTGGAGCGGGTGCACGACCGCCTGCTGCTGGACGGCGGCCACAATCCCGAGGGCCTGCGGCGTCTGCGCGAAGAGGTGCGCACGCTGGTCGGCGAGGCGCCGGTGACGGTCGTTTTCGGGGCCATGCGGGACAAGGACGTCCCCGCGATGCTGGCCGAGCTGGCGCTTCTGGAGCCTGTCACGGTCGTGTTCACGGCCGCTGCGAGCGCCGGCGACCGGGCCGAGCCGGCGGCGGACCTGGCCGTGCGCTGGACCGAGTCCCCCGCCACGTGGGAGGCGGACGCGGCGACGGCGCTGGCTCGTGCCCGAGACCTGGCAGCGGGCGGCTGGATCCTGGTCTGCGGCTCCCTCTACCTGGTGGGGGAACTGCGCCCGGCCCTGGTGGTGCCTCCGGCCAGGTGGTCGCTAGTCAGTCCCGACTCGTAGGCTGGAGCCGATGTTCGTCGAATGGGCACCATGAGTCGGGGCCCGGTGTCGAGTTGTGTCGGTCGCGAACGAGCACAGTCCGCTGTCGATAAGGTCGGCCGCTCTACGCACGTCTGCGATCACGTCATCACGCACCTCGATCCACGTGCGGCCGCCGACCGCGTGGCGAACCATTGACCCGAACTGGACCCGCCACAATCCGAGGATGGCGTTGGCGGCGATTTGGGGCTCTGGATCGTTGGGATCCGCTCCGGCTCGGATGGCAATCCCTGCGGCCGCCACTTGGCACATCTGATCCAGCATCTCCCACTGGGCGGAGCGCAACGCGGGGGTCTGCTGGATCATCACGGCGAAGCGCCGGATCAGTGTCGGATCCGGTGGATGGTCAGCGTTCCCCCAATTGTCGAACATCGTCACCAACGAGTCAGCGATGACGGACACGGCCGCCTCGACCGGCGACGTGGACGCCCCTTCCGACCCGAAGACCCGTCGAATGTCAGCCTCCATGTCCTCGAAGCGGTCGAGGATCAGCGACTCCTTGGTCGGGAAGTAGTTGTAGACGGTCTTCTCCGACACCCCACATGCCGCAGCCACGTCGACCACTCGGACTGCGTCGAAGCCGTCCTTGAGGAACATCCCCGACCGTCCTCGTCACGGGATACGAAAAAGTAATCGACCACCCTTCCCACACCGAAGAGAGCAACCGATGGCGTCCATGACTGCCGGTGATGTCGCGGGCATGGTCAGCGTGCTCTTTGCGGGGCTGTTGGCCGGCGAAGAGTTTGTGATGCGCTGCGGTATCCGCGGCCCGCTCGCGAGCCTGGACGACCGGTCGCACATCCTCGTACGCCAAGCGCTGATCCGCTCGCTGCGAGTCCTCGTCCCGTCCATCTATGCGCTTGCGCTGTTGTCGGCGGTGGCAGGGACTGCCCTCGACGGAGTTGATGCCGGCCTTGCCCTTCGGGGCGCCGGGATCCTGGCCCTTGTGATTTGGATTGCGGTCACACTCGCCGGCACCGTACCGATCAATGCGGCGGCGCTCGAGTGGGACGTGAGTGATCCGCCCGTTACCTGGCGGACGCAGGTTGACCGTTGGGAACGGCTCAACACGGTGCGCACCTGGGCAGCGGTGGTCGCGTTCGCATTGCTCCTTGTGGGCTTCAACGTGACGGCCATTGGTTGAGACGACCATGCCCGGACCGTCCGCGGCGCCTACACGGCGCCCAAGGAGACGCGCCGACCCCGCTGCCCAGGGCTCTATTTCGGGGGGCGGGCGACCGGCGAGCGCTGTCTGCGCCATCCTATGTTGCGGATGCCGACGCCGCGCTCACCCCGGATCGAGCCTCTCGGTGACGCGGCCGTGCTGGTCGAGCTCGGGCAGCGCGTCGACACCGCTCTCAACACGCGGGCGCTGGCTCTGGCCGCGGCCGTGCGCCGCCGTCGCGACGTGCGCGAGGCCGTGCCCGGCTACGCCAGCGTGGTCGTTCACTACGACCCCGAGCAGATCACCTACCGCGGCCTGGCCTCGGCCATCCGCAAGCTGGCCGCGCAGCACCCACCCGCCCTCACCCAGGGCCGCACGCACCGCATTCCCGTGACCTACGACGGCCCCGACATGGCGGCCACCGCCGAGGCGCTGGACCTCAGCCCAGAGGCCATCATCCGCCTTCACACGGGCCAGACCTACCGCTGCTTCATGATCGGCTTCGTCCCCGGCTGGGCCTTCCTCGGGCCCCTGCCGGAGCCTCTCCGCCTGCCCCGGCGGCACGTGCCCCGGACGCACGTCCCGCCCGGGTCGGTGGCCATCGCCAATGCCCAGACCGGCGTCTACCCGCTGCCCTCGCCCGGCGGCTGGCACCTCATCGGCCGCACCGCCGTGCGGATGTTTCTGCCCGAGTCCGACCCTCCCTGCCTGCTGCGTCCTGGTGACCGGGTGCGCTTCTTCGCCACATGACCGTGGAGGTAGAAGCCCCAGCGCAGCTGATGCGGGTCGCGAGCCCGGGGGTGCACACGGCCGTCCAGGACTTGGGCCGCGCC
>JALYZG010000155.1 GCA_030948965.1 Candidatus Dormiibacterota bacterium | reverse complement strand
GCACTTACCTCTACGGGCGCCGGATGTACGAAACGATGACCTACTGGGAGACAGCGCTGACCGTCGCCGACCAGCCGCCCTTCGTACGGGACTACGCCGAGATATGGCAGGCGGCCGACAAGGTTGTGTACTCCAAGACGCTGGCGGCCGTTTCCAGCGCGAGGACCCGGATCGAGCGAGGCTTCGATCCTGAAGTGGTCCGGCAGCTGAAAGCGTCAGGGGGACGTGACATCAGCGTGGGCGGCCCCGACCTTGCGGCCCAGGCGATCAAGGCTGGGTTGGTCGACGAGTGCCACGTGTTCGTCGCGCCCGTCGTTGTCGGAGGTGGCAACCGGTTTCTCCCCAACAACGTTCACCTGGAGCTCGAGCTGCTGGACGAACGTCGTTTCGGCAACGGCGTGGTTCACCTCCACTATCGCACCAGGTCGTGAGCCCCTAGCCTTCGGCGATGGTCGCAGCCGGCTGCGCCTTCCGCGAGGGCCGGTCGAGTGTGGCGCCCGGCTCCTGCAGCCAGCACGCCACCGTCCGCCCCGGCGCCACCTCGACGAGTGGCGGCGATTCCTGCCGGCACCTGTCGAAGGCGTGCGGGCACCGGGGGTGGAACCGGCAGCCGGCCGGCGGGCGCGCCGGGTCCGGGATCTCGCCGGCCAGTGGCCGGGGCAGCACGCCCGACCCGTCAGCGCGCGGGATCGACTCGATCAGCGCCTCCGTGTAGGGGTGCAGGGGCAGCGACCACAGCTCGCTCGTCGGCGCCGTTTCCACCACCAGGCCCAGGTACATGACCGCCGTCCGGTGGGCGACGTGGCGGACGATGGCGAGGTCGTGGGAGATCAGGAGCATGCCCACCCGAAGGTCGCGGGCGAGGTCGACGAGCAGGTTCGCCACCTGCGCCTGAACCGAGGCGTCCAGCGCCGAGAGGGGCTCGTCCAGGACCATCACCGAGGGCTCGGCCGCGAGCGCGCGGGCGATCGCGATCCGCTGCCGCTGGCCGCCGCTGTACTGGTGCGGAAAGCGATCGGCCGCCTCAGCTGGGAGGCCAACCGTGCCCAGCAGCTCCTCGACCCGCCGCCGCCGGCGCGCCCGCGGCACCCGATCGAGGATGGAGAGGGCGTCCGCCACCTGCTCGCCGACGCGGCGCCTCGGATTGAGGGAGCTGAAGGGATTCTGGAAAACCATCTGCACCCGGGCGTCGCCCCGAGGCCGGGACCGGCGGCCGAGAGGCCGCAGCGGCCGCCCCTCGAACAGCACCTGGCCGCGCGTGGGCCGCTCGAGGCCGACCGCGGCGCGGGCTAGGGACGACTTGCCGCAGCCGGTCTCTCCCACCAGGCCCAAGATCTCGCCGGCATCGAGCGAGAGGTCGGCGCCCGCCACGGCCAGCACCGGGCGCCGGTCGCGGCGCAGATACTGCACCTCCAAGCCGCGCAGCTCGAGAAGGCTCACGACGCGGCCACGGCCGCCGCCAGCGGGTCCACCGGGCACGCCAGCCGCCGGCCATCTTCAAGCATCAGTAGGTCCGGCACCTCGATTCGGCAGCTCGCCTGCGCAAACCGGCACCGGGGATGGAAGGCGCAGCCCCCGGGCCGCTCCAAGGCCGACGGCGGCGTGCCGAGGATTGGCCGCAGGGGCTGGTCCGCCCTGTCCTCGGGATGTGGCAGCGAGTCCATGAGACCCCGTGTATAGGGGTGCCGGGGACGCCGGAGAATCTGCTCGCGGGCGCCCGACTCGACCACGACACCCGCATACATGACGGTGACGCGGTCGGCCACCGCCGACATCACGCCGAGGTCGTGGGTGATGAGGATCACGCCCAGCGCCTGGGTGCGGCGGAGCCGGTCGAGGAGGCCGAGGATGCCCGCCTGCACGGTCACGTCGAGCGCGGTCGTGGGCTCGTCCGCGACTAACAGACGCGGCCCGCAGGCCAGCGCGATGGCGATCGCGATCCTCTGCCGCATGCCCCCGCTGAACTGGTGGGGGTAAGCGCCTAGCGCCGCCTCGGGGTCGGGGATGCGCACCTCCGTCAGCAGCTCGGCAGCCCTTTGCCGGGCGCCGGCGCCGCTCAGGCCCAGGTGGAAGCGGACGTGCTCGGTGAGCTGGCGCTCGACCGTCAGCATCGGGTGGAGCGAGGTCATGGGGTCCTGGAAGACCATCGCCACCTGGCGCCCGCGCACCTCGCTGAGCGCCCGGCGGCCGAGGTGGAGCAGGTCCGTGCCCTCGAGCCGGGCCGTGCCCTCCACCATCGCGTCTTTGGGCAGGAGGCCCATCAGCGCGAGCGCGGTCATGGTCTTGCCGCTGCCGCTCTCGCCGGCGAGGCCGAAGACGAGGCCCTCGGGCACCTCGAAGCTGATGCCGTCCACGACCGTCACCGGGCCCCGCGGTCCGGGCAGGGCCACGCGCAGGCCCCGCACTTCCAGCAGCATCAGGCCCGCCGGGCCGCGCGGGCGGCTTGAGCCTGGGGGTCGAGCGCGTCGCGGAGGCTGTCGCCCAGGAAGTTGAACGCCAGCACCACGGTGAGGATGGCGAGGCCCGGGAACGTGCCCATCCACCAGTGCTCGAAGTGCTGGGCGCCGGTCGAGACCATCGAGCCCCATTCGGCCGTCGGAGGCTGGGCCCCGAGGCCGAGGAAGGACAGGCCCGAGAGCAGGAGGATGGCGTTGCCGAGGTCGAGAGTGGCCAGGACGAGGATCGGGCCTGCAACGTTGGGCAGCACGTCGCGGACCAGGGCCCGGGCCGACGACGCGCCCAGGAGCCGGACCGCGGAGACATAGTCGGACTGGTTGGCCGATCGCACCAGCTCGCGCGTGACGCGCGCGTACCCGGGCCAGGACACGACCAGCAGCGCCAGCACGGCGTGCGTCAGGCCCGGACCCAGGGCCGCCACCACAGCCATGGCCAGGATGATGGTGGGGAAGGCGAAGACGAGGTCCGCGAGCCGCATCAGAACCTCGTCGATCCAGCCCCCGAAATAGCCGGCCACGCCCCCTACGGTGGAGCCGACGGCCAGCGCCAGCGCCACCAGGAGCAGGGCCACGGGGATCGAGATCCGTCCGCCCCAGATGACCCGGCTGAGCACGTCCCGGCCCAGCTCGTCGGTGCCCATCGGATGGGCGGCCGATGGCGCCAGGTAGAGGCCGAAGCTCTGCGCCAGCGGGTCGTGGGGCGAGATCAGCGGTGCCAGCAGGGCGATGAGAAGCCAGAATCCAGCCAGCGCCAGCCCGATCAGCGCCAGGGGCTGGCGCCAGGTCGAGCGGGTGCGACCGCCGGTCCCGCGCCGCAGCCAGAGGGGCCGAGCGATCGCGCTCAAGTGAGTCGCACCCGGGGGTCGATGGCGGCGTGGAGGACGTCGACGCAGAGGTTGACGATTATGTAGACGACTGCCACGAACAGCGTTACACCCATGATCGCGGGCAGGTCGAGCGTGGTCGCGCTCCGGTAGGCGTACTGGCCTATGCCCGGCCACGCGAAGATGTTCTCGACCAGCACCGTCCCGGTCATGACGTTGGCGAAGGCCAGCCCCGCCACCGTCACTATCGGGGGCAGAGCGGCCCGGAGCACGTGGCCGCCGATCACGCGCCGCTCCGGCAGCCCCTTCGCGCGCGCCGCGCGCACGTAGTCCTCGTCGATCACCTCGAGCACCGCCGAGCGCGTGAACCGGGTCAGGAGGCCGATGTTGTAGGCGGCCAGGACCAGGGCCGGCAGGGCCAGGTGCTGGAGCGCGTTGCCGGCCACGTCGAGCTGACCCGCGAGCACGGCGTCGACGGTGAAGAGGCCGGTGAGGTGCGGTGGCGCCTGCACGCCGGGATCGAGGCGGCCGCTGCCCGGTAAGAGCCCGAGCTTGAAGAAGAGGACGTAAAGGGCGACAAGGGCCAGCCAGAAGGTGGGCATCGAGATGCCGCCCAGCGAGACCACACGCAGTACCTGGTCGGTGAGGCGGTTTCGCCTGACCGCGGCCAGTACCCCCAGGGCCACGCCCAGAACCCCGGCGAGGAGCATCGAGCAGAGTGCCAGCTCGGCGGTGGCGGGAATGTATTCGGCCAGGTCGGCGCGCACCGCCCGGTGGCTCTGCTGCGACGAGCCGAGATCACCCTGCACGAGATGGAGTAGATAGAGGCCGTACTGAGTGGGTAGAGGCTGGTCCAGCCCGTAATGCTCTCGGAAAGCCCGGACCGCGGCGGGGTCGGCGCCCGCGCGCTGGCCCAGGTTCGCTTCCGCGGGGTCGCCCGGCACGAGGTGGGTGAGAACGAACGCGATGAGCGTGATGCCCACGCCCAGCAGGACCAGCGCCACCAAGCGCCGGCCGACGAAGAACGGCAGCGGCCGGGCGGCCCGCAGGCCGGCGAGCCGCTGGCCCAGACTGGCCGGACCCTGGGTAGACGCCGGCCCGGAAGTCAGATCAGCGGCCATCCGGCCGGTGGGTCAGCTGGAGCCGACCGCCGCCACGTCGATCAGCCAACTGGCGTTGTACGCAAGATTGGTCAGGTTCTTGGAGCCGGCGACGATCTGCCCCGGCTGGAGCAGCGGGAAAAATGGACCATCCTCGTTCATGCGCCGCTGGATCTGCTGGTAGAGCTGCTGGCGCTTGGTGTTGTCGGCCGTGCTGCCGGCCGACGCGCCGAGCTGCTCTACCGTGGGGTCGGCGCCCGGCTGCCAGCCGGCGCGCTTGCCCACCAGCTGGCCGGGCAGAAACACCAGGCAGTCGTTGGGATCGGGGTAGTCGGGCCCCCAGTACCAGAGCCCCAGCTGCTCCTTGCCGGCCCGGTAATTGGCGAGCGACGAGGCTACGGGCGCGCCGTTCAGGTTGACGGTGATGCCAACGTCGGCCAAGTTGGCCTTGATCCGCTCGGCCAGGGTCTGAAACGAGAGCCCATTGAGGGTGATGTCGCTCGGGTACTCGAGGCTGACGCTCGGGCTGGAAAGGCCTGACGCCGCCAGCTCGCTCTTGGCCTTGGGCAGGTCGCGATTGACCGCGGCCGATGACGGCAGCGCACCGAGAAAGGAGGTCGGGATCACGCCCGGCGACTGGGCCGCACCCGTGCCCGCCAGCTTCAGGATGCCCTCGTAATCGAGCCCGGACCGGATCGCGGCCTGAAAGTGGGGGTTGGAGGTGACGGGCGAGACCTGCGGGTTGTTGTTGGAGAAGAGGAAGAACACGTTCGGGGAGGCCGTGCTGAGGAGGTGCAGCTTGTCGGCGCTCAGCCCCGCCGCCTGGTCCGGTGAGAGGTCGAGTGAGACCTCGTTGGCGCCCTTCTGGACATCGATCAACTGGGTTGGCGCCTCGACGTTGCGGATGACCACGGTGCTGAACGTCGGCTTATTTGGGCCCCAGTACTTGGAGTTGGTCTTGAGGTCGACCTCGGAGGTGGTGCTGAAGCTTCTCAACACGTAGGGTCCGCTGCCGGCCGACGTCTTGTTGAGGAAGGCCTCGGCCGTGTCCGCCTTGTCCGCGCCCGGCTGGTCGGTGCCGCCGTTGGCCTTGACGAGCTTGGAGTTGACGATGCCCAGCGCCGGGTTGGGGACGATGAAAGGGATCGCGGGATTGGGGTCCTTAGAGGTCAACACCACGGTGTGGTCGTCCGGGGCGGTGACTGTCACCCCGTCGAGCAGGAACGAGGGGTTGCCGTGGATGTTGATCAGGCGGTTGAAGGAGAAGAGCACGTCGGCCGAGCTGAGCCCGCTGCCGTCGGAGAACTTGACGTCCGTGCGCAGCGTGAACGTGTAGGTCCGGGCATCGGGGGAGGCGGTGTAGGAGCTCGCCACCGAGGGCAGGGGCTTGGTCACGTCGGCGCCCTTGAACGTCAGCAGCGTGTCGTACAGGGCGTGCACGACGGGGCCGCCGGCGAATTCGAACTCCCGCTGCGGATCCGCGGTCTTGAGGTCGAAGGACTTGTCCACCACGAGGGTCTTGTTGGTGGAGGTGCTGCTCTGCCCGCCACCGCAGGCGGCGGCGACCAGCGTGATCGCGAATACCAAATGTCAACGCCCTGCCGCGCCGAGACCTCTCACCCTCAAGCTCACCTCTCTCTGGCCACTGCCCTGCTGCGCCCCATGGCGGAATGGGGCAGATTCTAGGGCATGAGCTCGGGGGTTCCCGGCGCTTGAATGGCGGCAAGCGCGCCTTACTTGATGGCGGTGGGCGTAGGGCGCCGGACCCCGAGCTGTGTCCCTGTCGCCGGCCCGGCGGCGGCGATCGTTCTTCGGGTGCAGCAACCGGCGATGGCGATCACAGTAGAGGCGGAGACTGTCCAGGTCAGGTTCGGCCCGGGCTCTATAGACCGACCGGGATCATCTTGTCAACGAAGCCGGCGCGATCGATAGGGTCGAGTCCATACGCATCTTTGAGCAGGTGCAATTGGTGCGCGCGACGTTCGGCGCTCAGTAACTCGAACCGTTCGGCGATGTCATCGTCGTGCAGTTGGCAGTTCAGCCAAGCGCCATCACGCCGGGATCCTCTCC
>JALYZG010000062.1 GCA_030948965.1 Candidatus Dormiibacterota bacterium | reverse complement strand
ATGCGGGCCTGAGGCCCGTCCCGCAGCGCGTCGACCCGAGCCCTCCAGCCGGCTGCCGAGCCATCGCTGAAGCGCCGCTGCGTCGAGTCTGGCGAGATCCCTGGCCCGCCCTCCAGGTAGCACGCGTCGATCAGAGTCAGGCGGACCCCGGCCGAGGCCGCCGCAGCCACGACGGCGCGCCCCATCTCGTTCGGGTCCGAGTAGGCGGCGCCCCCCGGCCCGTGGTGCAGGTAGTGGAACTCGCCGACGAGAGTGATCCCGGCCAGGGCCATCTCCCCGAAGGCCGCGCGCGTGAGCGCGAGAAAGCGGTCCGGATCCAGTCCCTCCACGAGCTCGTACATCTGCGCGCGCCACGTCCAAAAGGACCCCGCACCGCCGTGGGTGCGGCCGCGGAGAGCGCGCTGGAACGCGTGCGAGTGAGCGCTGACGAGACCCGGCAAGGTGAGACCGAAAAGGCGCTCGACTGAGGCCGGCGGAGCGGCCACACGACTGACCGCGGCGAGACGATCGCCCTCCACGTGGAGGAGCACCCCCGGCTCGGCCGCCGCGCCCCCAAGCCAGGCCAGCTCGCACCAGTAGTCGACGGCCATGAGTCAGCCCTCGGTCATGGGCACGCGCACGCCCCGCTCGGCCGCCACCGCCCGCGCCCGCTCGTAGCCGGCGTCGGCGTGGCGGAGGACGCCCATGCCCGGGTCGCTGGTCAGCACCCGGGCCAGCTTCTGCGCGGCCAGCTCGGTGCCGTCGGCCACGCAGACCATGCCGGCGTGGATGGAGCGGCCGATTCCCACCCCGCCGCCGTGGTGGATGCTGACCCAGGTGGCGCCGGCCGCGGTGTTGACCAGGGCGTTAAGCAGGGGCCAGTCCGCGATCGCGTCCGAGCCGTCGGCCATGGCCTCGGTCTCGCGGTAGGGCGAGGCCACTGAGCCCGAGTCGAGGTGGTCGCGGCCGATCACGATCGGCGCGGAGACGTCGCCGCGGCGCACCAGCTCGTTGAAGCGCAGGCCCAGCCGCTCCCGCTCTCCGTAGCCCAGCCAGCAGATGCGCGCGGGCAGGCCCTGGAAGGCGATCCGCTCCCCGGCCTGCCGCATCCAGCGGTGCAGGCCTTCGTCGTCCGGAAACTCCGCCAGCACGGCCCGGTCGGTAGCCGCGATGTCGGCCGGGTCGCCGGACAGCGCCACCCAGCGGAACGGCCCCTTGCCCTCGCAGAAGAGCGGCCGGATGTAGGCGGGCACGAAGCCGGGATAGTCGAACGCGCGCGCGAAGCCGCCCAGCCGGGCCTCCGCGCGAAGGCTGTTGCCGTAGTCGAACACCTCCGCGCCGGCGTCCAGGTAGCCGACCATCGCCTCGCAGTGGGCGGCCATGGCGGCGCGGGCGCTGGAGATGTACTCCACGGGTTCGGACTCCCGCAGGCGCTGCGCCTCGACAATGCTCATGCCGTTCGGCACGTACCCGCCCAAGGGGTCGTGGGCGCTGGTCTGGTCGGTGACCACGTCGGCCTCGAATCCCGCCGCGAGGAGCGCGGGCAGCACGTCGGCGGCGTTGGCGCAGAGGCCGACGCTGAGCGCGCGCCGCTCGGCCTTCGCCCGCCGGCAGCGGGCCACGGCGTCGTCCAGGTCGTCCGCCACCTCGTCCAGGTACCGGGTCTCGATCCGGCGCTGGAGGCGATGGGGATCGATCTCGATGCAGAGGGCCACGCCGCCGTTGAGGGTGATGGCCAGCGGCTGGGCGCCGCCCATCCCGCCGAGCCCCGCGGTCACCGTGATCGTGCCCGCCATGGAACCCCCGAACCGGCGCCGCGCGATCTCGGCGAAGCACTCGTACGTGCCCTGGACGATGCCCTGGCTGCCGATGTAGATCCAGGAGCCGGCCGTCATCTGGCCGTACATGGTCAGGCCCAGGTGCTCCAGCCGCCGGAACTCGTCCCAGCTCGCCCACTCCGGGACCAGGTTGGAGTTGGCGATCAGCACCCGCGGCGCCCATTCGTGGGTGCGGAAGACGCCGACCGGCTTGCCCGACTGGACGAGCAGCGTCTCGTCCGCGGCCAGCCCGCGGAGACTGCGCACGATGGCGTCGAATGCCTCCCAGGAGCGGGCCGCGCGGCCGGTGCCGCCGTAGACCACGAGGTCGTCCGGACGCTCGGCCACGTCGGGGTCGAGGTTGTTCATGAGCATGCGCAGCGCGGCCTCCTGGGGCCAACCGCGGCAGGAGAGCTCGGGGCCCCGCGGCGCGGTCACGGGACGCGCGCCGGGAAGGCTCACCCCAGCTCCCCCACGGCGGCCTCGACTCCCGCGAGCAGGCCGCCGCCCAACACCAGCTCCTCGGCGCGCGCCAGCTCGGGCGCGAGCCAGCGGTCGGGTCCGGCGCCCTCGATCACTTTCCGCACCACCGCCCGCGCCGCCTCCGTGCCGGCGGCCGGCGCCAGAGGCGCCCGCAGGTCCAGGGCGCGGGCGGCGCAGACCAGTTCCACGGCCAGGATGCGGGCCAGATTCCCCACCGCACGGCGCAGCTTGCGCGCGGCCCCCCAGCCCATGGAGACATGATCCTCCTGCATCGCGCTCGTGGGCAGCGAGTCGACGCTGGCCGGCGCGGCCAGGCGCCGGTTCTCGGCCACCATCGCGGCCTGCGTGTACTGGGCGATCATCATTCCCGAGTTCACGCCCGGGTCCGGGGCCAGGAACGGCGGCAGCCCGTGCGAGCGCTGCGGGTCCAGCATCCGGTCCGTGCGCCTCTCGGCGATGGCCCCGACCTCGGCGCCGGCGATGGCCAGGAAGTCGCAGGCGAAGCCGAGCGGGGCGCCGTGGAAGTTGCCCCCCGACTCGACGCGGCCGTCGGGCAGGATCATGGGGTTGTCGATGGCCGAGCGCAGCTCGACGGCGGCCACGCCCTCCGCGTACGCGACGGTATCCCGGGCGGCCCCGTGCACCTGCGGCGAGCAGCGCAGCGAGTAGGCGTCCTGGACGCGGTCGTCGCCCTCCCGGTGGCTGGCCACGATGGCCGAGCCCCGCAGCAGCCGGCGCAGGTTGGCGGCGCTGGCGACCTGCCCCGGATGGGGCCGCAGCTCCTGCAGGTCGGCGGCGAAGGCGCGGTCGGTGCCGAGCAGCGCCTCGACGCTCATGGCGGCGCTCACGTCCGCCACCCGCAGCAGCCCGCGCAGGTCGTGGAGGGCCAGGACCAGCATCCCCAGCATGCCGTCGGTGCCGTTGATGAGGGCAAGCCCTTCCTTGGCCGTCAGCGTCACCGGGGCGATGCCCGCCGCGCGCAGCGCCGCCGCCGCCGGCCGCACGCGGCCCTCGCTGTCGTGCACCTCACCTTCCCCGATGAGGGCCAGGGCGCAGTGCGCCAGGGGCGCCAGGTCCCCGCTTGCCCCGAGCGAGCCGTGCTCCCTGACCACCGGCGTCAGGCCGGCGTTGAGGAGGGCCAGCAGGGTCTCCGCCAGCTCCGGCCGGGCGCCCGAAAAGCCCATGGCCAGGGTCCGCGCCCGAAGCAGCATCATGGCCCGCACCACCTCGATCTCGACCGGCTCGCCCATGGTCGCGGCGTGGGAGCGAATGAGCGCCTGCTGCAGCGCGGCGCGCTTCTCGACGGGGATGTGGGTGTTGGCCAGGGAGCCAAACCCGGTGGAGACGCCGTAGGCAGGCTCGGGCGAGGCACTGAGGCGCCCCACGACAGCGGCGCTGGCCTCCATCCGGCGGCGACCCTCCGCGCCGAGCCCGGCCTCGGCCCCAAAACGCGCCACCGCCAGCACGTCCGCCGGCTCCAGCCCCGAGCCCGAGACCTCGATCATGTGACGGCCCCCACACTAACGCGGCAGCCCGGCGCCCACCTCGTGGGCGGCCACGAAGACTCGGTCCGGGTCGTATCGAGCCCGGATTCGGAGAAGGCGCTCGTAGCCTTCCTGGCCGAACAGCGCGACCCCGGACGTGGGCCTGGTGGTCATGTTCAAACAGCGGCGGCCGCCGTCCCACGGGGCCAGCGCCGCCAGCACGGTGGCGGCAGCGACCGGCACGGCCACTCTGAGCTCGGGACTGGCAAGCATGCCGATAGCCGTGACGATGAAGCGACCGTCCACCGTGCCCGCGACCCCGTGCTGGACCGGGGCCACAGCCAGGGCGCCGCCAAGATGGCGGATGTCGATGGCGAGCAGCGGCAGTCGCTGCCCAGGGCCGGCCACGGCCAGGAGCGCCTGAATCGCATCTGGGGTCAGGACGTTCAGCACCATGCTCTCACTCAGCCCGGGCACCGGATGTGCCGGGTCCATGTGGATCTCACCGAGGTCAGAGGCGGACATCTGGCGAAAGGTGTCGGTGTCAGGTCGGAGCTCCCTCAGCCCCCGCATGAGCTGCACCCCCTGAGCCTCGTCCCCGATGAAGGCGCCGTCCACGGCCACGAAGGATCGCCCGCGCAGCGCCTCGGGGATGTCCGGCAAGGGCGGCAGCCGGAGAAGACGAGCGCAGGTCGTGGCCTCGTCCGGAGCCGTTTCCGTCCATTGGCGCCACGCGTCGAGGACATCGGCCGCTCGCTCGATCGGCCACAGCAGCGCTCCGGCATAGACCTCGGGCACCGGATGGAGGGCGAACTCGAGGGCGGTGACGGCCGCAAAGCTGCCCCCGCCTCCGCGCAGAGCCCAAAAGAGGTCCGGCTCACTCGTCGCGCTGGCACGAACGATCTCGCCGTCGGCGGTGATCGCCTCGGCGGCGAGAACGCTGTTGGCAGCGAGGCCGTAGCGGCGCGAGAGCCAGCCGATCCCCCCGCCCAAGGTGAGGCCGATCACGCTGACATCCGGCGATGACCCGGCGAGCCCGGCCAGGCCGTATTTGTCGGCGGCCTTCCCGACCTCACCCCAGACGACGCCGGCCTCAGCTCGCGCCGACCGGGCCACGGCGTCGACGGTCAGGCCGCGCAGACGGGAGGTCTTGAGCAGGATCGCTTGCTCGAGTGATCCGGCGGCAGGCGCCGCGTGGCCCGTGCCCTGGACAGCCACCCGCAGGCCGGCGCGGCGAGCGTACCGGACGACCTGCGACACCTCGACCGGGTTTGCGGGCAGCGCCACCGCGACCGGCCGCTGATCCGCAGCCAGGTTCCAGCCCAGGCGGACGGCGTCCCAGTCAGGCTCGCCGGCCACGAACAGCTGGCCGCCCAGCTGATTCCGAAGCTCGGACCAGTCGGTGGGAATCGTGGCCGCGCGGGTCTCGCTCATGGCCGGACCGGCTGCCCCGACAGGCGCACGTCGTGCTCGGCGAGGGGCGCCTGGGCGGGGTGGCTGATCATCCTATAGACGAAGACCGCGATGACGCCGGCGGCGACGATCAGAGTGATGTGAAAGGTCCAGTCGATCGCAGCCAGGCCCTGCAGGGAAGTGTTGGCACGGTGCATGTTGCTGTGAGGCCACCAGCTGACAAGCGTCCAGCCGACGCTGGCATACGTGGCCAGGGTCAGCCAACGCGGTTGACCCAGCCGGGCGAGGGCGCGGCCACCAGCGACCAGGAAGGCGACACCGGCGCCGAGGGCCAGGGACTCGAAGACAGCGGGCACGATCAGGAATGGCAGCAGGCTCGCCGGTGGAACCTGAGCCCCCGGCGGGCTGGGCCAGATGACACGGCCAAGGACGAATGCGGGTGCGCCCAGACCAATGGCCAGCGCTGCGATGTATCTCTTGCTCATCGGGTTCCTCCTGATGTTCGAAATGCGGTGACCCCCATTCATGAGACAAGGCCGCCGCCGGCGCATCCGAAGGGCTACGTACGCGACTACGTAACTTTCGAAAGCTCTCCCCGGCCGAGCCAGGCGGCCAGACGCGAGCGGGTGTGGAAGTCAAGCTTGCCCAGCACCCGGTCAACGTGGGCCTCCACGGTGCGCACCGAAAGGTGGAGGCGCTCGGCGATTTGGCGATTGGTCAGACCGTCCGCGACCAGCCGGGCCACCTCGGTCTCGCGCCGGGTCAGCGTCTCGCCGCCTCCCGTGCTCAGGCCCGGGGCCCCTTCGCCCCGGTCACTGGCGTGGCCGCCGGCATCGCTGCCGAGACCCGCCATGAAATCTTCGCCGGCATTGATGTCCGGGGCCACCGCGAGCCGGTGGAAGGTCGCGAGTGCCGCCTCTGCTTCGACGGCGGCCGCTGCCTTCTCGCCGGATCTCGCCAGCGCCCGCGCCAGCTCCAGGCGTATGTGCGCGGTGAGCAGGGGCCGGTCGCGATGAAGGAGGAGCGTCAATGCGGTCTCCAGCTCTTCGATGGCGCGAGGGCCATCCCCCCTGTGAATGGCGATGCGGGCTGACGCCAGACGCGCCAGAGCCCGGATCTCATTGCTGTTGCACGCTCCCTCGAGGGCAACCAGGCGCTGCGCGGCGCGAGCCGCCGCGGCCAGGTCGCCGCGGCGCAGCTCCAGCTCCACCAATAGGGCCAGCGCCGGGCCGAGGCGCATGAGATCGGTGCCGAGACCGCGGGTGTAGGCACGCAGCAATGCCGCCCCCCGGCCATGGTCTCCGAGTGCGACGCTCAAGCTGGCCAGGGCCTGGGCAGCCTCGAACTCATCCTCGTAGCCCTGGAGCAGCTCCGCCGCATCGTCGTAGCGGCCCTGCCGGATGCGTAGCTCGGCCAGTTTCGCTCTCGACGAGGCACTGTGATACCGCGTCGTCGCGCGGGCCTCCATGGCCTCCAGGAGGCGGGCTTCGGCGCTGTCCATTCGCCCTCTCATGGCGTCCAGGGCGCCGTAGGCGATCTGGCAATGGGTGACCTGGATCCCCATCTCCTGCAGCCGCGGGTTCTCCTCGATCGTGCGGCCCCACTGTTCGGCACGATCGTGGTCGCCGGCGCGCTCACAGGCGGATATCAGGGCGCACAGTGTGACGCCTCGCATCTGGGCGTCCGCGATCTCACCGGCGGTTATGCCCACCATCACCTCGTCGAGCAGCGCGAAGCCCTCGTCCACCTGGCCCTGGCAGACCAGAGCGAGTCCCTTGTCACCCAGCGCCCGCAGCTCGAGCTCGCGGTCCTGGAACTCCTGGGCGATTCCCAGGGCCAGGTCCGCCTGCTTGAGGAGGCTCCTCGGATCGTGGACGTCGCAGCCGACAAACGCGACAGCATGGTAGCCGCGCTCGACACAGGGCCCGACACCGGCGAGATGATGCCAGCCCCGTTTCTCCCAGGCCATGCCTCCAGGGCGATCGCCGAACATCATTCGGATCCCGGCGATGCGCGTGGTGGCGCGGACCGCCGACAGGTTGTCGCCCTCGTCGACGAACGCCCCGTAAGCGCGTTCCAGTGTTCGGCACGAGTCCATGAAGGCGCCCAGCCGTTGCTCGGAACCCGCAAGCCGCTCGAGCAGCTGGCCAGGCGGCTTCAGGTCGGAATCCACCAGGGCGGAGTAGATGCCGCGGGCCTTCACCCAGTCTCCGCCGCCGGCTGCCGAGTCGGCCTCTGCCAGCTTCGTCCCGCGATGCCTCACCGAGCTCATGTTGTCCAGTCCGGGAATCATCCCACCCCGCCTGTACCATCAGTTGTCAAATGGCTGAGGCACGTCCCGTACTGCTTGTCGGCAGCGTCCCGCTCGAATCCTCCACAGCCGTCTTCGACGCGGTCGGCGACGCGCTCGGCGGGCTGGTGAAGCGGGTTCCGGACGGCGAGACCGGCAGCCGCAAGGACTGGATCGTCTGGCAGGGCGAGGTGTTCGCGCGGACGCCCGGGCTCCAGCCGGGAGGCACGCGTCCGCTGCAGGGCGGCTACCTGTTCCAGCTCTACCGGGTGCCAGAAAACGGTGCCGATGCGGTCAGGTTCGGCGCGCTCGGCTACGCGGCCAGCGCCCTCGCCTCCTACGAGGAGTTCAAAGCGGCCCGGACGGCGGGCCGGATCGCGCCCGGCACTCGGTTCCAGGTCAGCCTGCCGACACCGCTCGCGGTCGTCCTCTCGTTCAGCGACCCGGGATCGATCGCCGCGATCTGGCCGAAGTACGAACAGCGGCTGAGCCAGGAGGTCGCGGAGATCGTCGCCGGCATCCCGCACGAGGATCTCGCCATCCAGTGGGACGTCGCCGCTGAGATCGTCTTCATCCTGGAGGACCCGGCCATGGCCGCGCAGTTCCCGATGCCGGGCTTGGTGGCCGCGATCGCCCGTATCAGTGCGCCGATCCCGGCCGGCGTGGAGCTCGGGCTGCATCTGTGCTACGGGGACCCGGGCCACAAGCACGTCGTCGAGCCTCGGGACACAGGGCTCTTGGTGCGCTTCGCCAACGAGCTGACGGCAGCGATCCAGCGGCCGGTCGCATGGGTCCACATGCCGGTGCCGAGGGATCGGGACGACGCGGCCTACTTCGCCCCTCTCCGCGACCTGCGTCTCCCACCCGGGACCGAGCTCTACCTCGGCCTGGTCCACCTGACGGACGGCGCCGAGGGTGCGCAGCGGCGGCTGGCGGCGGCGAAGACGGTGGTCACCGACTTCGGCATCGCCACCGAATGCGGGTTTGGTCGGCGACCCCCGGAAACGGTGCCCAATCTGCTCGCGCTGCATCGCGACATATCGGGTCTCGGTTAGCGCCCGGAGGCCCGCGCCTCACCAGTCCCCAGCTCGCCGCTGGGCGGAAGCCCGCGTATCGGGGTCGTAGACCGCTCGATACAGCGGGCCTGCCCAGAGCCTGGTCACGCGTGACAAAGGCATGAACGCGTGCGGCCTCACCTGCCCCGGCGGCCGTTCCCCTCGCCGTCCGCCCTGGTGCCACCGGTCCAGGGTCATCGCTGTCTCTTTGAACGTCGCCGCCCCCAGCAGGGGATCGATCAGGTCCTGATCGTCACCGTCCGCCCGCCCGAGATGCTCACGCCACAGCTGCAGCCGGAGATCGCGCGCGAATCTCCGCGCGCCGTCGCCGAAGCCGGCCGGATCGACGGGCTCCCGAAGATCCGGGGTCGCGTCCATCACCGCGCATGCGATCTCTGAGTCAGTGCTCCAGGACCTCCGATTGAGGTTGTCGGATCCGACTGATGCCCAGACGTCGTCGATGACGCAGATCTTGGCGTGCACGTAGACCGGGATGCCGTCGCGGTTCTCGAGATCGTAGACGGCGACACGATCGCCGGCCGCATCCAGCAGGACCCGCAGTGCCTCCTCCCGGCCCACCAAGTTCGGCGGCAACGTAAGAGCTCCGGCCTGGTCGAAGAATCTCGGCACCACGGCGATGACGTGAAGCGAGGGAGACGCCACCAAGGCTTCCGCGAACGTCCTCGCCACCTCCGTCGACCAGAGGAACTGGTCCTCCAGGTAGATGAGCCGGCGCCCTCTTCCAATCGCCTTCCGCAGTCCGCGAGCGACGCTCCGCTCGCCCTCGGGAGCAAACGGATAGCCCCTGCGCCGGCGCCCGTACGTGCGCAGAACCTGGACCGCGTGCGTTCCACACGGCGAGGGATCGGCCGGAATCGGGCGCAGGGCGCTGGCCTTACGATCCGTACGGCGAAGCAGGTCATGCAGGATCCCGAGCGGATCGCGACTGAGCGGGCTCCGGTCATCCCAACGTTCGCGGAAGCAGAATTCCAGGTCCCCGACCGCCGGCCCCTGGATGGCGAGCTGGGCGTCATGCCAGGGCGGTCGGGCTCCATAGACGGACGCCATCGCCTGGCGCTGCCGGTCGCCGCGATGGTCCGCGTCGTCGCGCCGGCTGTGGCAGAGGTCGATGCCGCCCACGAAGGCAACATCGTCCGTTGTCTTCTCGCTGTGGCGGATGACGACGAGCTTTTGGTGATGCGAGCCACCCAACCGCACGCGCTGGTCGAGGAGAACCTCGGCTCCGGCTGAGTTCAGCTGTTCTCCGAGGTGGCGGTTCTCCTTGGCGCTGAAGCCGAGTCTGTCCAGGTGTGATCGCCAGACCAATCCCTTGACCGCCACGCCCCGGCGGGCGGCGGCGGCGAAGACGGCTGCCACGGAGGAATCGGGACCGTCAGCCAGGAGCTGGTTCGGGTCGCCGCGCCAGTCGGTGAAATACAGCTGGTCGCCTGAGCCCAGGTCACGGACGGCTGCCCACAGCCGGCGGAAATAGGTGCCGCCGTGCACGAGCGTTTCGACGCTGTTGCCAGTGCTCCAGGCCAGCCCCTCCGGACGTCGCCGGTCAAGCGCAGTGAACTCATTGCCGCGCTCGCCACACACGAGAAACCAGCTCTCCAGGGCGTTGGCCGACGCCGACGGGTCCACGCCGCCGGCGATCGCTTTGCTCCCGGACCTCAATCCAGCTCCTCTTTGCCGGAGACCACGGGCAGGAGCCGCAGCAGCAGCTGGTGCAAAGTCGCGCGTTCCGCAGGGTCCAGGACCGCGAGCATCAGCTGCTCGAGCAGCTCGCCATCCCGGCGCAGGTTGACGAGAAGGCGCCGCCCCGACCGGGTCAGCTTCACCGCGTGACGCCGGCGGTCCGTCGGGTCGGGCTCCCGCTCGAGCAGCCGTCTCTCCTGCAGCAGGTCGATGACACCGACCAGGTTGCGCGGGTCGACACCGATGAGCTCAGCGAGTTCCTGCTGGGACATCGGCCCGACGCCGGAGAGCGCCATCAGAACACCGTAGTGAGAGGTCCTGAGGCCGTGCCTGAGGAGCGACTGCGTGAACCACTTGCGCGATTCGCCGCCAACTCGGGCGAGAAGGAATCCAGTACTGGCGTTGTGCGCCGTCCGTAGGGCCGCGGCCGGATCCGGCGGCTCTGGCGCGGCGTTGGACTCCGGACTTGACATTTCCACGCAGTTTACTATAGTAGATGGCTATGATCATCATAGATTATGAGTATCGACTCGAGGGCTGGACCCTGCAGCCCCTTCAGCGCGGTCCGGGTTGGTCACGCGGCGATGGTACAGCTCGCAGTCGTCGCAGTCACGTCGGGGCCGGGCACGCCATTGCCGCCGCCTGGCTGGCGCCGATGGCGATCATTCTCGGGGTGCAGCAACCGATGATGGTGATCACAGTAGAGGCGGAGATTGTCCAGGTCAGTTCTCCCACCGTCTGCCCAGTGCCGCACGTGGTGCGGCTGACAGTATTGTGCCGGGACCAGGCAGCCAGGCGATTGGCAGGTGCGGTCGCGCACATTGGCGGCCTGGCGCAGGCGGGTGGGTGTGGACCGGCAGCGGCGCCCGACATGGAGGATGTCGCCCGTGGGGCCGACCAGGACCGGCGTGATCCAGGCGTCACAGCCGATGCGCCGGGCGGTCTCGCCCGTCACCAGGGCGCCCCAGTCCAGCTCGGCCAGGGATGAGCCCGGCTCCAGGCGCAGGGCCGAGAGCTGGGCCACCACGGACAGGTGGGGCCGGTCGCCGCCGCGCTCAGGCAAATCGCCCGCCGCCAGGCGGTGCCCGGCCAGCTCGACCAGGGCGTCGGCCCGGCGCTGGTCGGGACTGCGCTGATCGTCTGCCGCGGGCGGCTTGAGGAGGCCCTGCAGGGCCGTCTTCAAGGTCGTGCCGCCCTCCGCGTCCAGCTCGCCGTCGAGCCGGTAGCTCCCGGTCCAGGTCTGGCGCAGCCGCAGCCAGCGGCGACGGTGGAGCTCGGCCTCCGCCTCCACGCCGGCGGCCTGGTCGGCCTCGTAGCGCAGGCGCCACCACTGGCTGTGCAGCTCCTGCGGGTCCATCCGCCGCGCCGCCGCCAGCAGCTCCGACTCCGTCTCCGCGGCCCCGAGGCAGGTCTTCGGCGCCTCCTCCACCGCCCGGCAGATCACCGCCACCTGCTGGAAGGTGACCTCACCCCGCCGGAACGCACCCGCGGTGGCGGGCATGCGGCTCAGCTGGCGGGCCGTCCGGACCTGGGCGTAGGCGCCGTTGGATGTGAGGTGGAGGGCGTCGTGCAGCCACTGAGTGCACGACCCGAAGGGGTCCGGGCTGGCCTGCTGCTCGCGCCGGTCCAACGCCGCCAGCCAGCGCGCGCTCACGGCCTCCAACTCATTGCGGATCTTGGCAAACCATTGCAGGTCGGCACGGAGGGCCTTTGGCGACAAATGGTCGGGTCCGTCCTCGTCGATCAGGAAGAGTCCCTGCTCGATGGCGGAGAACGGCGGCTGAACGTACAGTTCCGGACTGATCCCGCCTGACTGTTGGACCACTGCCGAACGCATGTTCGTATTCTATCAGAAATAGGTTCAGAGTCAATAGACTCGAAGCCACCAGGTGCTCACTAAAACGGGTCTCCTGCACTGTCCGTGGGTCGACGTGAGTCGGCCATGAACTGAGGCGCGCGCCGCTCCGAATACGATTCCGACCGAGGTCCAGCGGCTCGGTTTCGTGGAGGGAACGACGTGCGGACTTCGAGTGTATGGCGACGCCTGTTGGCCGTCGAGCAGGTGCTCATTGAGGATGCCCGCTTCGAAGAGTAGGACCTGATCGTGGATACAGCCGCTGGGCGCTTTCGAAGAACGCCGACGATCTCACTGACAGCCAGCAGCGCAACCTGGCCTGGGTCGCACGTGTGAATCACCGGCTCTACCGCGCTTACCTCCTCAAAGAGCATCTCAGGCTGATCTGTCGGCTCCCCTTCGAGGAGGCGGTCGAACTC
>JALYZG010000320.1 GCA_030948965.1 Candidatus Dormiibacterota bacterium | reverse complement strand
GAAGAAGTAGGCGTAGGCGGCGCCCGCGGCCAGCAGGACGACCACGCCGGTCGCCACCGTGACCAGCACTGCCTTCCTCATCGCGACACCTGCCTCACGCCTCCAGAATGTGGGCCACGAGGCTGGGCGCGGGCTGGGAATCGCCTGGGAAACCGCCAGTGGCCTACCATCCCCCGATGAGAAGGAGACTTCGACGGAGGCGATGAAGGTCAACGATGTTGACCTTGGCGCCGCCTCGTTCTGGGAGGCGAGGCGCCGGACAGCGTCCGCGACGCCGGTTTCGCGGCCCTGCGCCGCGAGGACCCGGTCCGATTCTTTCACGAGCTGGAGTTCGAGGGCTTCCCGGTCGGCCCGGGCTACTGGGCGATGACGCGGTACGAGGACGTCGCCTACGCCAGCCGGCATCCTGAGATCTTCCGCTCCGGCGACGGCTTCATCATCCCCGACCAGCCGCCGGCGATCGCCGAGTTCTACGGCTCCATGCTGGCCCTGGACGATCCCCGCCACGCTCGCCTCCGCGGCCTGGTCCAGCGGGGCTTCACGCCGCGCATGGTACGACAGGTCGAGGATTGGGTCCGGGAGGTCGCGGAAGGCCTCGTCGACGGCCTGCTGGAGAGGTTTCCGGCCGGCGAATGCGACTTCGTGGAAGAGGTGGCGGCCGCTCTGCCGCTCCGGGTCATCTGCGAGATGATGGGCGTGCCCCGCGCGGATGAGCGCCAGATCTTCACCTGGAGCAACATCATCCTGGGTGCCGGCGACCCGGACTACGGCGGCACGTTCGACTCCCTGCTCCAGACCAGCTACGCGATCTTCGAGTACGCCCAGAACCTGGCCGAAGAGCGGGCCCAGAACCCGCGTGAGGACATCACGACGGCGCTCATGCAGGCCGAGGTGGACGGCGAGCGACTGACCCCGGCCGAGCTCGGATCCTTCTTCATCCTGCTGGTGGTGGCCGGCAACGAGACCACCCGCAACGCGATCAGCCACGGCATGAAGGCTCTGACCGACCATCCCGACCAGCGCCGCGCCTGGTTCGAGGCCATGGCGCCCCGGACCCCGGCCGCGGTGGAGGAGGTCGTGCGCTGGGCGACGCCGGTCATGCACTTCCGGCGGACGGCGACCCGCGACGTGGAGCTGCGGGGGGTGCGGATCCGCGAGGGCGACAAGGTCGTGCTCTGGTACACGTCGGCGAATCGGGACGAGGATCAGTTCCAGGATCCGTATCGCTTCGACGTCCAGCGCTGGCCGAACGTCCACCTCGGCTTCGGCGGTGGCGGCCCCCACTTCTGCCTCGGCGCCAGCCTGGCGCGGCGCGAGATCGCCGTGATGTTCGACGAGATCCGCCGCCGGCTGCCCGCGATGCGGATCACGGGGGAGCCGGCGCGCCTGCAGTCGAACTTCATCCATGGCATCAAGCGCATGGCCTGCGCCTGGCACTGACCGTTGTCGCGGCCACCGCGGCCTCCGAATCCAGCACCCAAACCGCCGCGAAGCCCTCGTCGTTCACCGCGGCCAGCGCGGCCGGGAGCAACCGGTACTGGCGGCGTACCACCCTTTCGCCGACGCTGTCCGGACTGCGCGCGCGGTCGCGCCCGAGGCAGACCGCGAGCGGCAGGGCGAGGACGATCGCCGCGGCTGGAAGCCGCCGGCGCCGCGCGATGTCGAGCAGCTGGGCCCGCGACCAGGGCGTGAGGCTGGTCGCATCGGCGACCGCGAGCCGGCCCCGGCGCAGTCGCTCGTCCAGCACCAGGTAGAGCACCCGGAAAGCGGCGGCGCTGGCTCGCTGGTCGCCCGGGTCGTCCGCCACTGCGGCGCGGTAGAAGTCTGAGGAGACGACTTCGGTGGGACGGAAATGGCGCGTGGCAAAGGTCGACTTGCCGGACCCGGCTGGCCCCACAAGCACCACCAGCCCGGGCGTGGGGATGTCCAGGCGCATCACGACATGATCGCGTAGGTTCATTCTCGGACCACCTCCCGAACCTTCCCCGGAAGGGAGAGGGGACGACGCGAGGACTTGGCTTACAAAGCCTTGACAGGCGCGTGATCGGGTCGCCGTACGGCCGCGGTTGACTCTCGCCATGAGCCTCGCCGCTCCTATCGATTCCGCCTCCCCCAGTCTCCCGGCCGCGCCCGGCCGCGGCCGGCTCGTCAACCGGCGCACTGTTCTCGGCGCCGCCGTCGCGGGGGGCGCCGTGGTAGCCGCCGTCCGGCTTCTCGGGCTGGACGGCGCCTTGGAGCGTGCCGCCGGCCTGACGGACAGCGGTTCCGGTTGGGAGTCACCATTGGGTTCGGAATCCGCCCGAGTGGCGCAGCTGCTCCGCCGGACCACGTTCGGCGCCGCGGCGGCGGAACTGGAGCAGGCGCGGTCCGATGGTTTCGACAAGACCGTCGACCGCCTGCTCGAGACCAAACCCGAGGCACCTCCGACTTACCAGCTCACAAACGGCTACGGCATCAACGCCGCCAGCCTGCAGCAGTGGTGGGTCGACCACATCCTCCAAACATCGACTCCGTTCGCGGAGAAGATGACGCTCTTCTGGCACAACCACTTCACCAGCGACTACCGCAAGGTGGGCGCGCAGACGCCCTACATCTACTGGCAGAACCTGACCTGGCGCGATATGGCCCTCTCCTCGCTGCCCGACATGCTGCGCCGGGTCACCGCCGATCCGGCGATGCTCCGCTACCTCGACCTCGGCGTCAGCACCGGCGCCAATCCCAACGAGAACTACTCCCGCGAGCTGATGGAGCTGTTCACGATGGGCCCCGGCAACTACACGGAGGACGATGTCCGGGCTGCGGCGAAGGGACTGGCCGGTTGGCAGGAGCCGACTCCGACGAGCACGGTGACCGTCGCCGTCGATGCCAAGAACGGGGTCACGCGCCGCTATCCGCTGTTCGCCACGCAGATGAGCGGCCATCTCAACTCCCGCCGCACTTACAAAGGCACTGCGCGCTTCCTGGGACGGACGCTGACCTGGGACACGAACGGCGTCCTGGGCCAGATCCTGGCCCAGCCGGCGGTGGCGCCGTTCATCGCCCAGAAGGTGGCTCAGCACTTCCTGGCCACGCGGCCCGACCCGGCCACGGTCAAAGACCTGGCGGCCGGCTTCAAGAGCAGTGGCTACGACGTGAAGACCCTGCTCCGGAACCTCTTCCGCAGCCCGCAGTTCAGCGCCGACTCCAGCTACCGCGCGCTCGTCAAGTCCCCGGTGGAGTTCATGGTCCACACGCTGAAGGCGCTCGGCGCCACGAACCTGTCACGCCTGGCCGTCGCCGCCGCCCACGACCAGGGCCAGGTGCTGTTCGATCCGCCCGACGTGGGCGGTTGGCCCAACAACGAGGCCTGGATCTCCTCCAACACAGTCGTGGCCCGAGTCAACTTCGTGTCGGCGGCCCTGCGCCAAACGTCCTCGCTGCCCGCCGGTGCCGGCGCGCCGGCGCACGTGGACGGGGTGCTCGGGCCCGCGACGGCGCAGCTTCTGATGGAGGCCCGGACCGACCAGGAGCGCTGGTTCGTGGCCCTCGCCTCCCCCGAATTCCAGCTCAAGTAGGAGCTTCATAGATGAAGACAGAGATCGGCATCAACAGGCTCGACCGGCGGTCGTTCCTCAAGGCGGGCCTGGTTTTCGGGGCCGGCGCCTCGGGCCTGGCGGCTGGCTATGCGGCCGTGCCCGACGCGTTCGCGCGGGCGGTCTACGCGGCGCGCGCCGGGGGCGTCCAGAACGACCGCGTGCTCGTCATGATCCAGCTCGCCGGTGGCAACGACGGCCTGCGTACGGTGGTCCCGATCGCCGACCCGGCGCTGCACGATCTCCGGCCCAAGCTGGCCGCGATGTCCATGCCCACGGCCCTGCCGATCACCGCTGAGCTCGGGCTGAACCAGAACCTCAAGGGGTTGAAGGCGCTCTACGACCAGGGCAAGGTCGCAGTGGTCGAGGGCGTCGGTTACCCCAACCCCAGCTTCTCGCACTTCGAATCGATCCGCATCTGGGAGACCGGCGACCCCACCCGGCGCCAGGTCGACGGCTGGCTGGGGCGGACGCTGGCGAAGAACTACGACAGCTTCGGCCATCCCCTCACCGCGTGCGCCTGCGGCGCGACCGACGTGCCGGGGGCGTTGCGCGACCTGCAGGCCACCCTGACGGTCATCTCCAACCAGAAGACGTTCGGCTTCAACGGGGGCAGCGAGGTGGAGGCGGCAGTCGGCGCCCTCTACCGGGGCACGCCCGGCATCTACGGAGCCCTCTTCGACACAGCCATGGCCTCGGCCCAGACCGGCATCACCGAGCTCAAGACGGCCATCTCCAACTACACGCCGATGGCCACTTACTCGGATTCGCAGCGCCTCGTCTACAGCTCCCAGAACCAGCTCGCCGCGGCCCTGCAGCTGGCGGCTGAGCTGATCACGACTGGGACGGGGGTCAAGCTCCTGCACGTGACGCTCGGCGGCTTCGACACCCACTACACCGAGCTCACCCGTCATGACGACCTGATGGGCTACCTGGACTCGGCGGTCAGCGCCTTTCATCAGGACCTCACCGCCCACGGCGTGGCCGATCGGGTCATGATCGCAACCTGGTCCGAGTTCGGGCGGCGGCCGAAGGAGAACGCGTCGGTCGGCACCGACCACGGCGCGGCGTCGCCCGTCTTCCTGATCGGGGACCCGGTGAAAGGCGGAATCTACGGGCAGACGCCGAGCCTCACCAGCCTCGACGCCACCGGCAACCTGCGCTACAGCGTCGATTTCCGCTCCGTCTACCAGGAGATCCTGCGGGGTCTTCTGGGCGCCGACCCGAAGGAGATCCT